>CAJOLJ010000024.1 GCA_905235445.1 uncultured Bacteroidales bacterium
CCTATTTTTCCTTTGCGCAGGCGGGTCCTCTCCTTCTCCCTGAGGGGGGCGACTTCGGTCCCGAGGAGCTTGTAGCTTCCTGAGGTGGGGTTGTCAAGAGGTCCGAGGATGTTAAGGAGGGTTGACTTCCCGCATCCGGAGGGACCCATTATGGCCACGAACTCTCCGTCAGCGATTTCGAAGGAGACTCTGTCGAGGGCGGTGGTCTCTATTTCTTCAGTGCGGAAGACTTTGGAAAGGTTTTCTACTTGTATCATGTCGTATTGTTTTTTTGTCTATGATTTCAGGGGGATGAAGGGGTAAGTGGGGGAGTGTCACTCGTTCCTCAGAGAGTTCACGGGATTCTCGGAGGCGGCCTTCCTGCTTTGGAGAAGGACTACCAAGAGGGTTATGGCCCCTACGAGAAGAAGGGAAAGAAGGAATATCCACACTCCGACGGGAGCCCTGTAGGCGAAGGATTGCCCCCACATCGAGATGAGCCAGTACACGAGGGGCGCCGCTATCATGAAACTCACTCCCGTCATTATGAGGTATTTCCTGGCGATCATAAGGAGAATGCTCTCGACCGAGGCTCCGTTCACCCTGCGAAGCGCAATCTCCTTTCGCAGGAACTCCGTCTCGAAGAACACGAGGCCGATTATCCCGATGATGGCAATCAGCAGGGCTATTGCCGAAGCGATGCCGACAAGCTTCCCGAGGGACTGCTCATTTTGGTACATCGCATCTATCCACTCATCCAGATGCCTTACTGCCACCTGGTTGCGTTCGCGTGTTGGATCGAAGGCGCACACGGCGTCCTTTACTGCGTCCGAGGCTTCCTTGAAGGAGGCCCCAGGAGCCATTTTTACATACATCATGCAGAATGACCGCCATCCATCCTTGCCCCAGTTGTACAGGACCATGGGGCCCATGGCACTGCGAAGGGGCTTGAAATTGAAGTCCTTCACCACTCCTATGATTTCAGCTTTGCTCTCTCCGCTGTGGCCGTTCAGGAAACTCCCCACCCTGTACTGCGGGAATCCCTCCATGAAGGTCTCATTGGGAATCATCGTCCCCCCGGCACTGAGGTTGTCGGAACTTTGGAAGTCACGTCCCTGGACAATCTGAAGCCCGAAGAACTCCACGAAGTCCTCCGTGACGGGGGTCACTTCCATGAACACGGTCTGAGCGTCGTCCGAACGGCTCCAGCCCATTCTCTGCTCCGCCACGATGGGACTGTCGGCGAATGTCACATCGGCAATGGCCGGATATTGCAGCAGCCTGGATTCCACTTCCTTTGCGTGGTTCCCGGCGTAGTAGCCGCACCATACCTGCAGGACGTTTTCCTGCTGGAAGCCCATGTCCTTGCCCATCAAGTACTTTGCCTGCTTGTTTACATATAGGGCGAAGATTATGAAAATGAACGAGAGTATGAACTGCACTGCGATGAGGACATTTCTCAGAGTCCTTCCCTTGACGCTCAGGGCATAGGAACCCTTGAGGACGAGGGCCGCAGGCTGGGATGTGGAGTACAGGGCAGGGGCCACGCCGGCAATTACCGAAGTTGCGAGCGCAATGCCGAGGGTGAGGCAGAGCAGTCCTGCATTGTCCCCGACCTTGAGGCTGTCGGAAACGAAGGAGGAAATCTCCGTCCCCGATACGACGTGCAGAATGAGAACGGACAGGGCGAAGGCAACAAGAGAGAGAAGAGCTGCCTCACCGAGTTGAACCCAGGTGAGCGAACCCCTGGAGGCCCCCAGGACCTTGCGGGTGTTGATGCCCTTGATCCTGAATGGGATGCGGGCGAAAGCGAAGTTTATGAAGTTTATCGAAGCGATAAGTATCAGAAGAAAGGCAATCGCAGCGAGTGTCATGGTGATGGCCTTGTTGCCGCCCACGACATTGGCCCTCACATCCCTCTCGAAATAGGCGTCGTGAAGGTTCGTTATGCGAAAACTGCTGCGCAGCGTCTTCAGGTCTTCTTCCGAAGAACTCCCCCCTTCATGTCCGTATAGCTTTGCCAGGGCATCTATCATCTCGGACTCGACTTCTTTCGACTCCTTGGGGTCCCGAAGCTTAAGGAAAGAGGCGAATGACCATTCGCTGAAGTTCTCAAGTTGTCTATCCCCAAGCCCCGTCACAATGCCGTAGTGGATGCTGCAGTTCCTGGGGGTTGTGCGGAATACTCCCAGTATCCTGTACTTGCCACCCTCCCCGGTCTCGAGGATCTGTCCTACGGCGCTCTCTTTCCCGAATATCATCCCGGCGAAGACTTCGTCAAGGATGGCGGTGCCCCGTATCCCGAACCCATCGGCGCTGCCCTGGACAAATTCGAAGGGGAATACATCGAGCATCGAGGAGTCCACAGACGCCACGGGGATGGTAATGGCGGAGCCCTTGTCCCCTTCCCGGTAGAATACCTCTCCCGTCGAATAGGTGAATGTCCCGGCGGCCTCGATGCCGGGGCTTGAGGTTCGGACCGCCTCAATCATCGGGCGGGACATGAAGGTGGTGAACAGGCCGCCGTCCATCAGGTTGTTCTCCACCCTGAAGACTTTCTCGTGGCCTGGGAAGTTCCTGTCATAGGTGAGGTCCCACCTCACCTGTATCATCAGTATCATGAATACGGACAGGGCTATGCCCATCCCGAGGATATTCATGACGGTGGTAAGTATGCCTTTATGTGAAATCTTCATTTCCTGTCTGTCCCGTTACCTGAAAATCAGCACATCATTCTCGCCGAAGGTCTCGTAGCCGGACACGATGACCTCCTCCCCGGGGGTGAGCCCTTCAAGTACCTCGTAGTACTGGGGGTTCTGGCGACCGATGCGAATCTCCCTCTTGACGGCCTTCCCCCCGTCCTTGCTCACTACATAGATCCACTTCCCCCCGGTCTTCTGGTAGAAGGTGCCCCTGGGGATGATGACAGCTTCCTGCGGGCTTCCGAGCTGGAGGTTCAGATAGTAGGTCTGGCCGGAGCGGATATTCTCGGGAACGGTCCCCATGAACTTGAAATCAGCCTTGAACTTCCCGTCCCGCACTTCGGGATAGACCTTTCTGAGCGAGGCCTCGAAAGTGCTTCCCTGTCTCTCTATCTGGGCGGTGAGACCGGGAGTGACCTTGTCGATGTAGTGCTCATCTATCTGCGCCTCTATCTTGTAGGAGGACATGTCGCTTATCTGTCCTATCTTGGTCCCGGCGGAGATGCTCTCCCCGAGGACCGCATCCAGCAGGCCCAGCTGTCCGTCTATGGGGGACTTGATGGTGAGATTGTCCTTCCTGCGGCGGATCATCTGCATGTTCACCTGCATGTTGTCAAGGCTCTCGCGCATCCTCTCGACCTGTGCCGACCTGTACAGGGAATCCTGCACTTCCTTCTCCAGTATCAGCTGGAGCTTTTCCATGGCGAGGTCGTAGTCCTCCTTGGCCTTGAGGTATTCCTCCCGGGCTATGAGCTTCTCCTCGAATAGGGCCTTCTGCTGTTCATAGGTTCGGCGGAGCCTCTTCACGCTCACCTGGAACTCCGCCTTGGACTGCTTCACGCTGAGGCGGTCCTGCTCCATCTGGATCTGGGTGTTGCGAAGGATGTTCTCCTTCTCGGCGAGTTCCGCCTCGGAGTTGAGGATCTGAAGGTCGAGGTTGTCGTTGGACAGACGGAGTATTTCGTCACCCTTACGGACCATCGAACCTTCCTCCAGCATTATCTGCTGGACCACTCCACCCTCGATGGGGCTTATCTGGATGGTCACGAGCGGCTGGACCTGTCCGCTGACCCTGATGTAGTCATTGAACTCTCCTCCCTTCACCTCCGCTATTGTGAGGGTGTCCCCGTTAACGCTCAGCGTAGAGGAGTTGTCCCTCAGGACCAGCCAAAGGATGAATGCTAGCAGTGCAGCCCCGCCCCAGTAGGGGAGCGCCTTTTTTGTGAAGGCTACTTTCCAGCCTTTTACTTTCTCTATCTTCTTGTCCATATCCTGTGATGAAAGATGTCTTAGCTGTCGATGTGCAGTTTGTATGAATGATGTGAATGTCCATCCCCACTGTGTCCTGCGGGAATTCTACTGGTCCTGGTACGGGATGCCGGAATAGTACTTCACGACGCTTTGCTTGATGAGGAACTTAAGCAGGGAACCCATCTCGTCAGCCTTGGCCTTGAGGTAATTGTTGCTCGCAGTCTGGAATTCCAGCGGGGAAATGAGACCTTCCTCGAGTTTGCGGCCATTCAGTGCGAAGGCTTCCTGCTGGACTTCGCTGAGCCTGCGTGCCTGGATGTATGAAGCCTCCTGCCCGTTCATGTCCTGAACGGCCCGGTGCACTTCGGAAGTTATTTTGCGGGTGTTTTCGTCCAGTTGGGCCTCTGCCCTGCGCAGGGCATTCTTCCCTTTGGATATCCGGCTTGAGCGGGCCATCCTGTCCCACAGGGGAATGCTGAGGGCCAGTTCAATGTACTGCCCCCCGTTATTGCGGAACTGGGTGGCGAATGGATCAGTATTGCCGCTCATGTAGGTATAGTAGCTTGTGTTCCATCCTGCGTAAAGCCCCAGTGTCGGAAGGACCTGCCACTTTGCGGTGGAAAGCTGGAGACGGGCGTTGTCAACTTTTCCCCTGGCGATGCTCATCTGCGGGTTCAGCCGGAGGGCACTCTCCACGATGTCCTCCTCCCTGGTGGGAGCGGCCTCGGGGAGGGGTACCTCCGTGTCGATTTCCAGGGGAGTGTCCACGGGCCAGAACATAAGGTCCTCGAGGTTCATTTTCTCGCTTAGGAGCCTGTTTCGCATCTCGATGAGTTCATATTCCCTCTGGGCGAGGTCCGCCTGTATCTGCACAACGTCGGCATGTCCCTTGAGTCCCAGTTCCTCCTGCCTGGAGGCAAGTGCCAACTTGGCCTTGGCCTCGTCCACCATCTTGGAGTAGATATCGCTGAGCTGGGTATAGTAGACCACATTGTAATAGGCTTCCATGACAGCGAGGCATATGTCCGCCTCGGCGCTTTGCTGCTCGGAATCACTCATTGAGAGCGAAGTCTTGGAGATGCGGTAGTTGTTCACGGCCTCGAACCCGTCGAACAGATCGAACCCTGCACTGATGCTGTAGTTGTTGTGGAAAGATGTCTGGGTGAAGTAAGTATTGGTCTGGGGGTCGATGCTGCGTCCGAAGTTGTAGTAGGCATAGGTGCTTGCGTTCACCTGCGGGGTCACGGCCCTCAGCAGGGCATCCCTGCGGTTCAGCCTTGCGTCATCCCTGTCCGCTTCGCAGATGCGGATCCTGGTGGAGTTCGAGACCGCCCACTGCAGGCAGTCCCGAAGGGTCATCCTGCTGCCGCCTGCCTCATCCTCTCCCCTGCCCATGGCGGAAAGGGGGCTCCCGCAGGGGAGCAGCATAAGAGCCACTGCAACGACGGCCCCTGTCCTTCGGAAGAGGAATCCCATATGTCTTGAATGAATGTTCATATCTGTTTTCATTGATTCCAGTTTTACGCAATAAGCATTGCCAACGCTATGCCGAAAAATACAGTGTACTGATAGACAGTCTTTTATGCTTTTGGAAAACACCTAAAAATGTAAAAAATATTTACATCAGCATGCCCTCGTGTAAAAGATATTTACATCTGTCCCCGCTCCTTTCCCCCCTTAAGGTGGTATAATAATTGCAGCGAAATAGAAGGTTTTGACGGTACCCTCGGGATGGGGCCACCCTTTCTTCAACACACGAAGTGCGAACACCACACCGACATGAAAAATAACCTATTCTTATTCCTCTTTTCCGTAGGCCTAGCCGTACTTGGCGGCTGCAAAAACACGGAATCATCCTCTTCTGCACCCGCAAATTACAAGACCCTTACGGTCACCTCCTCCGACCAGGTCCTCCAATCCCGTTATGCCGCCTCCCTGGAGGGACGTCAGATGGTGGAAATCCGCCCCCAGGTCAGTGGCATCATCACGGAGATCTGTTTCAACGAGGGGGACAATGTCCGAAAGGGGCAGACGCTCTTTGTCCTGGACCAGATTCCGTACAAGGCCGCACTGGAAGTCGCCCTGGCCAATGAGAAAAGCGCCGAGGCGCAGCTGGCGACAGCGAAGCTCACCGCCCAGAGCAACCAGATGCTCTATGACCGGGATGTCATCTCCACGTATGAGCTCCAGACTTCCCTCAATGCCCTTTCCTCTGCCGAGGCTGCATATGCCCAGGCCAAGGCCCAGGTCACGACGGCCCAGAACAATCTCTCCTACACCGTGGTCAAGAGTCCCGTGGACGGAGTCGCCGGCATGATCCCCTACAAGGTGGGGGCGCTGGTTGGCAGCTCGATCTCCAGCCCCCTGGTCTCGGTTTCCGATGACAGCAGCATCTATGCGTATTTCTCGCTGAGTGAAAATCAGATACTCAATTATATCCGCATCTTCGGATCCCAGGAGGCCTTCATCAGGGAGATGCCCGATGTGGAACTGCTTCTGAGTGACGGGGAGAAGTTCGACGGGAAGGGAAGGATAGACGCGGTGAGCGGTCTGGTGGACCAGAGCACCGGGTCCGTGAGGGTAAGGGCACGGTACCTCAACCACGGAAGGCTGCTCCGCTCAGGCGGCACAGCTACCGTCATAGTCCCCGTGGAGAGGAAGGACTGCATAGTGATTCCGCAGACCGCGACCTTCGAGATCCAGGAGAAGGTGTTCGTCTACAAGGTCGAGGAGGGGAAGGCCGTATCCTATCCCGTCACAGTGTTCCGCCTGAATAACGGGACCGACTACGTGGTGGAGGGGGGCCTCAGTGTCGGTGATGTCATCATTGCCGAGGGGGCCGGGCTCATCAAGGAAGGAACGCCCATAGCACAGGAGGGACAGTAATGAACATCCGGACTTTCATAGACAGGCCGGTCCTGTCGGGGGTGATATCGGTGGCGATACTCATTGTCGGCCTCATCGCCCTCACCCAGCTGCCGCTGGAGCAGTACCCGGACATTGCCCCGCCCACGGTGTCGGTGAATGCCAACTACATGGGGGCCAGTGCTGAGACGGTGATGAAGAGTGTGGTGGTTCCCCTGGAGGAGTCCATAAACGGCGTCGAGAACATGATGTACATGACTTCCAGCGCCACGAACACCGGAGGGGCCTCCATCCGCATTTTCTTCAAGCAGGGAACGGACCCTGACATGTCGGTAGTCAATGTGCAGAACAGGGTTGCCGAAGCGCAGAGGCTCCTGCCTTCGGAAGTGGTCCAGAGCGGTGTCACAGTCCGCAAGATGCAGACAGGGACCCTCATGATGATGTCCCTGTACAGCCCGGACGACTCCTACCAGGCCAATTTCCTCACGAACTACCTTCAGATAAACCTTGAACCCCGCCTCAGCCGAATCCCCGGTGTGGGGGAGGTGAACGTGTTCGGGGCCCGCTACTCCATGAGAATCTGGCTGGACCCGGGCAAGATGGCAATGTATTCCCTGGTCCCCAGTGACATAACCGAGGTCCTCTCCGAACAGAACATAGAGGCTGCCACGGGAAAGCTCGGACTTGAGACGGAGAACGTTTTCGTCTACACCCTCAAATACAGGGGAAGGTACGAGAATGAGGAGGAGTTCAGGGACATGGTCGTGAAGTCCCTTCCTGACGGCAGTGTCCTTAGGCTCGGGGACGTGGCCGAGATAGAGCTCGGGGCGCAGCAGTACAACTTCTTCACGGAGGTGAACGGTCACCCTTCCTGCAACATGATGGTGGTGCAGACTTCGGGGTCCAATGCCAATGAGGTCATAAACCTCGTGAAAAAGGAAGTGCAGGAGTTCGAGAAGACTCTCCCGAAGGGGATGAAGATGGCAACCGTCATGAGTGTGCAGGATTTCCTGGACGCATCCATCAAGGAAGTCATAAAGACCCTTCTCATTGCGATCCTCCTGGTTGTTGTGGTAGTGTATCTGTTCCTGCATGATTTCAAGGCGACACTGATCCCTTCCATATCCATCGTGGTATCGCTCGTGGGCACTTTCATGTTCATCTATGCGGCAGGGTTCAGCCTGAACCTGCTGACGCTCTTCGCCCTCATACTGGTGATAGGGACGGTGGTGGACGATTCCATTGTGGTGGTGGAAGCGGTGCAGGCCCGCTTCGATGCTGGCTACACCTCGGCGTACAAGGCCACGGTGGATGCCATGGGCGGACTTACTTCCGCCATCATTTCCAATACGCTCGTGTTCATGGCAGTGTTCATCCCGGTGTGTTTCATGGGAGGTACCACGGGTATATTCTACACGCAGTTTGGCCTTACGATGGCAGTAGCGGTGGGCATCTCCTGCATTAACTCCCTTACCCTCAGCCCGGCTCTGTGCGCCCTGCTCCTTAAGCCGAGGGTAGAGGAGGACAGCGGAGTGAAACTCTCCGTCTCGGACCGTTTCCATTACGCTTTCAACAGGGGCTTCAACAAGTTCAAGGCCGCTTACGCATCTTCGGAACTGCACCTCTTCAGGCACAAATGGATTTCGTGGGTCCTGATAGTTGTCGCCGTGGGCGCCCTCGCCCTTATGCTCGCTACCACTTCCACGAGCCTTGTCCCGCAGGAGGACCTGGGTAGCATCACCGTGAATGTCCAGGCCGCCCCAGGAACCAATCTCGAGCAGACGGGAAAGATCGTGGAGGAGGTCGAACAGATTCTCTCCGGCATTCCCCAGATCGAGCTTTATTCCAAGACAACCGGTTCGGACGCGAGGAGGACCACGACCACATCCGCGGGGTCCTTCAACGTGCGCCTCAAGAACTGGGACCTCAGAAAGGGAAGGAATGACTCTCAGGACGCCGTCATGGAGGAAATCTACCGTCGCACTTCACATATATCGGCAGCCCAGATACGGCTGTCAACCCGCTCCATGATTTCGGGATACGGAAGCGGCAGCGGATTCGAGCTGTATGTCCAGGACCACAAGGGAGGAACGACCGAGGACCTGCTGAAGTACACCAGGGAGTTCATCTCGGAACTGAACAAGAGACCTGAGATATCCCGGGCATACACGAGCTTCGACACGAACTATCCCCAGTACATAGTCGACGTGGATCCCGTGGTGTGCAAACGTAACGGAGTCTCCCCCAGGACGGTACTGAGCGTTCTTGCGGGTTATGTCGGAGGTGTCTACGCTTCCAACATCAACCGTTTCACCAAGATATACAGGGTGATGATACAGGCGTCCCCCGAGTTCAGGGACTCTCCCGAGGCGTTCAACAATATGTTCGTCAGGAACTCTTCCGGCCAGATGTCCCCGCTCAGCCAGTACATTCGCCTCACGAAGGTCTATGGCTCGGAGTCCATTTCCCGCTTCAACCTGTTCCCCTCGATTGCGGTCTACGGCCAGAGCGGCACCGGGCACTCCTCGGGGGAGGCGCTGGATGCCATCAAGGAGACCGCCCGCACTGCCCTTCCGGAGGGCTACGGCTTCGAGTTCGGCGGAATGTCCAGGGAGGAGGCCGAGGGTGGAAACACCACGGCAATAGTCTTTGCCATATGCCTCCTTTTCATTTACCTCATCCTCTGCGCCCTGTATGAGAGCCTGACAATTCCCCTGGCAATCATCCTGTCGGTCCCCTTCGGGCTTGCGGGGAGTTTCATGTTCGCGAAGTTGTGGGGCCTTGACAATAACATCTACCTGCAGATCGGTCTTATCATGCTCATCGGCCTTCTCGCAAAGACCGCCGTGCTCCTGACCGAGTACGCCACCCAGTCAAGGAAGAGGGGATGCAGCATAACCCAGTCGGCCATGAATGCCGCGAAGGACCGTCTCAGACCTATCCTCATGACATCCCTTACCATGATAATCGGACTTCTTCCCCTCGTGTTCGCATCGGGGGCCGGGGCCAACGGAAACATCTCCGTGGGAGTGGGGGCCGCAGGGGGAATGCTCATCGGGACCATCGCGCTTTTATTCATAACACCGGTGCTTTCCATCATCTTCATATACCTTGACGAGAAGATGCTGCCCGGTCACAGGAAATTCCATAAGGGGGAGGACGAGTAATGAGAAAGATAAGCATCATATTTAGAGTGGCTCTCACTTCAGTGACAGCGGGGATGATACTTTCTTCCTGCGGAGTCTATGACAAGTATTCCCGTCCGGAGGTGGACGTTGAGTATGTGGAGGAGGTGAGCACCGCTCCCTGGCGGGAGGTCTTCACTGACGGGTGCCTTCAGGCTCTCATTGATTCCGCACTCACCAACGGCACGGACCTCGGGGTCGCCCTCCTGAGGGTTGAGGAGGCCGAAGCCTCCCTCCGTAGGGCGGAACTCGGTTTCTTCCCGTCCGTGGCTGCGTCCGCTGCCGCGAATCCGATTCCGGGGTCCTATTCTGGCGGACTTACAGCCTCCTGGCAAGTGCCCCTTTTCGGGAAAATCCGTAACCAGAAGGAGTATGCAAAGGCCACCCTGGAGGAGAGAAAAGCTGCCTCCGAGGCTGTCCGTTCCTCCCTCATCGCAGGTGTGGCGGCTTCATACTATAGCCTGCTTCTTCTTGATAACCAACTGGAAATCAGTCTTCGCACCCTGGATAACTGGGACAAGACACTCAGTGTCCTCGAGGCCCTCAAGTTGGCAGGAAAGACCAATGACATTGCCATCCTCCAGGCCAAGGCCAAGAGACTCAACCTTGAGTCCTCGTCCAATGCCCTTCGCAAGAATGTCGAGATTGCCCAGAACAATCTCTGTTCCCTTTGCGGAATCACCCCCAGGGCCATTCCCCGGGGGAAGCTGGAAGACTTTTCCGCCCACTCTTCACTGACGGGAGACATTCCACTGAGGGCTGTGGCGTCGAGACCGGATGTGAGGAGGGCCGAGAACGTACTGGCGGAGGCTTTCTATGCCACGCTCTCCGCAAGGGCTGCATTCTATCCCGACGTGACCATATCGGTAGGCGGGTCCTGGAATTCTGTGTCCTCCCTTGTCTGGAATGTCCTCGGCGGCCTCACGGCCCCGATATTCAGCCGTGGGGCGAATGCCTCACAGCTCAGGATCGCCCAGGCCCAGCAGGAGGAGGCCCGTCTGTCGTTCCGTCAGACCCTTCTGGATGCGGGGGTGGATGTGAGAAACGCCCTGCTTCAGTACAGCAGCGCCTCAGAGAGCCTGGAGACGGACACCAAGCAGAGGGACGCCCTGTCCTCCGCGGTGGAGAAGATAGAGCTGATGATGAAGTACTCCACGACAAATTACCTGGAAGTGCTCACCGCGCAGCAGTCCCTGCTGGATGCGGAACTGAGGCTCTCGACTGACTACAAGAACGTAATAGCGGCCTACATCGCCATCTACCAGGCCCTAGGGGGAGGCGGGACCCCGGACTGAGCCTGTCCTACTTGAAAGTCAAAGTGAAAGTTGTCCACTCGGGGGTGCTGGATTCAAGTCTCAACGCCCCCGAGTGCATTCTCATTATCTGGCGGGACACGCTGAGACCTATGCCCGAGCCGTCAGCCTTGGTCGTAAAGAACGGGACGAAGATTTCCTCGCGGGTTTTCTCGCTTATCTGCTCCCCGTCATTCGCCACGCTCAGGGCCACGGAATCGTCCGGATTTATCCATGCCGTGAAGACGACCCTGCGGGCTCCGGCTTGGGCTGCATTGCGGATGAGGTTTATGAGGATCCTCGATATCTGCCCCTCGTCGGCATAGATGAGGATGTCTTTGTCTTTTTCACGGTACTGCATCTCCAGGTCGGGGAAGGAGGGCTGTTCCAAGGAAATCACCTTGCCCACCAGTTCGCTTACCATCATGGCCTTTCGGACCGGTTGTTGCAGTCGGGTCAGGTCACGGTAGGACTGCACGAATGAGAGGAGGTTGTCGGAAGACTCCGATATGGTCTTGAGCCCCTCTTTCATGTCCTCCTCCGATGCATCCTTCAGTCCCTTGGACAGGGCGGAAATGGGGGTTACCGTGTTCATGATCTCATGGGTGAGCACCCGGATGAGCTTCGTCCAGGACTCGGCCTCCTTGTCCTCGATGGTCTTCTGCACACCTGCATCGAAATGACTCTTCAGGCGGTTCAGGAGCACGTTCAGCGAGTTCTTGTTCCGTCCCTCGCGGAACCGGAAGTTAAGTTCCCCGTCCGATAGGGCATCGAGCATGTACTTCACCTTCTTCTCTGAGCGCCTGGTCTCGTAGATATGGCAAAGGAGGACCGTCAGAAGAACGGCCCCGATGAGCACAAGGATCAGTATTATCTGCGTCTTTTCCATCCTCCCGGCTAGATGCCGTACTTCTTCAGTTTGCTGTACAGGGTGGGCCTTGATACCTGCAGGGCCTTGGCGACGAGGGTAAGGTTGCCGGAGAACTTCTTCATGGCAGCCCTTATGGCCTTCTCTTCCGCACCTTCAAGGGTGTCCACCTCTCCCTGGACGGAAGGGGAGGGTGAAGAAGACTTGATTTCAGCGGGATTGATGCTCAGGTCATCCGGGGTGATGGTCGGGGAGGAAGACATGATGACGGCTCTTTCTATGCAGTTCTGCAGCTCGCGGATGTTCCCGGGCCAGGAGCAGGACTCAAGAAGGGATACCGCCATGTCGGAAAGGCCGCTTACCTTGCGGTGGTATTTCTGGGCATACTGGCGGATGAACATCTCGCATAGGGGCCTTATCTCATCTGTCCTTTCCCTGAGGGGTGGCAGATGGATTTCCATTGTGTTGATCCTGTAGTACAGGTCCTCCCGGAATTCCCCGCGACTTACCATGGAGCGGAGGTCCATGTTCGTGGCGCAGATGAGGCGGATGTCCACGGGGATGGACTTGGTGGAACCGACCCTTGTGATGGTCCTGTTCTGAAGCACCCTCAGGAGCTTTGCCTGGAGGGTCAGCGGGATGTTGCCTATTTCATCGAGGAAAAGGGTCCCGCCATGTGCTGCCTCGAACTTCCCCACCTTGTCCGCATGCGCATCGGTGAAGGCTCCTTTCATGTGACCGAAGAGCTCGCTCTCGAAAAGGGTCTCGGGAATCGCTCCTCCGTCCACGCTCACATAAGGACCCTCAGCCCTCTCGGACAGGCGCATTATTTCTGCGGCGAGGACATCCTTGCCCGTTCCGTTTTCACCCGTAATGAGCACGGTGGCATCAGTGGGAGCTATCTTGAGAACGGTGTCATGGATCTTCCTCATCTGTTCTGACCCACCCCAGAGCATGGCTGGGGCGGCGGGGGTGCCCTTGTCCTCCTTCTTAGCCTTGGGGGAGCCCACGGCAGCGGCAAGTACCTCTATCAGGTGGTCGTTCTCCCAGGGTTTCACTATGAAATCGAAAGCGCCTCTTTTCATGCCTTCCACCGCAAGCGCCACATCTGCGTAAGCGGTGAACAGTATGACTCTCACGGCGGGGAAGTTCTTCTTTATCTCGGAGAGCCAATAAAGGCCTTCGTTCCCCGTATTGAGCTCGGACTTGTAGTTCATGTCCAGGAGGACAGCATCGGGCCTGAAGGAGGATATGGTGGAAAGGAGCACCGTAGGGGAGGGAATCAGCTGCACCTCCCCGAAATGCATGGGAAGGAGGATTTTCAGGGTGGAACGGATTCCTGCATTATCATCTACGACCAGTATCTTGCCTGTCTTTTTCATTCTCAAAGTAAGTTTGACTCTGCAAAGCTATAAAAAACTGTCAAGATTGTAAAATTTCTTTACAAGAAGAGTCTTTTTCAATGCTGTTTCATCCATTTCTGCAACCTCGCTGCGTGTGTAGTTGACTATTCGTGTCATGGTCATTTGCTTCGCAGCAATGCATAAATGAAAGGAATCGTTTAATTATCCACGGTTTTAATTGAAATTGTTGGGGATTCAATAGGGAATTTCTATATTTTCGGTGAGTTTTTAACGGAATTAAGTTATGCTTTTGCGCTTTATTGCTGAAAAAATCTTTTCTTTCAAGGATGCGACAGAGTTCAACACCTTCCCATCCAGTAAAAGTCATGGTCATGAACACCATAAAGTTGTCTGCTCGCACGCTACTGTTTTGCGGCTTGGGGCAATTTACGGACCCAATGGGGCAGGCAAAAGCAATCTCGTTTCTGCAATTAAGTTGTTGCAAGAAATGGTGAAAGGGGGATCACTAAATAAGGTTTATCCAAGTGACGGACTATCATTCCGAATGGATAAAGAATACGTGAATAAGCCATCCGGTCTTGCCATCGAGTTCTGCCAGGGAGGTAAGAACTACTATTATCATATTGAGTATAAAGACAGGAGAGTGATTTTGGAGGATCTTTTTATCAGCCAGAAGAGCAGGGATGACATTATTTTCCACAGGGAGAATGGCAAGACAACCCTTTCGGCAAAATATCTTACTAATGTAACTAACTCTTTCCTGGATGCAGTAGACCGTATGGTTCGCCCCGATATGCTTCTTCTCTCATTCTTTGGAGAGTATTACCCCAAAGAGAATGAGTTCGCTGCCGAAGCTTACCGCTGGTTCACGGAGACTCTTCACATAGACCTACCCGATACCATTACAGGTACACTTCCTCATCAAATGGATAGTTCTGAGGCGTTCAGGACTATGGTAAACCATACTATTCCTGAACTGAATACAGGTATATCATCCCTCGAAATCGAGAAGGTGGTTGTGCTGGAAGAATCATTAAAGGGGAATGATATGATGATGCGAGCATTCAAAGAAGCCCAAAGTCATCCCGGTGAACCTCAAGTTCTACTCTCCGACAATAGACGGGACACAGTCAATCTTGTTTATGAAGAAGGACAAGTCTGGAAGAAGTCCCTTGTCGCTATTCACAAGATGGTCGACGGAAGCACCTTCGCTGTCCCCATGTCTATAGAGTCGGATGGTATGCGGAGGCTATTGGAGTATATGCCCCTTTTCTATTCTGTCATTCGAAGCGGAGGTGTGTATCTTGCGGATGAGATTGAACGTAGCATTCATCCAATCATGATTAAAGAGATTGTACGTAAAATCTCTACAAGCATGGGTTCTGTCGGGCAACTCATATTCACGACCCATGAGTCCGGACTTCTGGATCAGAAAATTTTCCGTCCCGACGAAATCTGGTTTGCCCAGAAAGACTGTGATCAGGCGACACGGCTTTATCCTCTCAGCGACTATAATATCCATAAGACCGCAAATATTGAAAATGGTTACCTTGCAGGACGTTATGGTGCCATTCCTTTTCTGTCCAACTTGAAAGACCTTCATTGGTAGAATGATTACGGGAAAAAGAATTTTCGGAAAGAATAATCCAAATCAGGATGCACATAAAATATATGTGATTTGTGAAGGAGAAAGTGACGAGCCCCGTTACTTTAGGTTCTTTGAAGGCATATCAAATAACTTGAATGTCATAATTATACCATCGAAGACGGAAAGACTGATCCCAGCAAGTTGAAGAAAATGGCTGAGGCTTTATTCTTTTCGGAATCCCCTGATTATTCGTTGGATTATTTACAAGGGGACCACGTCTGGTTTGCCGTGGATACTGACGCATGGGAGGATGAAGGCAAAATAGCGCAACTTCGAGACTTCTGTAAGAGAATGAATGACAAGATGTCTAGAAAGCATAATAAACAAGGTCGCTATGTTATGTGGAATATTGCCCAGAGCAATCCTTGTTTTGAGATATGGCTCTATTATCATTTCTACGGCAAAGCACCTGATGTTGACCTTGTGAGGAAGGCTGCGACGTTCAAGCAGTTTGTCGACAGTACGATTTCTGGAGGCTTCAATTATGACCGCGACCCTGTCCGCTTGAAAGAAGCAATTTCAAATGCGGATGCCAATTTTAAACTGACCGAAGAGGGCCGAATAGCACCATTTGCGACAGAAATGGTTGTCCTGGGCAAGGAGATAAATAGCTTCGTCTCATCTATACTTGACAAGCTATACAACAAGTTGATGTAGATTCGTGTAATGCTTCTGAGACGATGGGCTCACCTAAAGTAATTGTAGTGAGTCTTTGGGATTGTCTACCTGCTACCATCCCAGATACTTGATATACTCCATATAAGTCATGTGTTCTCCTCCCATTGAAAGAAGGTGAGGCGTCTCGTACTGGCAGTCAATGAGTTTTATTCCGACTTCATTCAGAGACTTTGCCAGGGAGATTAGCGCCAACTTCGATGCTCCCTGAACCAGGGAGAACATACTCTCCCCGCAGAACACTTCGCCCGAGAGCACACCGTACAGCCCCCCTACCAGTTTGCCGTCATTGTCCCATACCTCTACGCTATGGGCATGCCCTTCTTTGTGAAACTGGATATAGGCTTTGATGATATCCGGGCCAAGCCATGCCCACTGACTTTCATTCCTTCCGCCGTTTGAGGAACAGTTCCGGATGACGGACGGGAAGTCCTTGTCCAAGGTGACGGTATACTGATTCTTGTTGATGAGGTTCCGCATGGAATGGGATATGTGGATCCTGTCGGTGAAGATTACGAACCTGTCTGTAGGACAGCTCCAGGATATCCTCTCTCTCTTGTAGGCGAAAAAAGGGAAGAATCCATGCGCATAGGCACTTTCCAGCCAAGGGGTCTCAAGTTTTCCGCCAAGTGCCACGAATTCTTCCGCCATATACTCTGCAACGATCGGGAAGTACGGTTCGTTCCCCAGGCGGAAAGATACGTACTTCTCTTTTTTCACTTCCTTTGTCCATGGCGGGGAGCGTCTAAGACCGGGAGGGAGGAAGGACCTCGACAGTGTATTTCCCGTCCCTATAGTCGATGACGGCCGTGCCGCCCTCACAGAGGGCCCCGAAGAGGATTTCATGGACGAGAAGGGGTTTGATATTCTTGGATATCGTCCTCTCAATCTGCCTTGCACCGTACTCGGGGGAGAACCCTTCGTCCAGGACCTGGGCCCTGACTGCGTCTGTGTAGGTGACACTCACCTTCCTGCCCTCAAGCATGGCGGAGAGGTCTTCCAGGCCCCTGTCCACGATTAGTGCTGCCATGTCACGCCCGAGGTCGTTGAAGAGGACTGTCGCAGACAGGCGGTTCAGGAACTCCGGTGCGAAGACATTCTTCACTTCCTTGCTCATAACTTCACCTGCATTGGAGGTGAACTTGAAGCCCACACCCCCGCGGGATACGAGGCGTGCCCCGGCATTGGAAGTCATGATGATGACTGCACTGCGGAAGTCCGCTTTCTGGCCCTTGGAGTCACTCATGGTCCCGTAGTCCATAACCTGGAGAAGCAGGTTGTAGATGTCCTGGTGAGCCTTTTCGATTTCATCGAGAAGAAGTACGCAGCGGGGGGTCTTCCTGATTGCGTCGGTCAGAAGTCCGCCCTCGTCATAGCCAATGTATCCGGCAGGGGCGCCGATGAACTTTGAGACGGTGTGTTTCTCGGCATATTCGCTCATGTCGAAACGGTGCAGGGCAACGCCCATCGCAGATGCCAGTTCCCTGGCAAGAAGGGTCTTGCCGACTCCCGTGGGGCCGACGAAGAGGAAGGAAGCGAGAGGCTTCCGGGGATCGGACAGACCGGCCTTGGAAGTGTAGATGGCCTCGCAGACGGCATCGACGGCACTGTCCTGTCCGAAGACCCTGGAAAGGAGCCTGGACCTTAGGTCCACTGTACCTCCTTCCAGACCGTCTGATACGCTTACGCCCACGACGTCCGAAAGAATCTTGTTCACGAGTTCCCTGTTCACTTCCTTCCCGTAGGAAGGGTGAAGTTCGATGTATGCCCCGCCTTCGTCCATGAGGTCGATGGCTTTCTCGGGAAGCCTCTTCTCGGGGTTGAACTTGACTGATGCCTCTACGCAGTAACGGATGTTGTCGTCGCTGATTGTCACCCCGTGGAACTTCTCGAAGCGTTCCTTTATCCCCAGGAGAATACTTACCGCCTCATCCTGTGAAGGCTCCTCTATGTCTATTCTCTGGAACATCCTCTGGAGGTTCCGGTTCCGGGAGATGGTTTTCTTGAAGGAGTCGAAAGTGGTGGTGCCGACAAATGGGATGTCGCTGTCCTCGAGGTAGGGGAGAAGGATGCTTGTGGCATCGATGGTGCTGTCTGAACTTTTCCCCGCACCCACGAGGTCATGGATGTTGTCCACGAAGACGATGACGTCCCCGCGGGACCGTATCTGGGCCATTGCCTTCTTGAGCCTGTCCTCCATTTCTCCCCTGTAACCGGCCCCGGCAAGGACCGAGGTGATGTCGAGGGAATAGATCTTCCTGCCACGGAGCCTCTCGGGGACGTCCCCCCGGGATATCCTCTGGGCGAGGGCGGTGACTATCGTGGATTTTCCCACCCCGGGATCCCCCACGAGAAGGGGGTTGTTCTTCCCTAGGCGGCACATGATCATAACCGCACGGTCCATTTCATCCTCGCGGCCCACTATCCTGAAATCTTCCCCTGCCTCAAGAAGGGTGCAGAAGGGGATTTCCTCCTTCTGGGCGGGGGAGGGAGCCCCCTCACTGTGTGAGGGGAGAACGCCGTAGGCCTGGATTACAGAGGCGAGGACCTCTCCCTCTTCCTCGTCCATGACGGACAGGAGCCAGTCCCTCGCAAAGGAATCATCGAGGCGAAGGACACCGTGGATGAGGTGCGGGACTTCAATGAGCGGGGATCGGGGATTTGCGGATGCGCTGTTCTGGGCGTACATTATGACAAACTGCATCTGCTGGGAGAATTCCAGGTCGTAATTCTTTTTCTTGCTGTATGAAAGCTGCGTCTTGGCGTACTGCAGCAGCTCGTTTACGGCCCCCATCAGGTCGGATGACCTCTCGGAGAGGATATCGGAGAAGGTCTTCTCCTGGCAAAGCGAGAGGAGAAGGTGTTCCGGGGTCAGGAATTCAGAGCGGCTGCTCAGGGCCAGGTCAGCGGCGTGGTTGATGATTATCTGTGTCCGGGAGGAAAATGGATTCTGGTTTGCCATGTTTGCGGAAAAAAGTTGCAGTATTAAAGGTCGTCGTCAAAGGGCATATACGGTTCCATGTCAAGTTTGAGGGGGAATCCCTCCTCCCTTGCCATGGCCGTCGCCTTGCGTATTTTCGTCAGGGCGATGTCCTTGGTGTAGATTCCTACGATGCCCTTGCCCTCATCATTGGTCTGGCATGCGATCGTCCAGCCCTCGCTCTCGCTTTTGTCGAAAACCTCCATCAGAAGTTTCACGACGAATTCGAAAGTGGTGAAGTCGTCATTTATTATGAACACGATGTACCTTGTAGGGTAATGCACCTTTTCCCGGAGGGAGGTGGAGGTCTGTCTTTGCTGTTGGGTCTGGGTGGACATTGTAGGGTGTCTTTGTATCGCATCCTCTCCCTGCAAAATGCAAGCCCGCCTTTCACACCCAGGACAAATAATGACTGGCTGTCATGTTTTTTCTTTCCCGCGGTCGCACTTGCAGGAGGCACTCTGTCATTTTCCGCTCAAAATCTTTAGCTTCCATTACTTTTTCGTCCCCTGTAAGGGGAAGCTCTTGCATAGGAGGTGGGATATCGGTATTTTTGGCATGAAAAACACCTCGCCATGAAAACAAGTCACCTCTCCCCGGGATTCTTTGCCGCGCCCCTCGCAGCCCTTTCCATTTCACTGCTTTTACTGTCTTCCTGCTCAGTGAAGGAAGCACAGGTCCCTCTTCGTTACCCTTACGAGAACAGCGTCCCCGAGGGCTTTGTCCTGCCGCAGATCCTGGGAGTGGAAGACCTTCCTTCCATCCCTACCCTTCCCGATCCCCTTCTTTATGCTGACGGAAGGGGAAGGGTGAAGGATATCGGGGGCTGGGAAGGGCGTCGCCAGGAAATAATAGCCATGCTCGAGGCCTATGAAATCGGTGTCAAGCCAGTGACGGACAAGTCCTGCATCGAGGCCACCATGGTCCACAATGACTCGGCGGTCTCACCGGTGCTTCCCACCCGTCCAGGTGCTCCTGCCTTCCAGATTCCCCTCGCCAAGGATACCCTGCTTGTCAAAGTGACGGTAAAGGGCCGCTCCCTCACCATTCACTGCCCTGTCATCTATCCCGAAAGCGGGGAGGGACCTTTTCCTGCGGTAATAGGAATAGGTACCTTTGCGGGTGCGGGAAGCCTGCCAAGTGAAATCTTCTCTTCCAGGAACATAGCCATGATAGGCTATCCCTATACGGACGTGATGGAACATACGCAGAAGAGGGGAGAGCAACCGATAAATGCCCTGTATCCCGAGTATGAAGACTTCGGGGCATATGCGGCGTGGCCCTGGGGGGTCAGCCGTGTCATCGACGCCCTTGAAATCCTGGGTGAAGGGAAAACCAGGATAGATGTCGGGCACATAGCCATTACGGGCTGCTCTTTCGCAGGCAAGATGGCCCTCTTCAGCGGGGCTCTCGACGAGAGGATCGCCCTGACAATCGCCCAGGAACCGGGTGGTGGAGGCGCCGCGGCGTGGCGTTTCTCCGAGACCCTTGGCAATGTCGAGACTCTCGGCAGGACCAACTACTCCTGGTTCAAGGAGAGCATGAGGGACTTTTCAGGGGATGTCTCCCGCCTTCCCATCGACCATCACGAGCTTTGCGCCCTTGTGGCCCCGAGGGCCCTCCTGGTCCTCGGGAATCCCGACTATGAGTGGCTCGCGGACGAGTCCGGTTACGTGTCCTGCTATGCCGCCAGGAAAGTATGGGAGCATTTCGGGGTGGAGGACAGGATGGGCTGGTCCTTCCAGGACGGCCACATGCACTGTGCCCTGCCCGAGGGGCAGTGGCCGGATGTGGAGTGCTTCGTGGACAGGTTCCTTCTCGGCAGGGATGTGCCTACCGAGGTCATGAAAGCCCCGATGTTCGAGGGGACCGACGCCCAGGCTTGGTGCAACTGGGAAGGGAAATAGGAAATCCTCCTACTTTTTCTCGCAGATACTCTTCAGGAAAGCGGAAGGGGATATGTTGAACTGTTTCTGGAAAGATGTCGTGAAGTATGAGGCGGATGAGAACCCCGTAAGGTAGGCGACCTCGTTTATGCGGTACTTCCCGCTGGAAAGGAGCTCGGCGGCCTTCTTGAGGCGGCAGATGCGGATGTACTCGTTGAGGTTCTGGCTGGTGTTGGCCTTCACCTTTCTGTAGAGGGTGGACTTGCTTGTGGACATGAGGCTGCTGAGCATCTCGATTGTGAGGTCCTCGTCCTGCAGGTGCTCCATCACGGTGTCATGCAGCTTGTCCATGAACTCCTGGTCCAGGTTGTTCACTACCGTGGTCTTGAAGTGTGACAGCGGGGAATCCGCAAACTGGCGGTAGGTTATCTCCCTGTTCTTGAAGACATTCGATATCGTAGCCTTGAGAAGGGTGATGGAGAACGGCTTCTCGATGTACCCGTCGGCGCCCACCTCCAGGGTGGAAATCCTGGTGTCCACCCCGACTGCGGCAGTGAGCAGGATCACGGGGATGTGGCTCAGGTCAAGGTTGCTCTTGATCGCATTGCAAAGCTGGCAGCCGTCCATGACCGGCATCATGATGTCA
Source organism: uncultured Bacteroidales bacterium (assembly GCA_905235445.1). GTDB lineage: Bacteria > Bacteroidota > Bacteroidia > Bacteroidales > UBA932 > Cryptobacteroides. Next base: position 21,342 of record CAJOLJ010000024.1, read on the forward strand.
CTCACCACGAGGTCAATCTTATTGTTCAGCAGGATATCCATCGCCTCTTCTCCGTTGGAGGCGACCTTCGTGCTGTACTCCCGGGAAAGCTCTTTCTGCAGGTACAGGCGCATTTCCTGGGAATCCTCCACGATGAGGATCCTCTGGCGGACATTCTCGAGGGCCTCGCTCTCCCTCTTGCGGGCTTCCTCTTCCTCCTCGGCGCTTACGGGGACTGTACCGAGGAAGGGGCTGAGGGCTTCCTCTCCGGGGTCTTCCTCCTGGGAGGAGGGGGAGGTTTCGTCAGCGTGGCTCAGGAAACTTCTCACATCGGGGTCATCCTCACCCTTTACCGGGAATGTGAACACGAACTCATTTTCCCTGAGATTGTCGGGGTCCAGGTACAGTTCCCCTCCCAGGGCCACAGCGAGGTTCTTGGAATAAGGCAGCCCGAGCCCGGTACCGTTGGAACCCATCAGCTGCGAATTCACGGTCTTTATCTGGTAGAACGGGTAGAATATCCTCTCCCTGTCACGTCCGGTGATGGGATCCCCGTCGCTTATGACCCGTAGGCTCACTTTCCCGTCGTCGCTCCTCAGGTGCACTGAAATGGATGAGTTGCAGTATTTGACCGCATTGGAAAGGAGGTTGCAGAGCACTTTCTCGAGAAGGTCCGGGTCCGAGTACAGGAACCTCTCCTCCGAGGGTATGTCCAGTTGATAGGAAAGGTGCCTCTCACGGACAACCGGGTTGAAGTAGCCGCAGACCTTGCGGGTGAATTCCGAGATGCCGAATTTCGAGTATTTCACGGTGACCTTCTGGTCCTGGATCTTCTTGATGTCCAGGAACTGGTTCGTGATGGAAAGGAGCCTCTCGGTGTTGGCCTTGATGGTCATGATGTCCTCCTTGGACTCCTCGGTATAGAGGTGCTCTCCCACTATCTTGTCGATGGGGAGCTTGATGAGGGTCAGGGGAGTGCGGACCTCATGGGTGATGTTGGTGAAGAAGGTGAGTTTGGCGTCGTAGATTTCCTTCTGCTTGGAGGCCTCCAGGTTGGTTCTCTCCAGTTCCATCTCGCTTTCGCGACGATGCTTCAGCAGGTTCACGAGAATGAAGATGAGCCCGCCTCCCAGAAGGATGTACAGGATCCTGGCGAGGATGGAGCTGAAGAAGGGTGGGATCACCGTTATGGTCAGTTCCTTGGTGGCCTCCGGTGTGGTTCCCCTGAGGTTGGTCACGCTGAAATTATAGGTCCCGGCACGGAGGCTGGTATAGAATGCCTTGTTCTGGAATGTGCGGGTCCTGACTTCCCGTCCCCTGTGGTCGCGAAGCACGCACTCGTAAAGGACCCCGCTCGTGGAGGCGAAGGAGATGGCGGAGTAGCTTATTGTCAGGGCGGTGGCATCTTTCTGCTTGATGCGGATGGAGGAGGATGAGAGGGCGGAGTGTCCATCCTCCCGCAGCCTCACCCGGTCACGACCCTCCCCGGAGTAGATGTCCGTAATGTACAGGGGGGCTATTTCCAGGGGGTCACGGGCAGTCTGGGGATTGAACGAAATCATCCCGTTGTAAGTACCCATGTGGATGTAGCCCTCATTGGACAGATATGCGGAGTTGTAGCAGAAGGAGTTGCTTATCATGGTATTGTGGTCCAGATAAAGCTTGGACACGCTATTTGTCTCGCTGTCCACCAGGGCCAGTCCCTTGGCCGAGGAGACCCAAATCTTGCCAAGGGGGTCCTGCACGGCAGCGCAGGCTATCCTCGTCGGGAGGCCTTCCTCGACGGATATGGAATAGGCCTTGGTGGTATTCCCGGAACTCATCCTGCACACCCCGCTTCCCTCGGTGCATACCCACACGTCTCCCTGGCGGTCAACGAGGATGCTGGTTATGTACTCGGAAATGTGGCTGCCGTCCTGGAGGGTGGGATAGATGTCCTGGTAGTTGCGGCTCCCTGACTTCCGTCTCCACATGCCCTGTCCGTAGCTTCCGACCCAGAGGTCCCCCTCGGGGGAGGTTGTCAGGGTGTGGATGAAGCATCCGGACAGATCCTTCTCCTCGGAGATGGCCCTCGTGGAGGGATTTATCCTGTACAGGCCGTTGTATGTGCCCACATAGACGTCACCCTCATAGAGCTTGATGGTGGAGGCGTTGTTGTTGGGAAGGAATAATCTGCCCTTCATGCGGCCGGTGGCCTGGTCCAGGATTATCACCCCGTCCCCGTATGTGGCTGCCCACATCTCGTCCCCGACTACATCGAAGGCCTGGAAGTCGGTCATGGGGAGATTGTGCTTTTTCTTGAGGTCCTCGATCTTCTCCTGTGAGATGATGAACCGGCACAGCCCGCCGTCTTCGGTCCCGACCCATATGTTGCCTCCCTTGTCCTCGGCGAAGGCACGTACAATCTTGCCCGTGATGGAGTTCTCCTTTGCGGAATACATGAACTGGTTGATGGTGCCCTTGCGGTTGGCCCACATGTTCACCCCTCCGTGGAAGGTGCTCAGCCAGAGGTTCCCCTCCTTGTCGGAGGAGATGTGCATGACATTGGAATTGCTCAGTTCACCGTCTTCCCTGTCCCCGATCGCATCGATGATGCCGTCCTTCTCATTATAAATATAGAGGGCCCTCATCGTTGCGAGCCACAGGTTCCCGTCCTCGTGGAGGAAGAGGTGGTTTATGGGGACGTCGTCGGAGGGGGTCAGCAGGGTTTGCACCTCCTCCGAGGAGGTGTTCACTTTCAGGAGATACCCTGCGGAAGTGTAGACGTAGTACAGGTCCATTTTCCCCGCGGGGATGATGTTCCGGGGATATTCTCCCTTCGCCAGCCTGTCCTGGGGGATAATGCGCATCGAGTCGAAAGTCCACTTGGCGCCGTTGAACCTCTTCATGGTCCCGTCCCGGGCCATCAGGTACACCCCGCCTCCGGAGTAGGGCACCGGACAGACCGCCTGGTTCGTGCGGGCGAGTTCCAGGGGGAAGCGCTCCAGTTTCTTCCCGTCCAGGTCGTAGCGTGCGGCAAATCCCGCTCCCACCATCCAGACGAACCCGTCGTAGTCGGTCACTATCACCTCGCACTCGGATTCATGGGTGGGGAAGACTTCGGTGACGCAGTCCGTCTGAGGGTCGAAGTATCCCACTCCCTCCGGGGTGGAGAACCAGATGTTCCCGTTCTTGTCCTGGCAGATTGCCTGGATCTTGTTGCGGAGCAGTTTGCTGGAGGAGTCCCCCTCGTACATCATGAATTCCGAACCGTCGTAGCGGACAAGCCCGCCGTTGGTCCCGACCCAGATGAATCCCATCCTGTCCGCCATGGTGCAGCGCACCGTGTTGTTGGGAAGTCCGTCCCCAGTCTGGTAATTCCGGAAGACGTAGCCGGCTGCGGCCGCCTGGGGCTGCCCGACCCCGAACAGTGAACACAGAAAAAGGAAGCCCGCCACAAATAAGTGCGCCCCTCTGCGAGGGAACCTTCCGGATGGACGGACCGGGGAAGGGGCGAGGTTGGGGGTGGTGGAAGGGAGGCTCAAGGGCCTGAGGGGTATAATTCTCATCTGAAGGTGCGATAGTTGATTTTGGTGCTGTGTCGCCGGCCCTAGGTGGGGGTTGGGCCACGGCCAGCCTTAATTCACTACAATATTAGTGAATATCGGCGGAAAGAGGTTTAAAAATCTCTTCACGGAGTTTTGTTTTTCGTTCAAAAGGGCTTAAAAGGTTTTAGGACCGGCTTTCTTAAATCGTTCACAAAATTTGGAAATTTCGTCAAAAATGTTTTGTAAATTATTCAAAAACAAGAAGATACAAAGGTGGTCTTTATTTGCAATCTTTTGCGTTTCAATTATAAGAATACTAGGTGGGCCCGTTGTATTTTTGCATCGTGAAGGGGTGAACCATCTTCGCTGCTGAAGTAGCTTCTGGACCTTCATGACCGCTGCACATAGGCGGTGAGACCTCCCACATAGCCGTTCTACATTATTAATGGACCGGACCACACTCTGAATTTTTACAATCAAAAAGGTTCCCCTCCTTCGGGGGCGGGAGATAACTATTAACCTATATTATCAATCAGTATGTTTAAGCATTTGTCAAAAGTGACGGCCATCCTCACAGGTGTCCTCATCTCTTTGATTCTCGGGCTGAACCCCCTTTCGGCCCAGACGCGCCAAGTCCGGGGTGTCGTGCTTGACAAGAGCGGTGAGCCCCTCCCCGGGGTCAGCGTCCTCGTCAAGGGTACCACCACCGGAGTAGTTACCGAGCTTGATGGTACTTTCGCCGTCAATGCGGCACCTTCGGCCGTTCTGCTCTTCTCCATGATCGGCTATCAGGAACTCGAAGTCGCTGTCGCCGGTCAGTCTCAGATCAACGTGACTCTCGAAGAGGACAACCTCTTCCTCGATGAAATCGTCGTGGTCGGTTACGGTACCCAGAGAAAGAGCGACCTTACCGGTTCGGTCGGGTCCGTCAAGGCTGAGGACCTCAAGAACCAGTCCACCACCGATGCCGCTGCGGCTCTCCAGGGAAAACTCTCCGGTGTGCATGTCATCAACAACGGTGCTCCTGGTGAGGGTTCCGAGATCCGTGTCCGCGGTTATTCCTCCAACGGCGGAAACATATCCCCTCTGTACATCGTCGACGGTCTGCAGGTCAGCAGCATCCAGTACCTTGATCCTTCCCTCATCGAGTCCATCGAGGTCCTGAAGGACGCAGCCTCCGCTGCCATCTACGGTGCCGAGGCAGGTAACGGTGTTGTCCTCGTGACCACCAAGACCGGTAAGGAAGGCAATGCCACCGTGACCTATAATGGTAGGGGTACCCTGCAGAACTTCACGAGGCGTCCTCTGATGAACCGTGATGAATTCCTCACCTATGAGAAACTCGCCCTCGGTGACCAGTTCGTCGAGAACAACCTCAAGGATTTCGACTACAAGCATCCCATGTATCCCGGCGGCGTCATCGATACCGACTGGATCAGCGCATATGTCGAGCCCACCTGGAGCCAGCAGCACTCGGTGAGCTTCTCCGGCGGTAACTCCCAGGGACACTTCTTCACCTCCCTCAACTACGTCTACAACAACGGTGTCATCCGCGGCGACAAGGATGTGTACAACCGTCTTTCCGCACAGATCAACGCTGACTACAACCTCTTCAAATGGTTGAAAGTCGGAACCAACACCACATTCGAGAAGTGGTCCACCAAGGGTGTCTCCCAGAGGGGCTACGCTTCCTCCTTCGATTCCATGATCACCATGGACCCTCTGACCCCTGTATACTGGACTGACCCCTCCGAGTTCTCCGCCGATTTCAAGGCTACGTACGACAGGGTCCAGAACGGCGACCCCACGGTTCGTCCCTACCGCTTCTTCCGTGATGAGAACGGTTGGTTCGCAAACACCAAGTACACCAACGTCGAGGGTAGCGCCCTCGCAAAGCGCGATGCCACCGATTCGAGCAACGGAGGAATCAACATCAACGGTTCCTTCTACGCCAACCTCATGCCCATCAAGGGCCTGACCATCACCTCCCGTTTCGGTTACCGCATCAACCAGAGCGTAAGCCACTCCTACACCGCTCCCTACTATATCGGACCTCGCGGTTCCCAGGACAACTACTCCATCAACGCCAATGCTAACACCGGTTTCTACTACCAGTGGGAGAACTTCGCAAACTACATGAGGACCTTCGGCAAGCACACTGTGACCGCCATGGCCGGTATGTCCTACAAGGAGACCAATAACGACAACGTGAGCGCAAGCTCCTCCGGTGCCGACATCCTCTCCGCATACGAGCCCCAGTTCCAGTACCTCAACTATGTCAAGGGCGATGCTTCCAAGACCATCGGAAATGCTCCCTCAAAGACTGCGTCCCTGGCTTACTTCGGACGTCTCATCTACACCTACGACAACCGCTACAGCATCCAGGCAAACTTCCGTGCAGACGCATTCGACTCCTCGAAGCTTCCCAAGAAGAACCGTTGGGGATATTTCCCTTCCTTCTCCGCAGGTTGGACCATCAGCAACGAGTCCTTCTTCAAGGACAATCTCGATTCCGCAGTGTTCAATTTCCTGAAGCTCCGCGCTTCGTGGGGACGCAACGGTAACATCAACGTCCTTGGCGGCTACCGCTACGCTACCACCATCTCGCTGGGCAACAACTGGTACCAGTACGGTGTGGACCACATCGGTTCCACCTTCGCTTCCTCCCCGAACCTCGGCAACGGACTTCCCAACTCGAATCTCAAGTGGGAGACATCCGAGCAGCTTGACTTCGGTCTTGACGCCCGTTTCCTGAGCAACAAGCTTACCCTTACTGTCGACTACTTCGACAAGAAGACCCGTGACCTGCTCTTCGACATCACCATCCCCGCAGAGCTCGGAGCTACCACCACCACCATCAACGGCGGTACCGTACTGAACAGAGGTCTTGAGTTCGAGGCGAGCTGGAGGGACCGCATTGGTGACTTCAACTACGGTATCAGCGCAAACTTCTCGACCCTGCACAACGAGGTCCTCTCTCTGCCGGAGGGAACTCCCCGCGTGATCCGTACGGATGCAAGCTCCACCAACTACCCCGTCCAGACTGTCTTTGAAGTCGGCTATCCCGTTTGGTACATAAGAGGTTTCCAGTATGAAGGTGCCGATGCTTCCGGAGCTCCCATTTTCAAGGATAATGACGGAGTTGACGGAATCACTACCGATGATATGGTATATCTCGGACAGGGTACCCCGACCTTCACCTACGGTCTTAACATCAATCTCGAGTACAAGGGCTTCGACATGCTCATATACGGAGCAGGCGTAGGCGGAAACTCCATCCTCCCCGTGGTCTTCCGCGGTGCCCAGAAGAATACCTTCAAGTACTATCTGGAGCAGTATCAGAACGGCACTTATCCTCATCCTTCCACAACCGAGGGTGACTGGAGGTTCTGGTCCTCTGACGCAAACCTCTTCAAGGGTGACTTCTTCCGCATCAAGCAGATGCAGTTCGGTTACACCCTTCCTTCCGTCCTCACCCGCAAGATCGCCATCAGCAATCTTCGCTTCTACGTCTCTCTTGACGACTTCTTCACCTTCACGAGCTATCCCGGCCTTGATCCTGAGACCGCTTCAACAAACAACACCTCCGGTGCCGGTCTCGACTGGGGTTCCTATCCTACCATGCAGAAGCTCAACATTGGTGTAAACATGACATTCTAAACGACAATACGATGAAAAAGTTATTTATACCTGTTTTCCTTGGCCTGCTGCTCGTTACAGTTTCTTGCGAGGGTCTGCTTGACATCCCCCAGAAGGGAGTTGTAAGCTACGACGATTTCTACGGCACCGATGAGGATGCCGAGGCCGCCCTTGCCAGCATGTATGCCAACTATCTTCTGAATGTCGGCGGTACCGAGGGTATTGACAACCCCGAGCAGGTGATTCTCAATTACTCAGCTGACGATATCCTTTCCGCCGGTGGTGACAAGTCCGACCATGACGGCTTCCGCATCTTCGATGAGTTCCGCTACACCAATGACTCCGGTACCCTCAAGAATTGCTACCAGCGTTACTACCTGACCATCTATCAGGCCAACCTGATCATCTCCAACTTCACGGACGAGAACCGTGACCAGACTCCTCCCAAGTACGAGAGCGCAGTTACCAAGCAGGCTGTGGCCGAGGCACGTGTCATGAGGGCATACCTTCACATGATGACAGCCCTCATGTGGAACCGTCCCCCGCTCATGGACAGGCTCTATGAAGCTGACGAGCTCCCCACCAACGCCGAAAGCCAGGAGCAGATTCTCGAGTGGGTCGTCTCCGAGTGCGAGAAAGCAATCGCCTCCGGTTCACTTCCTGACCGTAACGGAAAGACCGACAAGGACAACACCGCACGCATGAACGTTGGTTTCGCAAGGTTCATCGCAGGAAAGGCCGCCATGTTCCTTGGCAAGCCGGATGTGGCCCGCAAGTACCTGGGTGACCTCATAAGTTCCGGTGACTATGCCCTTATCCCCGGCGATGAGTACTGGACCAACTTCCACGTCGCAGGAGACGGAAACTCCGAGAAGATCTTTGAGCCCAACTTCATCGAGGATCCCGCTTTCACCAACAACGCATGGGGCTCCGGTCAGCCTATCTTCCGCGGTCGTTGGATGGTAGCCAATGTCTTCCAGTGGCGTAGCGGCGCTCTCGCTTCCCATCCTTCCCCTTCAACCGGTATCGACGGATGGAACGGCGGAGCCATACAGCAGGATTTCGCGAAGAAGTTCCTCGAGCATGACGGTGATTCCCCTCGCCGCAGGGCTTGCTTCCTCACAGCTGACGAGTGGCTCTACGACATGGACTGGGACGGTTCCGCAGTCAACGACGGATCCCTCGCTGACAAGAAGAAGGACCCTAACCGCGGTATCACCTCCGCCAACGGCGTCTTCAGCCACGGTCCTTACTTCGAGTGGAAGCACATGGTCTTCATCAACCCTCCCAAGATCCTCACCGGCGGGAAGTCCTATCCTTCCGACAACGTGAGCGGCCTTGGCCCCGGTTCCAACCAGAAGAACTTCAACGTTGCCCGTTACGCAGAGGCCCTGCTTCTGTATGCCGAGGCATGCATCGGCTCTTCCGACGAGGCAAAGGGACTTGCAGCCCTCCAGGAGGTCCAGACCCGTTCCGGCTCCGGCAAGATCAGCTCCAAGCTCACCTTCGAGGATGTCGTAGAGGAGAAACAGTATGAGATGTGGTTCGAGAACTGCCGCTTCCTTGACCTGGTCCGTTGGGACAATGCCGGCAAGATCGACATGAAGAAGGTCTACAACTCTCCTTCCATCCACAAGGATGTTCCCGTCGTCTACGATGCTTTCTTCACCAAGGGCGAGGCTGAGCACAGGCTCTATACCGAGCCTACGGTAGTTGACTACAATGACTTCTCCGATAAGTACAAATATCTCCCGTTCCCTCTGGACTTCCTCACAGCAAATCCTCAGCTCGAGAATGTCCTCGGATGGAAATAAATTCTATGGAAATAACAAACCAATTGGTTGTTAGTTAATTAAGTATTGGGTTGGGGTGGGTCTTTTATGTACTGTGTAAGGCCCACCCCTTTTTATATAGCTTTTGACTGCATCCCACCTTTCCCGTATTTTACACGACTACCCCTCCCTCTTCTTACAGACCGTTGCCATGAAACGTCTCCTCTCAGTATCCTTACCAATATTCCTAGCCCTGGTCCTGGGACTTGCCTCCTCACTCCTCCCGTCGGATGCGCTTGCCTCCTCCCGCAAGGCCAAAACTGCGGCCCCGGACCCCAACTTCAGCATTTTCCTTGCTTTCGGGCAGTCCAATATGGAAGGCAACGCCCGCCTCAGGGATGACGACCAGCTGGGGGTGGATCCACGTTTCATGATGATGGCTGCGGTGGATGACCCCGCAAGGGGACTTAAGAAAGGGGACTGGACTGTAGCCCTGCCACCCCTTTGCCGTCCCGGCAACGGACTTACCCCCTGCGACTGGTTCGGCAGGACTATGGTGAAGTACCTGCCCGAGGACCAGAAGGTGGGTATCATAAATGTGGCCATCGGCGGCTGCAAGATAGAGGCTTTCATGAAAGGGGAGATTCCCCACTACGTAAGCGAGGTGGCTCCTGACTGGATGAAAAGCGCCCTTTCCGCCTACGGCAACGACCCTTACGGCCATCTTCTCGCCCTGGCCAAGGAGGCCCAGAAAAAGGGCGTCATCAGGGGGATCCTCATGCATCAGGGGGAATCCAATGTAAACGAGACTGACTGGCCCCAGAAGGTGAAAACGGTCTATGAGGACCTCCTTGCTGACCTCGGCCTCAAAGCGGAGGATGTTCCCCTTCTCGTGGGAGAAGTGGTGAACTCCGACAGGGGAGGTGTATCCGCCTCCATGAATGACATCATCGACAGGATAGGGGAGACCATACCGACCGCCTACGTTATCTCGTCCAGCGGTTGCAGGGAGAATTTCGACCGTATTCATTTCAACCACGAGGGGTACGAGGAACTTGGAAGGCGCTATGCCCACCGGATGCTCTCCCTCATGAATGTCCCCGTCCCGACGGGTCGGGACTGGTACTCGGATACTGCCGTGGACTCTCCCCTCATCCATCCCATACCATCATTCCCGGGGATGCGAAGGCCCAGCTGGATGCCTGCAGACCCTGTACCTTACGCTACTTTCAATGTAAGAGCCCCCAGGGCGAAGGAAGTTCTCTTCTCCTCCCAGTTCACCGAAGGGAACCTCCCCATGAAGAAAAATAAGGAAGGCATCTGGAGCATCACCCTCCAGCCTTCCGCTGCGGACATCTATCCGTACAATTTCATCATTGACGGGGTCAGCGTCTCCGACCCCCTCAATACGGACCTCTTCCCCAACGAGAACTTCAAGGCAAGTCTCGTGGAGTTCCCCTCCGAGAAAGCGCCCTACACTCTTAGGGATGTCCCCCACGGCAGGGTTACGATGCAGAGGTACTATTCCACGGTACTTAAGATGTGGAGGCCCGTTCTTGTATACACTCCTCCTACCTATGAGCGGAACCCCGGGAAGTCCTATCCCGTATTCTTCCTTGTCAGCGGCACCACCGATACCGAGGAAACCTGGCTCAAGGTCGGCAAGCTCGATATCATCCTCGATAACCTCATAGCGGAGGGCAAGGCCAAGGAAATGGTCGTGGTGATGCCCTACGGCAACATGATGGGCGGGACCCCCGCTCCCACCTCCCTTGCGGCGGCTGACATGTACAAGGTCTTCTCCAATGAAATCATGACCTGCACCCTTCCTTTCATAGAGGAGAACTACAGGGTGGAGAAGAGCCGTGACTCAAGGGCCATGGCAGGGTTCTCGAGGGGAGGCGGACAGAGCCTTTTCACGGTGCTCAGCAACCTTGACTCCTTCTCCTACCTTTGCTCCTACAGCGCCTATCTCACTCCCGAGGTGATGGACATCTACTTCGGGGACCTGGATGGCCCCACCCTCAGGGACCGTCTCCATCTCCTCTGGTACGGGGTCGGCAAGGCTGACTTCCTCTATCAGGAAGTGCTCCGCAACCAGGAGTATCTGGACGGTAAGGGAGTAGCCTATGAAAAACTCTTCACCGAGGGGGGCCACACCTGGATGAACGCCAGGACCTACCTCGTGGAGACTCTCCAGAAACTTTTTAGGTAAGACCCCTGTGCGGGGAATCTTTCCCCCTTCAGGTCATCCTTCAGACAGTTAACATTCAGCATATGTGCCAAACCGATAGACTTGCATCTGCCTCCATGCCACGCACCGCGGCCCTCCTGCTGGGGCTGGTCATCCTTGTGCTGTCGGGCGCTTCCTGCCGCAGGGGCAATGAGGCTACAGGCCCCGGGCACACCCGCAACTACTTCGTGGAGATGGGGTACAGTGAGGAGGAAGTCGCCATCGCTCTCCAGGGAGTCTTCGACGATGTATTTACCGGCCCCGACAAAGTGTATTTCGAGGTGGGGGACTCCCTCGCCTACATAAGCGACGTCAAGAACAACGATGTCAGGACCGAGGGGATGTCCTACGGCCTGATGATAGCGGTACAGTGGGACCGCAAGGATATTTTCGACCGCCTGTGGAGATGGGCCTCGAAGTATATGCAGCATCATGACGGCCCCCTGGAGGGGTACTTCGCCTGGAGCTGCTCCCCGGACGGGAAGAGGCTCTCGGAAGGACCTGCCTCCGACGGGGAACTGTACTTCGTGACTTCGCTCATATTCGCCTCAAACCGCTGGGGCGATGAGGGCGGCATAGACTACAGTGCCGAGGCCAAGTACATCCTCGACTGCTCCTGGAACAAGCAGGGAGGTGACGTGACATCCTTCATCGACAAGGAAAAGCATCTGATAACATTCGTCCCGACGGGCTACGGGTCCTCTTTCACCGACCCTTCCTATCATCTTCCCGCCTTCTACGAGGTGTGGGCCAGGTGGGGCGAGGATGGCAGGGCTGATTTTTACCGCAAGTCCGCTGCCGCCAGCAGGGAATACCTGCACAAGAGCATAGACCCCGTGACGGGACTCAATCCCGACACCAACAACTTTGACGGAAGCACCTTCGCGAGGGGGAGATGGCCCTCTCCCGCCTTCAGGTTCGACTCGTGGAGGGTCCCGATGAATATAGCCCTCGACTACACCTGGAGCGGCGAGGATGCCCAGTGGCAGGAGCAGTATGCCTCCACCATCCAGAAGTTCTTCTTCTCTAAGGGGATAGATACCTTCGTGGACCAGTACAATGTGGACGGAAGCCCGGTAGAGCGCCCCATGAGGGCGGGACAGGGGGAAATGGCCTCGGATTCGCTGCACCATTCGGTTGGACTGGTTTCCACCCTCGCTGCCATATCCCTTGCGCAGAAGGATGCCGAAATGGGCCATCAGTTTGCGAAGAGACTGTGGGAAAGCAAGAACGAACCCTACGAGGACGGATACTTCGACGCCTATTACGACGGACTTCTCCGCCTGTTCGCTTTCATGCACCTGAGCGGACGGTACCGTCCCATCCTCCCCAAGTAGTCAAGGACGGTAAAAAAGGGGGAGGAAGAGAGGGCTATCCCACCTACCTCACAGGAAATCAATCACTTATTCAGCATAATGAAATCATCTCTTCTTTCCACTCGTGAAAAGATTCTGGGCGTGGGGCTTGGCTTCACGCTTCTTTGCTGCACTGCCCCCTTCCTCGGGGCGCAGAACCCCATTATCAGGAACCAGTATTCCGCTGACCCCACCGCCAGGGTTTTCGGGGAAAGGATTTACGTCTATCCCTCGCATGACATCATAAGCCCGGTGGAACCCGAGAGGGAGTGGTTCTGCATGGCTGACTACCATGTGTTCTCCTCCGACAACCTCACCGACTGGAGGGACCACGGGGTCATCCTCTCCCAGGAGAAGGTCCCCTGGGGAAATCCCGCCGGCTACAGCATGTGGGCCCCCGACTGCGTCGAGAAGAACGGAAAATACTATTTCTATTTCCCCAATGCCCCTAAGGAGGGGAGGGGATTTGCCGTGGGAGTTGCGATCGCTGACTCTCCCACCGGTCCCTTCACTCCCTGCGAGACCCCCATCAAGGGTGTCATGGGAATCGACCCTTGCGTGCTTATCGACGATGACGGCCAGGCTTACATCTACTGGTCGGGAATGGGCCTTAGGGTCTGCAAGCTCAAGGACAATATGGTGGAGCTCGAGGGTGAGAGCGTCAACGTATCCCAGGGACTTCCCGACGGGTTCAAGGAAGGGCCCTTCGCCTTCAAGAAGGACGGTCACTACTATCTGACCTATCCCTGGGTCCGCAAGGAAAACGGCACGGAGACCCTGGCCTATGCCATGAGCGATTCCCCGATGGGTCCCTTCGAGTACAAGGGCCTCATCATGGAAGAGTCCCCGACCGGGTGCTGGACCAACCATCATTCCATCGTGAAATTCCAGGGGCAGTGGTACCTTTTCTACCATCACAATGACTATTCACCCACCTTCGACAAGAACCGCTCTGTCAGGGCCGACAAGATTGCCTTCAACGAGGACGGGACCATAATCCAGGTTACCCCGACTCTTCGAGGAATAGGTCTCAGCGACCCTTCCCGGGACATCCAGATTGACAGGTACTCGGCAGTCGAGGGCGCAACCATTGATTACCTGAGTGCCCCGAAGTATTTTGACGGCTGGTTCATCCGCTACGAGGTGGCAAAGAAAAAGAGCGTCTCCCGCTCTTCGTACAAGGACGTGAACTTCGGCTTCTACACTCCCTCCTCCATGGTAGCTGTCGCCCGTAGCGAGAAGGGCGGTACCCTGGAAGTGAAAGTGAGCGGAGTGAAGATCGGTGAAATCACCGTTCCCAAGGGAACCGCTGACTGGACGGAGTTCCGCATTCCCGTAGGGGAGAAACTTTCCGGAGTCAAAGACCTTGAGTTCAGTCTCCTGAAGGGCACCATGGACGTGGACAAGGTCCGCTTCGAGGGCTTCTCGCAGGTCGATCCCCCGGAGGGCAGGACTTCCGAGTACTGCATCCCCGGTGCGGTGTATCCTTGCATTGGCGAGGATAAGAGAGTCACTTTCTTCCTCCATGCCCCTGCCGCCCGGGAAGTGGGCGCCGACATCTGCGGCAAGGTCTATCCTATGACAAAGGATGCCAAGGGTGACTGGAAAGTAACCACGGATCCCCTTCCCATTGGGTTCCACTACTACCGCCTGGTGGTTGACGGCGTGAGGGTCAACGACCCTGCCGTGTACACCATCTACGGTGCAGGTGCCGACTATAGCCAGATTGACATACCCGAGGAGGACGCTTCCGCCAAATACTTCCGCTTCAACAAGGATGTCCCCCACGGACAGGTCAGGGAGTGCCGCTACTACTCGAATGTCAGCGGACGCATGCGCCGCATCTTCGTGTACACCCCTGCCGGATATGACGAGTCCACCGACAAGTATCCTTACTTCATCCTCCAGCACGGCATGGCCGAGAACGAGACCGGATGGTCCCGTCAGGGAAAGATGGCCGATATCATGGACAACAACATAGCCTCCGGCGAGGCCGTCCCGATGGTCGTGGTGATGGAGAACGGGGACTGCGACTACGGATGGGGCACCGTTCCGGGAGAGACCCAGGCTTCCTTCGGGGCCTCCTTCGAGAGGGTGGTCCTCGAGGACCTCATCCCTTACATCGAGGAGAATTTCAGGGTATATACCGACCGTGAGCACAGGGCGATAGCAGGCCTCTCGTGGGGAGGCCACCAGGCCTTCGACATCGGCCTTGCCCATCTTGACAAGTTCAGTGGCATAGGTGCATTCTCGGGGGCCATCTTCGTGTTCCCCGGCATGAAGCTCGAGAACCTCTACAACGGGGTGTTCATGGACGCGGACAAGTTCAATGCCCTTTGCCCGACCCTGTTCATGTCCAACGGCACCGAGGAGGGACTTGGCGGCATGGCACTTGACCGGATGCTCTCCGATGCTGGGATCAAGTACACCAGGTACGTTTCCAAGGACACCGCCCATGAGTGGCTCACATGGAGAAGGTCCCTTAACGAGTTCGTGAAACTTGTCTTCCAAAAGAAATAACCACCCAGTCAGTAAATTAATCAACTACGTCATAATCATGAGAAAAGCAAAGACCATTCTTGCATCGCTCCTGGCGCTCTCGCTTGCGGGCTCTGCATTGGCCCAGCCGGCAACCCCTCCTTTCGGGGGGCAGGGCCCTCAGGGCCCCAGGCCACAGGGACAGGCTCCACAGGGGCCCAGGCAGTGGAACCAGGACGTGGACAGGTCCCAGAACGACCTGACCCTGGATATGTATTTCATCCCCGTCGGGGCGCAGGACTCAAGGCCTGATTCGGAGGGGTTCATCCGTCGCTGGAGCCTTCTTGACCCCATCGACAAACCCAACCGTACCAACACCGTCTTCACGGACAGCTACATCAGGGAGGCTTTCGCAGCAGAGTATTTCCCCGGGCAGATGACTCTCCTTCCCAAGGACGGGCAGAAAGTGAAACTGGACAAGAAGACGACCCTGCAGTGGCACAACTTCGACAGCAGGCTCTATAACGTGAAACTCTTCCGTTTCGCTTCCGAGCTTGACCACCAGGTCTACGGGGTAATCTTCTGGGCGGTCACGGCAATCGACGTAGAAGAGGACCTTGTGGACGTGCGTCTTTCGGTCGGTTCCAACTCCGCCTCGATGTGGTGGATTGATGGACAGGAGGCGGTAATCCTCTCAGGGGACCGCAGGATGGTAGCGGACGACTGCGCCTCCAAGAGGCTTACTCTCACGAAGGGGCGTCACATCATCCGCGGCGCCGTCATCAACGGCCCCGGCATGTCGGATTTCTGCGTCAGGATAGTTGACGAGTGCGGAAAGCCCGTCAGGAACTATTCCGTGAGCACAAACTATGCTACCAAGTAATATCCCCTCACATTTAACACTCTCAGAATCATGAAAAACAACAGATACACTCTTCTGCTTGGCGCAGCGGCCTTCCTGTTCCTCCTCGTGGGGACCTCAGCCCTGGCCCAGGAAGGAAAACCCTGGATACATGACCCTTCCACGATAGTGAAGTGTGACGGGAAGTACTATACATTCGGAACAGGTGGAGGCGGACTCATTTCCCCCGACGGCTGGAATTGGGAGAGCGGGGCAGTGCGCCCCGGGGGCGGGGCGGCCCCCGATGCCATGAAGATAGGTGACCGTCACCTGGTGGTGTACGGTTCCACCGGAGGAGGACTCGGAGGAGGACACCGCGGTATCATCAATACCATGTGGACCAAGTCCCTTGACCCCAACAGTCCCGATTTCGGGTTCAGCGACCCTGTGGTGGTGGCGGAAAGCAAGTTCGACGAGGACTGCGATGCCATCGACCCCTCTCTCCTTCTTGATCCCAACACCGGAAGGCTCTGGTGCTCGTACGGAACGTACTTCGGGTTCATAAGGATAGTGGAACTCGATCCCAAGACCGGGGCCCGCGTAGAGGGCAACGAGGCCAAGGATATCGCAATCGACTGCGAGGCTTCTTCCCTTATCTACCGCAACGGCTGGTACTATCTTCTCGGAACCCACGGAACATGCTGCGACGGTGTGAACTCCACCTACAATATCATTGTCGGACGTTCCCGCAATCCTCAGGGACCGTATGTGGACAACCTCGGCCGCGACATGATAAAGGGCGGCGGAAGGATGGTCATTGCCAGCACTTCGCGCCTGAGCGGTGCCGGTCACTTCGGAAGGTACATCGAGACCGAGGGCGTGGAGAAGATGTCCTGCCACTTCGAGGCGGACTTCGACCGCAGCGGCCGCTCTGTCCTCGCCATCCGTCCTCTCCTTTGGAAGAACGACTGGCCCTATGCCGGGGAACTCTTCAAGGAGGGTGTCTATGAAATAGAGTCCGAGAGAAGGGGTTACGGGCTTGAACTTGCCGTGGACTTCACCAGGATCGAAAGACCCCGCCGGGGTGGCTGGTGGGCCAATCCCGACGAGCCCATCGAGGTCCTTCCTCTCCAGACCCTTGACGAGGTCAAGGATAAATGGCCTGCAGGTGAGGTGGAAATCCGTATAGGCGACTATCTCGGAAGGCCTCACCAGAGGTGGAGCATCAAGGCTGTTCCCGAGGCCGGTGGATATCTCGGAGGCCAGTACTACAAGATCCAGATAGAGGGAACCGAGAGGACTCTTGCCGCTACGGCGGACAGGGAGGTCATCGCTCTCCCCACTTACACTGGCGAGGCTTGCCAGCTATGGAGGATCGAGCAGATTGTAGACGGGACCTACAGGATCATGCCCAAGGAGGTTCCCGGCTGCAGCGAGGAACTTGTCCTGGTGAGCGTTGCCGACTCCACTCCCTCCCTCGGGAAGTTCGATCCCGACAGTGACAACTGCAAGTGGAACTTCCGAAACCACTGACTTTCCCCTCCCAGTTGGGGGAACACGGTGCCAACACACACACGTAGCTTAAGTCTCCGTTTGGGGAGGGAAATCCTCCCCTGGCGGATTCTTTCATTACGGAGTGAACGTTTTTTGGGGATAATAGGGCAACTTCCCATGCAAGAATGAGCCTCAATCCTCATTCCATAAAAAAGGTCTCATTTCATTCCATGGCCCCTTTCATACTTAACATTTTTTATCTAAATGTCTTTTTATGAAAAACTTCTGGTTACCAGTTGTGGCTATCTTCTCTTTGGCTGCCTGTCAAAAAGAAATTGTACCGGACTTTATTGCGCACCGGGATAGTGAGATGCCCGATGCGAAAGAGGAAGAACAGATTATTTCACGGATGTGGATTATTCTGAATGGACTCAGATCGGAAGTCTCGAAGAAAGGTTTTCCGCAATCGACGTAAAAAGTGATACTGCAGCAAGCATGACGACGGATGCAATTGTGCAAAGCATTCTTCACTACCCGTTGAATTACCTCATCTTCGCATATGACGATCCACTGGAAGCTGTCAATTTGGTTTTAAAATACAGCTCCATTCATAGGGAACTTTTACGTAGGGATGATGCAGCCGAGGTATTGCTGTATTATTTCATGAAAACTGAAATCGCTACTGCCAAGACAAATACAACTGAGGATAATTCCGTCTTGGGGGTAACCTATTCGGATGAGATGTTTCTGGATTATCTCATAGCATAGGAACGGATCAGTGGCTTCAAAAATCCAGTACTCAAAGAAAAACTGATAGGTGTAGTCAATAAAAAGTATAGGGAACGAAGTAAGGATACAAATAAGTTCAGCCAATACTCTATGATACCCTTGGATGCGATTAGGCACGGAATGTCATCGGTGTACGCACCCAAAAGTCCTACTTTCATTTACACCTATTTCGGGCAGGCCCTTGGTGTGGAAATCTTTGGTGAACTTTCCTCATGGGAAATAGCATACCTCGATTATTTATTTTCTTCCGAGTATCCGTATGCGCAAATGAATCGCTCTTCTTCTGCCAGGTACAATTGCCATAGTTATGCATGGTTCGACCAATCGACAAGCAATCACTATTGGCTAAATAGTTTGGCTTCAAACGGCTCGATGCACTTGCAGTGTTATTGGACGCATGACTATTATTATTCGACGACTGAAGAAAGTGCTGAGAAAGTTTTTTATTCAAATGTCGATCACTCCGCTATAGCCTTATCTACAGCCCAGTATACCTCAAAATGGGGAACGGGGCCCTTAATGACACATTCACCTACATATTGCCCTTACATTTCGTCAAATAGGCAGTACTATCGGCATAGGACACATTTGCCGTATGACATAACTTCATCAATAGTCGGTGATTTGTATATATTCCCCAATACCGTTCACAATTATAGCTTGCCACGTAATTATTCCGACTTGAGCATTTCCTGGTCAACGGAGCCTCTCCCCGGGATTCAAGGCACGAGTCAAGTGACTGCTAACAGTGACGGAAGTTGTTCCTTCTCGGCAACTGCCCCGGGAGCTTATTATCTTTATCTAAAAGGCTATCGTAACGGTCAACAAGTCATAGCAGCGTATTTAATCATTATTGTATATGGAGTATAGGATAATTGCAACTGGTTTTCTTGCCCTGTTCCTTAGCGGATGCGTCAAGGTTACTACCCTTGATGCCGAGTTGGAAAACAAGGTAGTGGTGGAATTCATCCTGACGACGGGCAGTGTCCAGGATTTGTATCTGTCCTTGACGAAGGGGCCGGGAGAAAAAGAGCCATCACCCCTGGAGGATGCCGAAATAAAGCTTATTGATGTTTCCCTTGGTGTTGAAAAGGACCGTTTCGTCAAGGTGGGCGACAATCATTGGACACTGGATTATTCGGGGATGCCCGGACATAAGTATCGCCTGGAAGTCAGTGTGGAGGGGCATGAACCCGTCTGGGCGGAACAGGAAATGCCTTCTGCGAGGGTTCCGGAAAAGGCACAGCCGGGGCATACAAAAAGCCAGAAGTTCCATTTTTACGGTTCCTTTTATAATATTCTTGACATGCCGGAACATATGATTCTCCGCATTGCGAAACAGGAAGAGGAAACGGGAGAGTTCCATTTTGCCGAAGAACTCTGTACGGACTACCCCGGGGTGGAAGACGTGAATCTGACCGGACGGTTATATGACGGTAACCCAAGATGGCGGACAATTGGCTCTGACACGGAGACAGGATTGCCGGTTACGGATTACAGCTATTATGTCAGGGAGACAGAAGGAAGGGACGGTGTCTGGACATATATGTTCCCTGATTTGATCGGGAAAGATTTGCATAGGGATTTCCTGCTGATAAGCCGGGTCGAAGAAAACCATCCTGCTCTTGGTGACCTCCACGATTTTTTGGGGGGGAAAGCTTTCAGCGTAAGCGGCCCTTTTGACATGGGGGAGAAGAATCCTGCTTACAGAGGATACCTGATTTGCTCTTCATTATCTGCGGACTATTACGCCTTCCTTAAAGATGCCTACCAAATGAAGAAGATTCGTGAGGGAGGGGACCTTTCGTCCATTTATTTGAGGGATAATATCTATTCCAACATAAACGGAGGTCTTGGGATATTCGGGGCAATGACAACGGGAAGTAACGAATTCAATGCCAACAGTGAGGATTTGGCACCCTTGCCATTTGTTTTTGAATGGTGAGGGCCTTATGATGCAGAGAACTATGAGAAAAACCAGAGTAAGTCTTTTGGTCCTGCTCCCGCTGTTCCTCCCACTTTTCGCCCGTGCCCAGGAAACAGTAAGGACCGACACTCTCCGTTCTGCCATAAAGACGGAGGTAAGGAGCGAAGTGCGTTCAATAAACAAGATGGAAGGGGGTGGCGGCATTATTCGTGGCGTACTCTCCCCGATGGGGGAGGGAGACCCGATTCGATGGTCGCAGACTCTTCCCGGCATATCTACTGGCGCAGACGGCTCTTCCGCCATGTACGTTCACGGCGGGAATATGGGTAACAATCTCTTTTCCCTGGATGGGGTCCCCGTCTATGGCTATTCCCATATACTGGGATTGACGACCGCTGTCCCATCCTCCATCATTGAAAGTGCATCCATGACCAAGGGTGGATTCGAAGGTCGCTACGGCAACTTCACAGCCGCCCATCTGAACATCATTACACGCGACTCCTTTTCCGAAAGGTTCCACGGGGAGGGCACTTTGAATAACTTCCTTGTCGGGGCATGTGCCCAGGGCTCCCTCGGCAGGGGCATGTCATTTATCGCATCGGCCCGCATATCTCCCATAGGGCTGGAGTACAAGGCACTCAGGAACCTGCTTCCCGAGCGTCTGGCAGCCTTGCAGGACATAAGTTCGGGTGTGGGGGACATATACGGAAAGTTCAACTGGACTATAGACTCTCGCAGTTCCCTGTCCGCCTCCGCTCTCCTGACTTTGGATCGGTATGGTTTCACTACAGGTGAAGGAAGCAGGGATGGCCTCGGCTGGGACAATCAGATAGCCATCATCAACTACCGGCGGATATTTGAGCGGACAGAAATGGAAGCGCAGGCTTACGTCAACAGGTACGGCACCTTCCAGAGTCAGGAGAAAAACTACCATGGTTCGTCCAATGTCCTGTCCCTGTGCTCCAGCATGCTTGAGGGGGCCCTGAGCGTGGATTTCTCTTACAGGAATCCTTTCCGGTGGGAGTTGGAGTACGGAGCGAGGGCCCGCTATGCCCTGTTCGTTATGGGACCTCCATCCTCGCATTCCGGGAAAGGGACCATGCTTGTGTCCCCCTATGCCCAGGTCGTCAGGGATATCCCCGGGAGGCTGAGAATGCAAGCCGTCCTCAGAGGCAACGGCTACCTGAATTTCTCCGATGGCGTAGTGAGAGTGAGGCCGGATGTCAGCCTCTCTTTTAAGTGGAACATTTCAAAACCGCTTGCGCTGGAAGGATCCTTCGACTACATCCATCAGTATTACCACACACTGGAAGGATTGCCCCTGGGGTGGTCAACCGATGTCATCGTCCCCTCAGGGAGGACCGCCCCGCCCGAGTACGCCCTTGGGGGCAATCTCGGATTCAGCCTGGCCATGGGACGGCACACCGTAACGCTTGGGGGATATGGCAAGCGAATGGTCAATCTCGTTTACTACAAGTACGCACAGTCCCTCTTCACGGATGCCTTTGCCGGATGGGAGTGGAGCGTTGAAACGGGACAGGGCAACTCCTACGGCGGGGAATTCCTCTACGAGTATGTCGGGAAGAACCTGTATTTACGGGCATCCTATACCCTGTCCAAGACAGACAGGGAAGGCTTTGCAACCATTAACGGGGGCGGGAAGTTCAATGCCCGCTTCGACCGTAGGCACGTCCTGAACTTCCAGGGACAGTACGGGGGCCTGAGCTTGGCCCTGACTGTGCAGAGCGGCCACTGGGAGAATGCGGCTCCACTCACTTACCAAATCCATTTGCCCGCCCTGGAAACCGAGACCTGGTTCTATGAGGGAATCAACAATTACCACATGCCTACTGTATTCCGGGTGGATTTGGGATATGGACGCACATTCCATACGGGACGCTTCATGCATACCGTAAGTGTTGGAGTGTGCAACGTAACAAATCATTTCAACCCCTTCATGCTTTACTATGATGTGACCTCGGATGATTGGAAGATGCTCGCTCTTCTTCCAATTTTGCCTAACTTTAGCTGGAAAGTTGCCTTCTGATGCACTCAGGACTGCCTGTAGTAGGCTTCATGAGTTGAAGTGCTGCACTGGTCGAATAATTTCAAGTTACTTTTACAAAACAATGCTTATGACAAAAATGCAATTGCGTCTGCTAGCCTTGGCAGTGCTCCTTTCCCTCGGAGCGGGGGCGTTTGCCCAGAATCCCTACCTCCCACTCTGGGAGCATCTTCCCGACGGGGAACCCCGTGTGTTCGAAGATCCCGACAATCCCGGCAGGCAGAGAGCATACATCATTGGCTCCCATGACCTTCGTTTCACTTCATACTGCGGCCCTGACATCAGGATGTGGTCCGCCCCGGTGGAGGACCTCACGGCGTGGAGGGACGAGGGCCCTCTTTTCACCTACAAGTTCGGCGACAGGTGGGATGTGATGTTCGCCCCGGACCTGGTGGAAGTGCGTCTTCCAGGCGGGAAGAAGGAATACTATCTGTATCCCCACAGCCGCGGCTGGGGCCGGGAGGCCCTGGTTTGTAAGTCGGACCGCCCCGACGGACCTTTCACCATCCTAAACTTGTCGGAGGACGGCAGCCATGCCCTGGAGGGAAGCATCATGGGATTTGACCCTTCAGTCTATGTCGAGCAGATAACCGACCCTTCCGACCCTGACTTCAAGATAGGGTTCAGGGCCTACGGATACTGGGGTTTCCAGCGCTCCAGTGCGGCTCAGCTGGACCAGGTGACCATGTACAGCGTCCGTGAGGGAACAGAGGTCGTGCCATATTTCATACCGGCGTCATTCACCTACGGAAAGCCTCGTCCCATACCTGATGCGAAGTACGCCATCTATGAGGGCCAGAAACTCGAGGACTTCAACTTCTTCGAGGCCTCTTCCATAAGGAAAGTTGGAAGCAAGTACGTGTGGGTGTTCTCCGGACACAGCGGTCCCGATTACGGACTGCCAAGTTCCAACTCCACTCTTCGCTATGCTTATTCCGATTCCCCCATGGGTCCATGGAAGAGCGGGGGAGTACTGGTGGATAGCCGCGCCCCTGTCCTTTCGGAGGATGGCCACTCCATAGTGGAAGGCTACTGCGCCCACAACACCCACGGAAGCCTGCAGAAGATAGGCGACCAGTGGTACGTCTTCTATCACCGTCCACCCAGAGGGTACGGCTTTGCCCGTCAGGCGATGGTCTCTCCCGTCACCGTGGTGGATGACGGAAAGAAAGTGGCCGATGGAGGAAAGATCGAGATATTCGGCTATGACCCTTATGTTAAAAACAACATCCTCACCGTCAGCACCGATGAAGGCGTAACCTACAAGGGTGCCGAAGTCACTTCCGAAGGGTTCAATGTGTTCGGCCTGCCGCCCTACAAGTACTATAGTGCGGGTTATGCCTGCTTCATGACTAACAAGCCTTCCCAGCAGGATACCTGGGATGTCTGGGGAGCTGACATGGAGATTTCCCCGGTGGTGAGCGGTGATGTCATAGGCTACAAATACTTCTCGTTCGGGGGCCTGAAGTCTTCCACCAAAGGCCTTCCTCCTTTCAAGGGGACAGGCCTATTCAGGAGGACAGCCCTGGAACTCTTCCTTACCCCTCTCTCGGGGGAGGAGTTCTCGGTGGAGGTCTGGATGGACAGCCCCTACAAGAATAATGTCCACAAGGGTAAACTGCTGGGAACCGTAACGGTCCCGGAGGGCTCTGCCCCCGGGGAGGTCCGCAAGTGCACCCTACCCCTCGGTCTCAAGGTGGACCTCAAGGGACGGAAGCATGCGATTTACCTTAGGGCCGTGGGTGCGGAAGGAAAGGAACTGTTCTCCCTCCAGGGACTGGGATTCAGCTGCAAGGAACATCCGCTGGATAGACCGGTGGTTCCCGAGGTTGAAATCTCTATGTTCGGAAGGCCTCTTCCAATTCCCGCCCTGCCCACACGTTCCACGGACTGGAATGGATACCTCTCACAGGATATCTACGAGATGCCGGTAGACTGCGAGGTGAAGTCCCTCCAGGACTCGGTAGTCGCCTCATGTTCCGACAAGGACGTACAGATTGAGAAGAAGACTACCGAGAATGGGCTTGACATTCTGTGTACCTACAGAGGAAAGACCAAGACTTTCCGCCTGTTCTCCTCTACAGGAGTGGCGCACAAATAGATACATCACATCCATGTCGTATGGGAAGGAGAACGGTCACAATGTGGCTGTCCTCCTTTTTTCAATGAGTCTTTTTATGGTGAATGTACAATTTTAAAATCGTCATCATCTTTGCGACTCAAAAACAAATATATATACGCTAATTCGCCCCAAAATTATAAACGGGCAGTTTATTTGAGCAATTTTAATTCTCGTTGAACGCAGTGGCTATGACGCTTCATTAGAAGTTCCTGAACCCCTTCTTTTCCTTGGCTTACTGTCCTTGCTGCCCTTGGGCCTGCCTTTCCCCCGCTTAACGGGTATGATGCCTGTCGCCTTCATCTCCGCCTCTTTCAAAAGGGTCTTCTTGTTCTTGGAGCCAAGCGGTCTCCCTATCTTTTTCCCCGAGGGTTTCTTGTCCTCCTTCCCCTTCTTGGAAGACCCGGCGGGTCTGCCCCTCTTCCTTTTCGGCTGAGTGGTCGTCACCTCCACTGGAGGGTCATCGGGGACATGCTTCTTGCGTCCCGGTTTCCTTCTGGCCTTCGTGTCGTGAGGGGGCTTTTGCCTGATCTGGCTTACCGGGGCTCCGCTTATGCGTCTGTTGTAGTCGGCGGCTATGGAGTCGAAGTCCTCCGGCAGGATGTCCCACTGCGCCAGGATGGTCTGCTGCCTTTCGGACATGTTCCTGATGAAGGTGTATGAGCCCTCGGTAAATTGGATCATCTTCATCTTGTTCAGCTCCGCCATCATCTTGTTGGTGGAGTATCCGTTCTTGCGGCATTTCTTCTGGAACTCGTTCCTGATGATGTTTGTCGCGAACAGCACCAGGAACTTCCCCATTATGCCCGGCTCGGAGTGCATCCTCAGGGATACGAGCCCCAGGCCTGTCTTCAGTGTGGTGAAGGTCTTCTCGGAGACGTCCCTCAAGTTATACACGGCATTTACGGCGGCAGCTCCCAGATTCTTGCTTGAGGCCATGCAGCTGAAGCCCCTGGAGTCGACCTCGTCCTGCCACGCCTGGGTGTGGGTGAGCACCTCCCAGTGTCTGCCGCGCCACCTGACAGAGAGATACTTGCCCATTCCTGCGGGAACGGCCGGCTTTTCACCGGATGCTGCGACTTCCAGCATCTTTTCCCTGGCCTCGAACACTTTCGTCACGATGTCACCCTTCCTGCCTGAACAGTTCGCTCCGTCGAAGAACAGGTTCAGGAATGCCTCCTCCTGGGAGTCCTTCAGGACCCTGCCCCTCTCCGATATCCCGAACATGGGGTCGGAGGAGATGGCGTACTCCACGTTCCATGCCAGGTCCTTACCGTGCCTGTCGTACATCCACCTGTGGGCGGCCGAGTCCCCCTTGAGCATCATGACGTAGTCAAGATGGGCTTCCTTCAGCTGCCGGAGCACATCCGCCGTGCAGAAGCCCCTGTCCAGGACCACCCCCTCGCAGACGATGCCGTATTCCATGAGCAGGGCTATCAGCTCGGCGATCGCCTTGCAGTCCACCATCGACCCCCTGTTCACGGCGAAGGCTATCGGCGTGCCGTCCTCGGCCACGGCCCATATGTAGCTGATGATGTTGACCTCCTTGCCGGACTTGGCCTTCCCCTTCTCCGCCGAAGGGACCGCAGCGGCGCAGTCCGTGTTGCTGCCATCTGTGCATATCCAGCACTTGGTGATTCCCCGGGCCTTGCACTCCTCCAGCCACAAGGTCCTGAATGCCAAGATCCTCCCCGCAGTCAATTTGTTGGTGAAGAAGTCGGAAAGCCAGGAGTCGCCGTGCATCTCCCGCGAGAACAGTATCTGCTCCTCCATCTTTTCCTCGTAATGCATCGAAACGTCAGTCTGGTACAGCATGGAGTAGATCGAGTAATCCAAGACGGCATTCGAGAAGGATGTGGAACGGAGCGCCTTCCGCAAAATCGCATACAGGCCCAAGGCATATACTATGCCCAGGACGGCGGCGTATATTCCTGGGCGGACGATGGGACTTTCCGGCACCTCCTCCCCATAGTGCTTCTTCCACTCGGACCTGTAAAGCATCTTGTAGTTCGAATTAGGGTGCATCATCGTTTCGCTCACCGCCCGCCCGATGATGATGCGTTTGCTCTGGCGACGGGGACCGTCGTCAGCATATACGAACACAAGGTTGCCGTTATGGTTGATGTATCCTTCCGGTGGTATCGGTATCTCTTCGTTATCCCAGTAAATGACCCCCATAAAATTATCGG
>CAJOLJ010000025.1 GCA_905235445.1 uncultured Bacteroidales bacterium
AAAAGCAAAAAGACAGCGCCCATTATGCGGGGCGTGTGCCTCCCTTCCGGGAGGTACTTGGAAATGGGGCGGGTGGGAGAAGATGCAAAAGTCTTCTCCCCAAGTTATAAGCCCTTGGCCTTGGCCTCGTCCCAGATTTCATCCATCTGGGCGAGAGTCATGTCATGAAGGGAGCGTCCTTTCTTTATGGTCTCGGCCTCGAGGTAGTCGAAGCGGCGACGGAACTTGTCGCAGCTCCTCTGGAGGGCTGTGTCGGGGTTTATGCCGTAGAGGCGTGAGGCATTGATGATGGCGAACATGACATCCCCCACTTCTCCCTCGGCCCTCTTGTATGCTTTCACGAACTCCTCGCTGGAGCCTTCGTCAGGGGAACATACAGCGGGGGAGGCGCTACCCTCCTCACTGTCCATGGCCTCCAGTTCAGCCTCCAGTTCACCCATCTCTTCGCGGACCTTGTCCCAGACCTGGGACTTCTCCTCCCAGTCGAATCCTACGCCACGGGCCTTGTCCTGCATGCTGAAAGCCTTCAGTACCGAAGGAGTGGAATCGGGAACTCCGGAAAGCACGGTCCTGTTGCCGCCCTTCTCCTTGGTCTTCATGACTTCCCACTGCTCGGAGACTGTCTTTGCGTCGGGGGCATCCTCGCCTCCGAAAACGTGGGGGTGACGGAAAATCATTTTCTCGCAGAGGCGGTCGATGACGTCAGCCACGTCGAAGAGTCCCTTCTCCTCGGCTATCTTGGAGTAGAACACGATGTGAAGGAGCACATCCCCGAGTTCCTTTTTCAGGTCACCCATGTCATCCTTCAGGACTGCATCGCTGAGTTCATACACCTCCTCCACCGTCATGGGACGGAGTGTGGAGATGGTCTGCGCCTTGTTCCAGGGGCAGTCGCTGCGCAGTTTGTCCATGATGTCCAGGATTCTTCCGAAAGCCTGGAGCTTTTCTTCCCTTGTGTGCATGAGTGAAAGGTGGTGATTGTGTTTTTGGTGGCCTTTTGGGTGGGGCCTGTTTGTTTTGCGGCGCAAAGTTAGCGATTATTTCCGGCAAATTGACCATGAAACCCTTCCCGCCTTCAAATTCATGTTGAGCTCGCATGGATAGGGATTGCATCGCCGTCAGGCCAGGCTGTAATTGGCGAGACTTGGGATAGGCCGAATTTGCAATTCAAGATAAATCACCTACCTTTGCAGCGCCCTCAGGGTGTCGGAGGCGGGCCTTTTTCGTAATGGGGCTTCCCGACCTTTCACCCAGGGGGGCATGCAAAAAGATTTCCCCACATAGTTATATGAAGCAGATACATTTTGTAAGCGCTGACGAAGCGGTAAAGGCCGTGAAGAGCCATGACCATATCCACCTTTCCTCGGTGGCCAGCGTCCCTCACGTCCTCATCGAGGCCCTGGTCCGCAGGGCCGATGCCGGAGAGATCAAGGACCTCCATTTCCATCACTTCCACACGGAGGGGCCCGCACCTTATTCCGACCCCAAGTACAGCGGCATTTTCTTCGACCAGGGATTCTTCCTGGGCCCCAATGTGAGGGCCAACGTCAATGCCGGTTATGCGGACTATCTTCCCGTCCACCTCGGGGAGAGCCAGAAACTCTATCGCAGCGGTGCCCTGCACCCTGATGTGGCGATGGTCCAGGTATCCTATCCCGACGGGAACGGAATGGTTTCCCTGGGGACCAGCGTGGACTGTTCCCTGGCTGCGATCGAGATGGCTGACACGGTCATAGCGGTCATGAACCGCAATGTCCCCTTCGCATACGGGGACCTCGTGAGCATCGAGGACATCGACATCTTCGTGGAGGCAGACACTCCTCTAGTCACTGCCGCCTTTGCGGAGCCCACTCCAACCGAGAGGCTCATAGGGAAGAACTGCGCAGCCCTTGTCCCTGACGGGGCCTGCATCCAGATGGGTATCGGGGCCCTT
Source organism: uncultured Bacteroidales bacterium (assembly GCA_905235445.1). Taxonomy (GTDB): domain Bacteria; phylum Bacteroidota; class Bacteroidia; order Bacteroidales; family UBA932; genus Cryptobacteroides. The sequence continues at coordinate 1,934 of CAJOLJ010000025.1, forward strand.
CCCAACGCCCTTGCAGCGGAGCTTGCGGACCACAAGAACCTCGGAGTCCATACCGAGATGTTCGCGGACGGCATCCTGCGTCTTATCCGCAAGGGGGTGGTCAACGGAGAGTGCAAGGCCATAGACAAAGGCCAGGTAGTGGCATCCTTCCTCCTGGGTTCCAATGACGTGTACAACTTCATCGACCACAACCCCGCAGTCATCATGAAGGACATCAAGTACACCAACGATCCCTGGGTCATCTCCCGCAACCCCAATATGATGGCAATCAACTCCGCTACCGAAGTCGACCTCACCGGACAGATCAGCGCCGACTCCATCGGTACGAGGATATTCTCCGGGACCGGCGGACAGCTGGATTTCGTGAAGGGAGCCACAATGGCCGAGGGAGGGAAGAGCGTTACCGCCTTCGCATCCCGCACCAACAAGGGCAAGAACAAGATTGTACCCATGCTCAACCCCGGTGCCGGGGTCGTGACCCCCAGGGCGGACGCCCACTGGATCGTGACCGAGTACGGGGCTGTCGACCTGTACGGACGCAGCCTGCAGGAAAGGGCTAAGCTACTTATCAGCATAGCCCATCCCGATGACAGGGAGATGCTGGACAGGGCTGCCTTCGAGCGCTTCGGGCCGCATTACCACAATTTCAGCATCTAGGAATCCCGAAGGGAGATTCCACAGGATAAATGGACCATCCGGGGAGGGAGGGAGACGCTCTTTTTCCCGGTTGGTCCTTTTTTTGCAAGAATGGATTTGTAACCAACTTTTTGAAGCCATGAAAAGAGTATTGCAGAATCTGAGCATAAGCGGGGCGCTTCTGTTCGCCTTTGGCTTGCTTCTGTCCTCCTGCGGTCCGACTGGCGGTGCCTCGGGGCACAGGACGGATCCCACTAAACCGGAGACCCCCACCCAGGATAAATTCACCATGGTGCTGAACCCCTACTGGAGCGTCTCGTACGACGGGAGGGGACCCATTGTGGAGAGGGTTACCGAAGGGAGCGGATCGTTCGATTTCACGTATATGGTGGACAAGGTGACAGTCAAGAGCACCGACTCCGAGAAATACTATGTCGCTACGGTGTCAAAGAAAGACTTCGAGTCCTCAGGGAAGAATTTCGCGAATTTCTGCAGCAAGGACCTGGAGGAAGTCAAGGCCCTCGAGCGGCAGCAGAACACCTCCTTCCTCCGCTCCGGGAACTTCACCGAGACATTCTTCCTCCTCGATGACGGTGGCGGGGAGTTCTACGCCATCATCTACGGAGTGGATTCCGACGGGAAACTCTCCGGCTCCTATGCCTTCACGACTTTCACGACGCCTCACGTTACCGCACAACTGACGGACAACTGGACCGTGGACTACAACGGCCGCTATGCGGGGACTGACGAGAACGGTTTCCAGTTTTTCTATGACGAGGTGTCCGTGAGCGCAAAGAACAACGAGAGCTACTACGTGGACATCATTTCCAACAAGTACCTCAACGACAATTTCGGCGGGGACCTGATGGCCTACTTCCAGTCTGTCTCCGACTACCTGTACGGCTTCGTGAATGAGGACGGATACTTCTCCGACCTGTGTTTCGGAGACAATCCCTCCCTTCTGACCGGCACCTGGGACGTCACCTTCAACCGCCTCTATCCGGGGAACTATTTCGCGATAGCCTTCGGCCTGGATGCGGACGGCATACCCACCGGGCGCTACAGCGTAAGCGACAAGATCGAAATCAAGGAGCAGGAGCCCACCGCCCAGTTCTCCAAGTGGCTCGGCAAATGGAGGGTCACATCGCAGAAGACCGTCTTCGATGACGGAGACCGTTTCGAAATCGCCGACGGCAACAAGTCCTATGACCTTGAAATCACCAACCTCGATTCCAACTACGAGTACGAGATAAAAGGCTGGGAGCAGGGCAAGGGAGCGGACGGGGACCTTGACTACAATGCCCATACCATCTATGCCTCCTATGACGGCCTCACCGGCAAGTTCCTCATCTCCTCCCAGTACATTACCACGATGACCTACACCGACAACGGTGTGGAAACCTACTACGACGATTATCTCCTCGGTAAGTTCACTTACCGCCAGGGTCTGCCCACCTACCTGAGCATCCTCCTGTCTGAAGGCCTCGGCATCGCCGTGGGTGAGTTCGACGAGGGGGACAACGCCTCGATAAAGGGCCTCAGGGTCTCCAACGTGGACGTAGACGGGGACAACATGGACGTGGATATCATTGCCATGCAGTTCTATCAGGTTCCCCAGGACACCGAGGACAGCGGACTGTATTACTTCAGCGAGACCGTCCCTGCCTTCCCCCTGACCCTGAGCCGCATTTCCGGGCAGAAGAGTGCCGGCCTAAGGACGGTTGGAGAGGAAAGAAGCGAGTCGGTCGCTTCCCACCTGCACAGGGCATCGCAGAGCAGGGCCCATGGCGGGGAGGCACACTTCCGTACACTCTCCTCCAGGAATGTAGACATCAGAAGCTCCGCATCCCTTCCTGCCACCAAGTCTTCCGCTGCCAAGGCGGAGAAGAAGGGTGGAAAGAGAATATCATCGGACCGAACTTCCTACAGCGGAAGGACTTTCCCCGTAAGGTAAAGTACCGCCCCGCTTGAGCGTGACTTCAGCCCTGCCTCGACCCCCGAGGTGGGGCTTTATTCTTTGCGGATGCCCAGGTCCCGGGAAGGCAGTTGGGAAGGATTGTTTGAAGATATCGGCCACGACACCTTCAGAACCCGTGTGATTTCTTTGGGTAGTTTGTTTGAACATTTGCTTGGATGTACAAAGGAGTTTTCTAACTTTGCCGAAAATGTTCGAACAAACTATGCGACCTCTTATCCGAAAGTACAATTTCGTTCCTGTCCTTGCCACCTTCTTCGTGATGGGATTCTGCGATGTGGTGGGTATCGCCACCAGTTACCTCAAGGTGGATTTCGCCCTGAGTGAATCCCTTTCGGGCTTCATACCTTCAATGGTTTTCATCTGGTTCCTCTTCCTGTCGGTCCCTGCCGCCATCGGTATGAACAGGATAGGTCGCAAGGCTATGGTCCAGGTAAGCAATGTCATCACCTTCGTCGGGATGCTAATCCCTTTCTTCTCATATACTTTCGTCTCCTGCATGGTGGCTTTCGTCCTGCTGGGAATAGGGAACACCCTGCTTCAGGTGTCCTTGAATCCCTTGCTTACGAATGTCGTCAAGGGGGAGCGGCTTACCAGTTGCCTCACAGGCGGGCAGGTCGTCAAGGCCGTCTCCTCCTTCTGCGGTCCCTTCATTGCGCTCGCTGCCACTGCGGCCTTCGGAAACTGGAAGTACCTGTTCACGATATATGCGGCAATCACCATGCTGTCCTTCCTCCTGTTGGGACTCACGGAGATACCCAAGGAATCGGCCGAGGGAAAGAAGACATCCATAGCTCAGGCTTTCGGCCTTCTCAAGGATAGGACCGTCCTTCTGTTCTTCCTGGGGATTTTCTTTGTGGTAGGAGTCGACGTGGGGACCAACACGGTCTCGGCGAAGCTTCTGATGGAGCGCTGCGGGATGGCTGTGGACAAGGCTTCCCTCGGGGCTAGCGTCTATTTCATCTGCAGGACGGCCGGAGCTTTCCTGGGAACGTTCCTGCTAGCCCGGATGGATGATATCAAGTATCTGAAAATTAATCTTCTGCTTGCGCTCGTAGCCATGGCTGTCCTCTTCTTTGTCAAGCCGGCATGGGCCATTCTCGCCGGAGTCGGAGGAATCGGATTCTTATGTTCCAGCGTATTTTCCGTCCTGTTCTCCCAGGCCCTCAAGGCCCGCCCCGAGAAGGCGAACGAAATATCCGGTTTCATGATTACCGGAGTATGCGGCGGGGCGGTGATTCCCCCGCTTATGGGACTGGCGACCCAGTGGGTCGGGAACCAGAGAGGTTCCCTCATCGTGATTACCCTGTGCCTTCTGTATCTGGTGTGGTGCGCTTTCGCCGCCACAAGGACTCAGCGCGATGCTTCTATGGTGTAGGTGAAACTGTCCGCCCGGTAATAGCCAATGTTGTATTCCACGGGGATGCCCCTGTCGTCGGAGACGAAGCGTTTGCGGATAAGGATCGGGTCGGAGGGCGATATCTCCAGCTTCTCGGCAATCATGTCTCCTGCCAGCCTTGCTGAAATCTCTTCTTTTGAGGTCTTTACGACGATGTCGTAGTTCTTTTCCAGCATCTCGTACAGGGGCATGTTGTAATTCTCCTCTCCCGTGATTGGAAGGTTTGGATTGAAATAGGAGATGAAGTAGACGAACGGGAAGGATGGGTTCCCGCGGACGCGCTCCATCACTACGCAGCGGGTTTCCTCTTCAACCTCGAAGAATCCGGCTATCTCCGAGTTTGCCCTCTTGCGGGTGATGTGCAGCTCGAAGTTCCTTATTTCGATCCCCAACATCTTCATCTCCTGCGAGAAGCTCAGCCAGTTCTTCACCCCTCCGCTGATGCCTTTGCGGGCAACCTTCGTACCAACACCTTTCTTCCTGACCAGCAGGCCCTCGAATACCAGCTGGTTGATGGCCTGGCGCAGGGTGTTGCGGGAGATGTGCAACTGCTCTGCCAGATCAATCTCCTTGGGAAGCATTTTCCCGTCCTTGTATTCCTCGGAGTCTATCAGTTCACGGAGCAGTTGCTGAGCCTGGATGTGCAGAGGTACATCGCTGTTGTGGTCGATGGTCATAAGTCGTTATTTTTTGGTGTGCAAAAATAGGAAATATAATCTATTTGCAAATGACTTAGGCCCATTTCCTATCATATAGTCTTCTCATTCAGTCTTCCTGTGCTTGTCCTCCTCTATCTCTTTGGGGAGGGGACTTCCAAAACGCAAGCATCGATCAGGAGGCCCCGGTTTTCCCGTCCTTCTATTTATGGCGGCTCCCATAATATCAGTATTGGGCGGTCCCATGTGCATATCGCGGGGGATGGGCGGATACGGGCAAAACTTTTTTTTGAAAAATTTTTACAAAAAGAGAAAGTATTTAGAAAATCTTTCATAGCTTTGCACAAACTAATACTATGTTCATACATACTATGAGGAAATCCAATTACGATAAATACCCTGCCACACAGACGCCAGGACATCTTTTCCGAGGCTGGGAGGCCATTCGGGAAGAGCTTGACAGGGGGCGCAAGGGCCCGTTGGTGGTTGACTGGTACACAGGTGTCCATTGTGATGAATTGAAAAATGCACTCTCCTGCGGCTTTACCAGGGTCGTCTTGATGGAGGACCTGATGAAGCCGGAGGCTGAGATACGCCGTATGACGGATCCATTCATGACGGATGACGTCCTCTTCGGCTATGTCACCAACCTTCGGATCCGGGACTTCTTCGACGGAGAGAAGCTCAGCGCCGTCCGCGGCGAACTTCTTCAGGCCGGCCCCGAAACCCTTGTCATCGGGGTGGGAGCCGCCCTGGTGGCCCCCTGCGGGGCAACCATCGTCTACGCCGACATGGCCCGCTGGGAAATCCAGCAGCGCTTCCGCCGCCATGAGGTGTGCGGCCTAGGGGTCGACAACCACGATGATCCCATCTCCATCCAGTACAAGCGTGGTTTGTTCATAGACTGGAAAGTGTTGGACTATTATAAGGAAACGCTCTTCCACATGGTCGACTGGTGGCTTGACACCAATGCGGCAGGGGACCCCAAGCTCATTGACTCTGACACCTTCCTCCGGGGCATCGACAAGACTGCCCACGGACCCTTCCGGGTAGTCCCGTTCTTCGATCCCGCCCCGTGGGGAGGCCAGTGGATGAAGGACGTGTGCGACCTTGAGCGCAGCGTTCCCAACTACGGTTGGTGCTTCGACTGCGTACCGGAGGAGAACAGCCTCCTGCTGGAGGTGGAGGGAGTGAAATTCGAGATTCCGTCAAACGACCTCATCCTCCTGAGGAGCAGGGAAGTGCTCGGTGCCCCTGTGGAGGCCCGCTTCGGCAAGGATTTCCCGATCCGCTTCGATTTCCTCGACACCATAGGCGGGGGCAACCTCAGCCTCCAGGTCCATCCTACGACCCATTTCATCAGGGAGCAGTTCGGGATGGCCTACACCCAGGACGAAAGCTATTACCTGCTTGACGCCGGGGAGGATGCGGTAGTGTACCTGGGCCTCAAAAACGGGGTTGACAGAGAGAGGATGATCGAGGACCTGCGTGCCGCCCAGCGCGGTGAAATCACTTTCGATGCAGAGAAATATGTCAACAAGTGGCCGGCGAAAAAGCATGACCACTTTCTCATTCCCGGTGGGACGATTCACTGCTCCGGTGCTGGAAGCATGGTCCTGGAGATAAGTTCCACCCCCAATATCTTCACTTTCAAGCTCTGGGACTGGGGCAGGCTCGGGCTTGACGGGAAACCACGTCCCATCAATGTGGAGAGGGGCAGCAAGGTGATCCAGTGGGAGCGTGACACGGATTACGCCAAGGAGCACCTGATAAACCACTTCAGCGAGGTAGCCTCGGGTGATGGCTGGAAGGAAATCAAGACCGGCCTGCATCCCAACGAGTTCATAGAGACCCGCCGCACTTCCTTCAGCGTCCCGGTGACTGGGAGGACCGAGGGGAGCGTGCACGTGCTGAACCTCGTGGAAGGGGAGGAGGCTGTAGTGCGGAGTCCCGAGGGACGTTTCGAACCATTTGTCGTCCACTATGCCGAGACCTTCATCATCCCCGCATGTGTGGAGTCCTATACCATCAGTCCCAGTGGTCCTTCCGAGGGGAAGACCTGTATGACCATCCGGGCTTCCGTCCGGTTCAATGCCTAGGAAGTATGTACGAGAACGACTCAAGAGCGGTCCTGACCCTGGATGCCGGAGGAACGAACTTCGTCTTCTCCGCCATTGCAGGCGGTCGTGAGATTGTGGAACCCCTACGGCTCGATGCCGTTACCGATGACGTGCAGCGCTGCCTGGACTTGCTGGTGGAGGGGTTCAGGACGGTGCAGTCCGGACTGGACAAGAGTCCCGTCGCCATCAGTTTCGCTTTCCCCGGACCTGCCGACTATGAGAGGGGAGTCATCGGTGACCTCCCGAATTTTCCCTGTTTCAGGGGCGGTGTCGCCCTGGGACCGTATCTGGAGGAGGTGTTCGCTCTTCCGGTGTACATCAACAATGACGGGAACCTGTTCGCCTATGGCGAGGCCCTCTGCGGCATCCTTCCCAAGGTCAATTCCGCCCTCGAGCAGGCAGGCAGCACCCGGCGTTACCGTAACCTTCTGGGAGTCACCCTCGGTACCGGTTTCGGGGGAGGGGTGGTCCTAGGAGGCAAGCTCCTTCGTGGGGATAACGGTTGCGGCGGCGACGTCTGGCTCATGCGCAACGTCCATCATCCCGCCCTCATAGCCGAGGAGAGCGTGAGCATCCGCTCCGTCAGGCGCGTCTATCGCGAGAAGGCTTCCCAAGACGGTAGGGAACTGACCCCCAAGGACATTTTCGACATCGCGGAAGGAAAGCTCGAAGGGGATCCCTATGCAGCCCGTACGGCCTTTTCCCTCCTCGGTACCGCTGCCGCAGAGGCTGTTGTCCACGCCCTGGACATCATGGACGGCCTCGTTGTCATAGGCGGGGGTCTGAGCGGGGCCTCGAAATACATCCTCCCCTCCATGGTGGAGGCCATGCGTTCCACCCGAAGGACCTTCTCGGGCACCAAGGTGCCTTGCCTTCAGATGGAGGTTTTCGACCTGACTGACCCCGAGGGGTGGGATGCCTTCCTTCGGGATGACACCGACCTTGTCGCCATCCCGGGAAGCGGCAGGATGGTCCCCTACCGGGCAGGGAAGAGGACGGGAGTGGCGCTCAGTTCCCTTGGGACCGGACGGGCCGTAGCCCTCGGTGCCTATGCCTATGCCCTCAGTGAAATGGATGCAAACAAATAACTTAAACAAATATCTTTTTAAACAATGCTTTTAATCCAGATCTGTGAATGGCGCCGCCGTGCAGCGGGAACCCTTTTCCCACTTCTCGCAGCCGTAGCACTGTTCCTTGGAGCGGGTGCCGCAATATCGGTATCCGCCCAGACGCGCCGGGTCTCCGGTCAGGTCCTCAGTAACGGTGAATCCGTGATCGGCGCCTCCGTCATCGTGAAGGGCACCACCACGGGAACCGTGACCGATGTGGACGGCAGTTTCAGCCTGCAGGCTCTTCCGCAGGACGTGCTTGTCTTTTCCGCCATCGGTTATGAAACGAAGGAAGTAGCGCTGGATGGCCGTACTTCCCTTACTGTCGAGCTGGCGGAGTCCAATCTCCTCCTTGACGATGCCGTGGTTGTGGGCTACGGTGTCCAGAAGAAAGTGAACCTGACGGGTGCAGTCGCCTCTGTTTCCACCCAGGAACTCGAGGGCAAGCCCATCGCCAACGTTCTTGAGGGCCTCCAGGGTACTACGCCGGGCCTTGTGATCCAGCAGGGGTCCTCCACCCCGGGTGGTGTCCCGACCATGAATATCCGAGGCTTCAATACCATGAACGACAACAATCCCCTCGTGATAATCGATGGGATCGAGGGTTCCCTCGGGAACCTGAATCCTGCCGACATCGAACAGATTTCCGTCCTCAAGGATGCCTCCTCCACCGCAATCTACGGGTCCAGGGCATCCAATGGTGTCATCCTCGTGACGACGAAGAAGGGTTCGGAGGGCAAGGTGTCCGTGGGGTATGACATGACATACGGACTTCAGCAGCCTACGGCTCTCCCGACGGTGGTCGATTCCTGGATCTATGCCGAGCTGTACAACGAGGCCGCAGTGAATTCCGGACGTGCGACGAAGTTCACCGCGGAGCAGATCGCGCAGTTCCGCAACGGCGGGACCAACGTCAAGTGGATCCGCGAGCTGTACAAGGACTTCGCTCCCCAGCAGTCCCACAACGTGTCCATGACGGGCGGTACAGAGAACCTCTCCTACATGGCATCGCTGGGTTATCTGGACCAGAACAGCCTCTTCAAGGGTCCCGATTACGGCTACAAGAGATACAATGGCCGACTGAACGTGAACCACAAGGTGTCCGACAGGCTCACCCTCACCGCCACCGGCCAGTTCACCCGCAACAAGATCAACGACCACGCCTACTGGACCGAGTGGATCATCGAGCAGGCGAACCGCATGCCGTCCATCTATGAGATCAAGAACGCGGACGGAACGTACGCTTATCCTTCCGGTTCCAACTCCAACTCCCTGGAGCGTCTTGAGGCGGGCGGATACCGCCAGAGCGTCAACGATGACCTTTCCGGTACCCTGAGCGCCGACTTCAAGATCGTGGATGGCCTCCACCTCGGTGCCACCGTGGGAGGACGTACCCTGAACAACGCCACCCACGAGAACCGCAAGGCATCGCTTGCCGCGGCTTCCGGAGACAAGGAGAACCACATCTCCGAGTCTTTCTACCGTGCCACCAAGCTCACCGCCACGACGACCCTCTCCTATGAGCGCACCTTCGGGGACAAGCACAACCTCGCGGTTCTCCTCGGCTACGCCTACGAGGGGGAGAGCGCTAAGAATTTCAGCACACAGCGTCTCACCGACAACTCCAAGTATGACATCTTCGTCGGTGAACTCAAGGGGGATGACGTCTCCAATAACGGAGGGGCTTCCGACTGGTCCCTGTACTCCGGCTTCGGCCGTATCACCTACAACTATGACGAGAAGTACCTCTTCGAGTTCAACATCCGCAACGACTACTCATCCTATTTCGCGAAGGGCAACCGTTCCGGCCTGTTCCCCTCTTTCTCTCTGGGTTGGAGAGTCTCGCAGGAGCCCTGGTGGGAGTCCATACGTCCCATCGTCCCTTCCCTGAAACTCCGTGGTTCCTGGGGTATGGTGGGAAACAACCGCATAGGCGCCTACCGCTACATGCAGACCGTCTCCGTGACTCAGGGCATCACCTTCGGGGACGAACTGGCACCGACCGCATATTTCGCATCGGTTGACCCCGCCATCAAGTGGGAGACCACGAGGATGGCCGACATCGGGGTTGACGCGGGCCTTCTGAAGAATGACCTCAACCTCTCCTTCGACTTCTTCCGCAACAGGACAAGCGACATCCTTGTGGGACTGCCGGTCCCCGGCCTCTTCGGCAACGGCGCACCCACTTCCAATGCCGCCACAGTTGACAGCTTCGGCTGGGAGTTCTCACTGAACTATCACTTCCGCACCGGTGCGGTCAGCCACAACCTCTCGGGGAATATCTCCGACAGCTGGAACGTGGTCGTGGACACCAAGGGCGAGGACCTGTACTACGGGTATGATGTCGTGACCATCATCAAAGAGGGCTTCCCTCTGTACTCATACTACGCACTCCGCTCCGACGGACTCTTCCAGAGCGATGAGCAGGCCGCTTCCAGCCCGCACCTCGAGGGCATCGTCCCCCGTGCCGGGGATATCCGTTACATCGACAAGGACGGCAACGGGGTCATCAACGATGATGACCGTTTCGTGGTGGGGAACGATTTCCCGCGCTACACCTTCGGCCTTTCCTACGGCCTTCAGTGGAAGGGGTTCTTCATGTCCGTCTTCGCACAGGGTGTCGGACGCCGCAGCCGCTGGATGCGAGGCGAGGCTGTGGAGGCCTTCCACAACAACAATGAGGGTCCCGTGCATGATTTCCACATGGACCGCTGGACTCCGCTCAACCCGAATGCTTCCTATCCCCGCCTGACGATGGGTACGGAATCCACCAACAATGCTACGAAGTCCGACTTCTGGATCCAGAATGCCGCCTACCTGCGTCTGAAGAACGTCCAGGCCGGCTACAGCTTCCAGGGGGACTGGATGCGGAAGATCCACCTGACCGAACTGAGGGCCTACCTCAGTGTGGAGAATGCCCTGACCCTGTCCCGCATGAGGGGCGGCTGGGATCCTGAGTACAATGCCGACGGCAGCGGCCGTGCCTATCCGGTCGCCCGCGTTTTCTCGGTAGGCCTTAATGTCAAATTCTAATGGGAGAGACAGTAATGAAGAAAAAGATTCTTTTTGCGCTTGCCCTGCTGGGCCTCGCACTCGCCTGCGTTCCGCTGGATACCCCGCCTTATGACAGGGAGACAGACCTGAATTACTGGGAGGAGGATCCCGATGCGGCCATCAGCGCACTCAATACATGCTATACCACCCTCACGGACATGTACGAGCTGGTGTACAGCGACGGCATGACCGACAACGCCTACGTCAAGGGTGGCCAGAACAAGGCCATCGGCAACGGGACCTACGGAACGTCCGAAGGCTATGTCTATGATGTGTGGAACCGTCATTACAGCGGCATCCGCTCCTGCAATGAACTGCTTGTGAACATAGACCGCGTCCCTCTCCTGGATGCAGGCCTCAAGGCCCGCTACATCGCCGAGGCCCGTGCCCTGAGGGCTTTCCACTACTACGAACTGTATACCCGCTTCGGTGGAGTGCCGTACCTCACTGAGCCCATCACCATCGAGGAGAGCCGTACCGTTGCGAGGGACAGCCGTGAAACCGTGGTATCGAACATCATATCCGAACTTGAGGAGGTCACATCCGGAGCCGCCCTCCCCGGGTCCTATACCGGTTCCGACCGGGGCCGCATGACCCTGTGGGCCGCCAAGGCCCTGCTTGCGAGGGTGTACCTCTTCGAAGGCCATTACCAGCAGGTGAAGGCCGTCACCGATGACATCATCTCCAATAGCGGTGCCGCCCTGTACCCGAGCTACTCCGCCCTGTTCGAGATTTCAGCGGAATACTGCTCCGAGATTCTTCTTTCCACCCAGTATACACCCGTCATCCGCGAGCAGAACATTATGTACAACACCGTTCCACCGTCCATGGGCGGCTACTCCAACATAGCCCCGCTCAAGTCCTTGGTGGACAGTTATATCATGCTTAACGGAAAGGCCATAACGGAAGAGGGTTCCGGTTACGATCCCCTGAACCCCTGGGCAGGAAGGGATCCACGCCTGGCAGCTACCGTGATGTACCCCGGCAACTCCTATCCCCTTGCGGGCGGAGGCTCCCAGGAGCCGCTGTGGGATGGCCAGGATGCTTTCAATTCCACTTCCGACGTCACACCGACCGGTTACTACATCCGCAAGTGGTGGGACAATACCTATCGTCTTACCCTGCAGTCCGGCCTGAACCCGATTATCATCCGTTACGCTGATGTCCTTCTGATGAATGCCGAGGCCAATGCGGAACTGGGCACCCTCGATGCCTCAGTCTGGAACAAGACCATCCGCCCCATCCGCGAGAGAGCGGGCTTCACCGATGCTGCAGCCCTCGATTTCCCCGTAGGGGGTGACCTTAAGTCCATCGTGCGCAACGAGCGCCGCTCGGAACTCGCCTTCGAGGGCTCACGCCGCCCGGACATCATCCGCTGGAAGATTGCCGAGGATGTGATGAACGGCTGGTGCCACGGGATGTACACCGGGGAAACAGTAGGTACGGACGATGGCTTCGTGAGGATAGAGAACCGTCAGTTCGTCGCCGGGAAGCACTATCTGTGGCCTATTCCCCAGAATGAACGCGACCTCAATAAGAACCTTGAGCAGAACCCTAACTGGTAGTCGATTATGAAAAAGATCATCACCATACTCTGTGCCGTGCTCATGGTGGCTGCAGCCTGCCAGAAGCATTATGAGCTGAATACGGACTTTGCGATGCCCACATCGCTGTCCTCCCCCTCATCGGTAATCCTGGATGTTACCTCCTCCTCCACGGTCCAGCTTTCCTGGACAGGTGGCGGGGCTGCCGACGGCGGCATCGTCCTGTACGAAGTGCTTTTCGACAGGACCGGGGGAAACTTCTCGGACCCCCTCTCCGTGATGCCCAGTGACCTGGGTGCCGGACAGACACTGACCCTGTCCCACGCAACCCTCAATACCATAGCCCGCAAGGCGGGGGTCGCCCCCAACCAGACCGGCTCCTTCATATGGACAGTCCGCGGTTCCAAGGGCGGTGTCGTCAAGACTCTCGAGGGATACGAGACCCTGAGCGTCACACGAGGCGAGGGTATAGACAATATGCCTGAGCGCCTGTATGTGGCCGGGGCCGCAGCCAAGGAGTCGGGACAGGAGTTCCGCATCGTTGAGGAGGGCCTCTACAGCATTGTCACCCGCCTCGGCGAGGGCTCCCTGTATTTCACTTCCGAAAAGGGCGGCGGACTGCTGTTCCATGCCAGTGCCGAGGGCAAACTCATCGAAGGCGATGGCGAGTACACCGTGCAGGTTGCCCCGTCGACGGGACTTGCCCGCATTACGGTGGATTTCAATACGCTGGGTCTCAAGATAGAGTCCGTCGAAACCGTGCTGCATGCAGCATGGGAAGCTACCGGAGCGGATTTCGCGGTCCTTGAATACGAGGGCGATGGTGTCTTCTCCGGTGAAGGCGAAGCCGTCTTCTACGGTCCCGGCCGTGACGGTACCCCGTCATGGTGCTCCTGGGTGGAGGAACGCTATTCCTTCCTCGTGGAGATTGACGGAGTCCAGAAGCGCTGGGGCTCCTCCTTCGGCGGGAACTCCTTCACTCCCGACGGGACGGATTCCTTCTACTATATCTATGAATTCGACAAGGTCGATTGGGATGCCCTCTGGAAGATGGACCATGCCCTCGACCTCAAGAACGTACGCGTGACGGTATGGACCAACAAGGACAACCAGTTCACCCACATGGTGGAAGAGGCCGGTCCAATCGTGTACGACCGGCCGTCGGCGACCCCCGGTGAACTGTTCCTGACGGGTGCCGCGGCCGAGGTGGACGGACAGGCCTTCCGCAAGGACGGAGACAAGTTCATCGCCTATTCCAAACTCTCCGGCGGTGCGATATCATTCATTGACGCTGACGGAGTCAAATATTTCATCCAGGACGGCGACGACCTGTACATCGGCAAGCGTTCCTCCGACGTGAATGCATTCGAGGGCGTGACCCGCATAACCGTTGACTTCTCCACCAATAAGGTCACATTCGACGAGGTAGGCCTCGACGTCAGGATGATCTGGGGCTGCAACTACGATACGGTCATAGCTCTCAGCTACCAGGGCGCAGGCAAGTTCGCCGGTGAGGGCAGGGTAGTGTTCGTCGATGCTTCCCGTCCCGAAACCAATCCTCCGGGATGGCTGGGCTGGACCGAGGAGCGCTACTACTTCATCGCCACGGTCAACGGCACCGAGGTGTGCTGGGGCCGTCTTGACGGGGAGGATGCCGAGAACCGTCCCGACGGGGATGTCTCAGAGACCTTCTACGACATCGGCGAGTTCGAGTGGAGCCAGTGGGACCACCTGTGGAAGATGGGGTCCATATTCGACAACAGCAACGTTGCCGCACTGATCGACACCAATGACGGGGGACATTTCCGTCACTCGTTCACCAAGCAGACCGAGGATCCGTTCCCGCCTACGGTCGCGCCTTCCGAGCTGACCCTCTCCGGTAGTGGGGCAGAGGTTGATGGCCAGGCGTTCCGCAAGGTAGCCGACGGGGAATTCGTGATATTCGCACGCCTCACCGAAGGTGGCCTCAGCTTTAAGGGCGACGGCAAGAACTATTTCCTCGATGCGGAGAAAGGTCTTCTACAAGGTGATGGAGAGGGAGTTGCCACCGCTACTGCGGAAGGTGCAGTGACACGCCTGTACGTGAACTTCAAGGATCTCACGGTCACCGTTTCATCCATTGACAAGGTCCGCATGATCTGGGGATGCTGCTTTGGAGACATAGTGCCGATGTCCTATGAAGGGGCCGGCGTATGGACCGGAACGGGTAGGGCCGATTTTGTCCAGCCCGGGGACGAGCGCTGCTCGTGGCTGACCTGGGTCGAGGAACGCTACTATTTCGTCGTCACCATAGATGGCGAGGAGAGGCTCTGTTGGGGACGCCTTGATGATGTGGACGGCGAGTACCGTCCCGATGACGAGCGTTTCACTGCAGGGGAGCGTTTCTACGACTGCGGCGAGTTCGAGTGGAGCCAGTGGGACCACCTGTGGAAGATGGCCACCCAGATGGACGGAAGCAACATCGAGGTCAAGATGTTCACCAACAAGGACGGTGTCATGACCCATACCGTCACCAAGCTGTAACACTTTTAGCCGGCATTCCGGTTCCCGTCCCTTGCGGATATGGGCCGGAATGCCTATTTTTATCATATGTTCAAGAATCCCCTTTTTCGGGCACTGCTGCCCATCCTATGCATCATGTGCGCCTCCTGTTCCTGCGAAGACAATTCCAAGGAGGTGTACGTCCCGGTTGACCCCAACGGAAACGGACAAACGGAAACCCCAGCGAAAGTTGTCTGGCACGAGCGGGCCTACGAGACTTTCGGGGCCATCGACCGTCTCTACAAGGTGGGGTCCGGGGCTACTGCCGGCTTCTACAATGAGAACTATCCCAAAGGGAGCGGCGACCTGTCCGCATCCTACCTCTGGCCCTACGACGGGCTCATGTCCGGGGTTGCCCTCCTCAACAGGCTGGGCTACGACGTTGACTACAAGGCCAAGATAGAGCGCTTCCAGGCCTACTGGAGGACGAGCGGGGCCGTAGCGGTTGGCGGATATGGCTCCCAGACCAACGGCACCGCCGGCGGGGGAGAGCGGTTCTATGACGACAACTCCATCGTGGGACTTAACCTCGTGGAGGCCTACCGTCAGCTAGGGGACCCCGTCTACCTGGACCGCTGCGCCCGGATAGTCCAGTTCCTCCTTTCCGGGGAGGACGATGTCATGGGCGGTGCCCTGTGGTGGTGCGAGGGACTCAAGAATAAGCCCGGGAACGGCGATTCGAACAAGCCCGCCTGCGCCAACGGCTATGCCCAGTGGTTCCTGACGAGCTACTATGACATCTGCCCCGAGTCGGAGAAGGCAGGGGTGCTGTCCTTGGCAAAGCGCCTCTATGAGTGGGAGTACAATAATCTCCGGGATCCCGAGGATAATGTCTACTGGAACTCGAAGGGGGCCGACGGGGTGGTCAATACGACCAAGTGGACCTACAATTCGGGTGCGATGATAGCCTCGGGAGTGCGCCTGTACAAGATTACCGGGGAGGAGCATTACCTCACCGAGGCCAAGGCCACGGCAGACGGGGCGTACAACTATTTCGTGAGGGGGCGTAACGGCATAGCCCTTTGCTATCCCCTCAATGACCCCTGGTTCACCATCAAGATTGTCCGTTCCTACATCGAACTGGAGCCCTACCACAGCAACTGTTCCCGCTACATAGAGACCTTCATCGCCGACCTCGAGAGGGCCTGGAAGGACGGAAGGAACGACCGGGGCCTCTTCTATGAGGACTGGAGCGGAAAGAATATCAATCCTGAGCGGGACAAGTCCCTGCTCATGCAGGATGCAGCCCTTGAGTCCCTCGGTACCATTGCGCTGTATAAGGGAGAGAAAAAATAAGGAAAGCAATGATAATGAAGAAGAGACTTATCCATTTCATCGGAGCGATGTCCGTGCTCCTATGCCTTCTTGCCGCATGCGGGA
The DNA here is from genome assembly GCA_905235445.1 of uncultured Bacteroidales bacterium. Classification (GTDB taxonomy): domain Bacteria; phylum Bacteroidota; class Bacteroidia; order Bacteroidales; family UBA932; genus Cryptobacteroides. Next base: position 18,348 of record CAJOLJ010000025.1, read on the forward strand.
CGAAGGAGGATTATTCCTCCTACGTGAATCCGAACATAGGCACGGTGCATAGCCGCTGGTTTGTCTATACCCCTGCTGCCGTACCCTTCGGCATGGCCAAGCTGGGAGCATCCACAAACGGGACCTACGGCAACGTCCAGGGCTGGGAGGCCGTGGGGTATGAGGATACCCACACGTCCATAGACGGCTTCCCCTGCTTCCATGAGTTCCAGGTGGGCGGCCTTGCCCTGATGCCCACTAAGGGTGAACCCCTTACCGTCCCGGGCAAACTGGAGGACCCCGCCGGTGGGTGGAGATCCACCTTCGATAAGGCCGACGAATCCGCCACACCCGGTTATTACTGTGTCCTGCTGAAGGATTACGGCATCAGGGCCGAGCTGACAGCCACCCAGAGGGTCGGTTTCCAGCGTTTCACCTTCAACGAGGCAGGAGAGGGCCATATCCTCGTGAATGTGGGTACCAGGATGGGTGAAAGCGGTGCGGTACGTGATGCCCATGCCGAGCTGGAAGGTTCCGTCATCAAGGGGTACATCGTCACCGAACCGGAGTACGTCAAGAAGTACCAGGCCGGGGCTACGGTCCAGATGTTCTTCTACGGGGAGCTGTCCCGCACACCGGACGCTTCTTCTGTCTTCCATGTGGGAGGGAAACGGGAAGGGGGCACTTCGGTATCCGGTCCCGGTAGCGTCCTTTCGCTGGATTACAACGTGGATGAGGGCGATGAGGTTGTCGCAAGGATCGGTCTCTCCTATACCTCCATCGACAATGCCAAGGCCAATTTGGAGACTGAGGCCTCCACCCTGGACTTCGACGGGGCAAGGAAGCAGGCCGCGAAGGCATGGAGGGAAGCCCTCGGACGCCTGGAAGTATCGGGTGGCACCATGGAGAGCAGGGTCAAGTTTTATACCGGCCTCTATCATGCCCTGCTGGGCAGGGGCCTTGCAAGCGATGTCAACGGAGCCTATCCACGAAATGACGGGACTGTGGGACAGATTCCGCTGGGTCCCGACGGCAAGCCCATCCATAGCCACTACAACACCGACGCCATATGGGGTGGCTACTGGAACCTCACACAACTGTGGGCTCTGGCGTATCCGGAGTACTATGCGGACTGGGTGTCCAGCCAGCTGCTCGTGTACCAGGATGCCGGGTGGCTCGGCGACGGTATCGCATGCAGTAAGTACGTTTCAGGTGTGGGCACCAACATGGTGAGCATCGCCTTTGCCGGGGCATACAACAGCGGCATCCGCAACTATGACATAGACAGGATGTATGAGGCCGCCCGTAAGGACAACCTCCAGTGGGAGGGCCGCATCGAGGGGGCAGGCAAAATGGATGTGGAGCAGTTCGTCCGCAACGGATATGTCCCGTATGTGGACGACCCCGGTTTCGTTGCCCACAGCGGCGGGGCCACCTTCTCGGTATCCCATACCCTGGAATACGGGTTCAGCGCTTATGCGACTGCACAGCTGGCCAAGCAGCTTGGGAAAGAGGAGGATTACCGCCTCCTCATGGACCTCTCCGACGGTTGGGCCAAGGTGTTCGACGACTCCTTGAAGCTTGTACGTCCCCGTGTCAGGGGAGGTGAGTTCATCGACAATTTCGATCCGCTGGAATCTTGGAGGGGCTTCCAGGAGGGGAATGCCATGCAGTACACTTTCTTCGTTCCCCAAAATCCGGATTCTCTCATTACCCGACTTGGGGAGGATGTATTCAACGAGAGGCTCGACGGCATTTTCACGGAAGCCCGCAAGAGCATATTCGGCGGAGGAAAGACCACCTACGCCTTCTCCGGCATCAACAGCCCCTACAACCATGGGAACCAGCCTTGCCTGCATGAGCCGTGGCTATTCAACTTCTCGGGGAAACCGTATCTCACCCAGAAGTGGGTTCGTCTGATATGCGACGAGTTCTACGGGACGGACGGCGAACATGGCTACGGGTACGGACAGGACGAGGACCAGGGCCAGCTGGGCGCCTGGTACGTGATGGCCACGATGGGACTGTTCGACGTCCAGGGAGGTGCTCCTTCGGAACCTACCTTCCAGCTCGGCAGTCCGGCATTCGACAAGGTCACCATCCATCTCAGCCCGCTCAACGCCACGGGCAGGAAACTGGTGATAAAGACCCGGGGGAACGCTCCCGAGGCTTACTATGTCCAGAAGGCCACATTCAACGGGAAGCCCCTGCGTGAGAACTGGCTGTACCGGAAGGATGTCTTCGGAGGCGGGGAACTATTGCTTGAGATGGGCCCCGAGCCTTCCGGATGTTGGGATGCTTCCCGTCCACCTGTGTCACGTTAGTGTTAAAGGATATGAGGAAAATGATCAGCTGTATTGTTGCGCTTCTCGCGCTGGCCGCCTGCCGTGACCTGGCGATCGAGAAGGTGGAGCCGATAAACGGGGGTGGCGGGAAAGAGGAGCACGTCACTCCGGTTACGTCGGGACCCAAATGGGCAGCCCTGGCGGATTCGTGCACGAACGTGCTTGTCTCCAGCTTCATGGACAAGTCCACGGGGACATTCTGGTCCACGCCAAACGATGTGGAACACTCCACCACCTACATCTACTGGCAGCAGGCCCATGCCATGGACGTGGTCCTGTATGCTGCGCAGCGCCTCAAGGAATCGGACCCGTCCCTTAGCTCGCTGTATTTGGAGTATGCGGACCGGTGGTACCTCAACTACGCCAACAATTACAACCATACCTTCCGAGGGGAGGGGACATGGGGCGGATTCTTCAATGATTTCACCGACGACATGGCATGGATATGCCTGACCCTTCTGAGGATATCCGAGGCCTCGGGTGATGCCAAGTACAGGGATACCGCCAGGGAAGTCTTCGACAGGTACATCTGGCCTCGCAGGACGGTCACGGCCAAGGGTACGGCCCTGCCTTGGACGAACCACCCGGAGGACCAGTCGAACCTCAATGCGTGCACCAATGTGCCATCCTGCCTGGTCGCAGCGAAACTGTACGAGGCGTACGGGGTTGCTGATTATTTGGATATCGCCAAGACCCTCTATGCTTACGACGTGGCTAACATGCCTGACGGGGAAAGGGTGGAGGAACCGCCCCTGACATACACGCAGGGTACTTTCGGCGAGGCCTGCCGCCACCTCTATCACATAACGGGCGAGTCTTCGTACATGGACAGGGCGGGAACGGTGCTCAAGTATGCCCTCACCAGCAATCGATGCACGGACACTTCCACCGGCGGGCTCCGTCATGAAGGAACGAGCATGGACCAGTGCATTTTCAAGGCGGTCCTGATACCGTATGCGGTGAACTATGTCCTCGATGCGGATGCCGACAGCCACACTGCGCAGTCCATCAAGGAGAAGCTGCTGCTCAATGCCAAGCTCCTGGATGGGCATCTTGACAGGAAACAGTATCCAAGGATGTACTGCGATTACTTCTGGGGAACAACTTTTACGCAGGGTACACCCTCCATGGGCGCCCAGACTAGCGGGGCCTCCCTGATGGAGGGTCTCGCCAGAATCGAAAAGGCTCAGCAGCAGTAGTAGCAGTCGGTTCTGTTACTTGCTGCAAAGCGGAGAAGAAAATCCCCTGCCCGAACCGGGCAGGGGATAAACGTGTTGGAAGACTTCGGGGGAACTATTCTCCCTCTTTCTTCGGGACCAGCATGAATGAGAGGGTTCCCCTGGAGCAGAGTTTGCCTCCGACCTCGAGCTTGGCTCCGCAGACAAACAGCATGCCCCTTCTGTTCTCCAGCCAGCAGGTGACCTCGCAGAGGTCCCCGGGGCGTACGATGTTCTTGAATCGGATGTTGTCCATCCCCGTGTAGAAAGTATTGTTGCCGGGAATCTCGTCCTTCACCATCAGGGCGCAGCTCTGTGCCATGATTTCGCACTGGATGACACCGGGGACAATCGGGTTGCCGGGGAAATGTCCCATGGTGAAGTACTCATTGTCTTTCACCCTGTATGTGGAATGTGCCTTGCCTTCATCGTCCAGCCAAGCTTCCTCGATAAGGAGCATCGGGGGGCGGTGGGGAAGGAACGTCATTATGTCTTCTTTATTGAGCTTCTCCATAAATTATTGTAGGTTTGGGGTTTCAGAAACGTGAAAGAGGAGATCAGTCCTCATAGTTCCGGAAGGCTACGCAGGCATTGTGGCCACCGAATCCCAGGGAGTCGGAAATGCCGAGGGTAATGTCGCTTTTCACAGCCTTGTTCGGGGTGTAGTCCAGGTCCAGTTCGGGATCCGGGACATCCAGGTTGATGGTCGGGGGAACGATTCCCTCACGGAGGGTGAGGACGGTCGTTATGGCCTCAGCCGCTCCGGCGGCGCCGAACATGTGGCCTGTCATGCTCTTGATGGAAGAGATGTGGGCCTTGTATGCGAAGTCACCGAGGGCTATCTTGTATGCCAGGGTCTCGGCTGCGTCGTTGAGCTTGGTGCCGGTCCCGTGGGCATTGATGTACAGGTTGTCCTTTGCGGGATCGAAACCTGCCTCGTCGAGGGCCAGGGTGATGCAGCGGGCCTGGGTGGTCCCTTCCGGACGCGGTGCTGTCGGATGGTAGGCGTCGCAGGTGTTGCCGTAGCCTACGAACTCGGCCAGGATATTGGCTCCCCTTGCCTTGGCGTGCTCCAGTTCCTCAAGAACCAGGATGGCCGCTCCGTCTCCCATCACGAATCCTCCCCTGTTCCCGTTGAAGGGCAGGGAAGCGTACTTCGGGTCCTCTGCACGTGTGAGGGCATGGGCATTGGCGAAACCTGCGATGCCGATGGGGATGGTCGCATTCTCGCAACCTCCCGCGATGATGGCGTCAGCGTAGCCGTGACGGATTGCCCTGAGCGCCTCCCCGAGACAGTGGGATGAGGTGGCGCATGCGGTGACAATGTCCAGGCAAGGTCCCTGTGCATTGTACTTTATGGCTATATGGCCGGCAGCTATGTTGGAAATCATGGTAGGCACGAAATGGGGGGATACCCAGTGTCCGGTAGGGTCGGAAATCATCTTCCCGGACTCACGGAACTGCACCTCGAAGCCTCCGATGCCGGAGCCTACGTATACTCCCATCCTGTCGGGGGAGATGTTGGCGTCATCCCCGGTGCTGCAGAGCCCGCTCTGGGCCATTGCCTGGAAGGCCGCTGCCATCCCGTACTGGGTGAAACGGTCCTGCTTGCGGATGAACCCCTTGTCCATGCCGTATTTTTCGGGCTCGAAATTCTTGACCTTGCCGGCAATCCTGACGGCCAGTCCCTCGGTGGGGAACTCCGTTATGTAGTCGATGCCGCAGACTCCGTTCTTGAGGCTCTCCCAAAATGTGTCAACATCGTTGCCGACGGATGAGATGACTCCCATCCCGGTAACCACTACTCGCCTCGTTTTGTAAGTTTTGTCCATGTACTACGTCTACTAAGTGTGTGTTAGCTAAATCTTAAGTTTGTGTGTCGTGTTCAAAATGCATCAATCCGCATGATGCAAAGATAATGCTTTTTTAAAGCATTGCAACTCTTTACCATCTCAGTGCCGCGGCTCCGCTCAGAAGCCCGGCCCCGAAGGCACTGAATACTAGAAGGTCCCCTTCCTTGAAAAGGCCCCTCTTGTTGCATTCGTCAAGGAGGATGGGGCAGGATGCGGAAGAGGAGTTGCCGTGGTCGGCGATGTTGGTGGGGAACTTCGAATCGTCCTCGCCGAGGAACCTCTTGATGGCATCTATGATGCGCAGGTTGGCCTGGTGGATCATGTAGTAGCTGACGTCATCCTTCGTGAGGGACAGGTCGGAAAGCAGGGCCTCGACCTCTGTCGTGGATGCACCGACTGCGAACTTGAAAACTTCGCGGCCCCTCATCTGGAGGGATTTCTGGGAATCGTCCCCGGTGAAGTAGGGGGTACTTTCCATCGGACGCCTTTCCCATAGCTTGGTTGGATCCGGCTGTGAATTCAGCCGCACGCCGAGGATATTGTCACCTTCCCCGAGGACCACCGCCCCGGCACCGTCACCGAAGAGGACGCAGGTGCTGCGGTCAGTCCAGTCACACATGCGGGTGGGGGACTCCACGCAAACGATCAGCGCTTTCCCCCTATTTCCCGCCTTGTAGCGGTTCTCCACGATGTCCAGGGCAAAGATGAACCCGGGGCATGCGCAGTTGATGTCTATGCAGGGGCACTGCAGGCCGATCCTGCCCGCGATGATGCAGCTCATGGACGGGGTGACCCAGTTGGACACCACGTTCGAGCAAACGAAATAATCAATGTCGGAAGCTTGCAACCCGGCGTCCTGGAGGGCGCGCAGGGCTGCCTGCGTGCCCATATCCTCCAGGGACTCGTCAGAGATGACGTGCCTGGAATGGATGCCGGTTCTGGTAACGATCCACTCGTCGGATGTGTCGAGGAACTCCGAGAGCATCGCGTTGGTCACTATCTTTTTCGGAAGGAAGCTTCCTGTTCCGAGAATTCTCATGCTAGGTATAGATTTTTAGTATTTGTCAAAATAAGTCGTTGCATAGGCTCTCCAATAAAGGGAAACCTTTTCTCACGATGCAAAAATACTTTCCTTTCCCATCCGTGCCAAAAATATTACGTGAATTCCCCCGGATTGTCTAAAAAGCCCCGTTTTTGTGGTGAGAAGGCCCTTTTTGGGGGTGAAATTCCCCTTGACGGGATTCCTTGGGGGGCAATTTTATCCGTTTCGTGAACGTTGTTTAGGCGTTTTCGGGATAAGATTCACCCAAATTTTCTATCTTTGCAATCTATGGACACATTCAATCCCTTCAAGTCCAACCGCAGGACTGACGACATACCCAAAGACCCTCAGTCCCCCTCATCCAGGGAGGATCACTTCGGCCTTTTCTGTCCCCTGCCTGCGTATTTCAGGGGAAAGTACCAGCTCATAGGGACGGTTACGTTCACCGCTTTCTTCGCCCTGGTATTCATCCTCCTGAGCGTTCCCTTTTCACACAATGCCTGGTTCCAGCTCGGTACCGGCAGGGCATTCGCTGCCACGGCCCTGTTCTTTTTCATGTCGTTGGGAGTTGTCATCATGAGCAAGAGAATCATGTATTCCACCAAGAAGATCCTCCAGATGAACTATCTGGGATACATCCTCTGGAACTTCGCGGAGGTCCTGTTGATCTGCCTGCTGTACACCGCCATAACAATCTGGGCCGATACGATGGGGGTCATACACATCGAGGACCCTTCCCCCTCGAAGACATTCCTCAATGCCCTGCTGTACTGTTTCACCGCCCTCATCGTACCATATATAATAGCGGGAATGTACGTCTCGTTGGTGGACAAGAACAATACGATTCGTCTCATGGACTACCGGGAGGTGGTATCCGACGAGCCCGCCCCCACTGCCACGGAGGAGCGTAAGATAACCCTCTTCGACAATAACGGGGTCCTCAAGATGTCCATCAACCTTGGCAATCTCTACTATATCGAGGCCGACGACAACTACATAGTGGTCTGGTACACCGATGCGAAGGGTGAACTGAAAAAGTACCTGGTGCGGACCCGCATGAAGACCATGGAGGAGTCGCTGCAGGATACCCCGATGATCCGCTGCCACAGGAAGTACATGGTGAACATGAACAAGGTGCGGCTCCTTCGGAAAGAGAAGGACGGCTATGAAATTGAACTTGACAATGACGCCATCCCTCCGCTGGGGGTCTCCAAGGCCTATGTCCAGGACATAGTGGCAAAGTTCAACGGAATGGCCTAGGAAGCCCTGCCCACAGAGGGGAAGCCAGTCTGACCAATTATAAATAAGAGAGGCCACGGCCCGGGAAGTGTACCTGGACCTTGGCCTGATGTTTTATCTGTGCGGAAGAGAGAGCCGCACCCTTTCGCTACTTCTTTCTTCTGTCCCTCCTCGAGCGCCTGAGCGAGTCAGCCGCCTCCACTATCATCTGGTCGGAAAGTATTCCCCTCACTGCCATGAAATCGAATATCGCTGCGAAAAGCGGGAACAGGGCCATCACCCTGAATACCATGGTGTCGTGTGTCAGCACGAAATCCACCACGAGCCACCCCTGGAGGGCAAGGGTGATGATGCCGCTCAGGGCGGCGGTCCTCATCTGGAAGATCCTGTGCTTGTAGGTCGTGAGGGCAAGGATGTTCAGGAGTTCTATGATGACTAGAAGTATGAGGTAGGGGAGGTAGGCCGTAAAGGTGAAAGTCTCCTGGACTGCACCCTGGGCGTCATAGATTACTGCCTTCGCCGAGAAGAACATCACCCCTATGAGGATTGTTGCAAGCGCGAGATAAAGTGTCTGGACTCTCTGCCACATATAAGTAGGTCTTTAAAGGTCAAAAATGAAGGGGCGGATGCCCCGTTTGCTGACGCAAAAATAATAATTCCTGCGGTCAGGACCTTGAAATTGTACCAAAAAAGTTAACTTTGCTTTTTTCATGGAAATAGATCACAGTTTGTAAACACACTAAAACACCAAGTCATGAGAATACCTGAATCTGAACTTATAATCAATGAAGACGGAAGTGTATTCCACATTCACCTCCGTCCCGAGGAACTCGCGGACAGGGTCATAATGGTAGGGGACCCGGGGAGAGTGGACATGATGGCCGAATATCTCACAGACAAGGAGTACCGTCGCCAGAGCCGTGAGTTCGTGTCCGTGACCGGAAAGTACAACGGACAGAGGATCACTCTCCTTTCCCACGGAATCGGACCGGACAACATCGACATTGTCATGACCGAGCTCGACGCCCTGGCCAACATTGATTTCAATACAAGGGAAGTCAAACCCGAGCATAAGACCCTCCAGATCCTGCGTCTCGGAACTTCCGGGGCCCTGCATGCGGACATACCCCTCGGCTCTTTCATACTGTCACACATTTCAGTGGGCTTTGACGGAGTGATGAACTGGTACGGAGGCAGGGAGGAGGTCACCATCCCAGAGGTGGAGGAAGCCTTCAAGAAGCACATGGACTGGGATCCCAACCTTCCCTCTCCTTACTTTGCGAAAGCAAGCAATAAGATAATCTCCAAGCTGGAGGATGTCACAGTCAAGGGAGTCACCATCTCCGCACCCGGTTTCTACGGCCCCCAAGGAAGGATAGTGAGACTTCCCCTCGCTATGCCGGACATGCTGGAGAGGATCGAGTCCTTCCGTTTCGGGGAATACAGGATCACGAACTTCGAGATGGAGAGCGCCCCTCTGGCGGGACTTTGCAAGAAACTCGGCCATGAGGCCTGCACCGTCTGCTGCGCCATCGCCAACCGCTACCTCAAGAGCAGCAACCCCGACTACAAGTCCCAGATAAGGAAACTTGCCGAACTGGCCCTGGACAGGATGACAAGATAGGGGGACTTCCGCCGAAGAAAAAGAGAAACTGCCGTCACGCCATGTACGTTGACGGCAGTTCTTTTCTTATCCTTGGCAGGCAGGGTGGGAAAGGGCCCCCCCCAAAGTCTACCAGATATAAGCGCGCCTTTCCTTGGGGAGGTAAAGCTTGTCGTCCCTGGTGACACCGTACAGCTCATACCATAAATCCGTATTCATCACTACTCCGTTCACCCTGAGACGGGCGTGGGAGTGGGGGTCGCTCTTCTTGAGGACCTCAAACTTGTTGTTCCCGTACTGCACGCACCAAAAGTGGGCAAAGGCTTCGTAAAACTTGCGGATTTGGTCGTTGCGGGTCTCTCCTGTGAATCCTTCCCTGTCCAACTTGGCCATGTATGCATCCAACACGGTCAGGAAGCCCCCAAGGTCGGCGATATTCTCCGACAAGGTGCGCTCGCCGTCGCAGAAGACAAGCGGTGCGCGGACCGGGTCAAGTTCCATGGTGCTGTATGTCCGGACCAGATTCTGCTGGCGGTCCTGGAAAGCCATAATGTCGGCCACTGTCCACCAGTTGAAGTTTTTGCCGTATTTGTCGTACTTGGATCCTTCCGAATCGAAGGCGTGGGTGAATTCGTGTCCGATCATGCTGAAGACCCCGTAGTGGCAGGCTTCGCTCACTCCTTCCTCCGGCATGACGGGCGGAAGGAGTAAGGCGGGATAGATGGTGACGCTGTTGTGGAGTGGCTGATAAGCCGCATTGACCAGAGTGAGGTCCATCGGAACATAATTGCCGTCACTGTCCTTTCCACTCATCGTAAGCAGGTAAGTGAAGATTTCGTCTGTCCCGACAATAGTCATGAACAGTCGGGCGCTGGCGGCACTCAGACGTTGGGCGGCTTCTGCCATGGTCTGGCAGTCGGTCAGAGCCGGGATGCAGTCCATGTGCCAGGTGTCAGGGAATGCCACGTTGAGTTGCATGTGGTCAAGTTTGTCCAGGGCGTTCTGCTTGGTAGTCTCGCTCAACCAATCCACGGCCTGGATGCGCCCCCGAAGAGCTGTCTGAACTTCTTTCGTGATTCCAAGGTATTTGTCTTTCAGGCTCTGGGGGATGAATTTCTGCTGTAGATGATAGGAAAGCATATAGGACAGGTCCGTCCTGGCGTCTTCCTTGAGTGATTTCAGGGTTTTTCTGGTGTAGGTTGACTTTGTGGCATTGTATGCCTCGAGGCCTGCCTCGTCTGCATAAACCTCGTAAAAATCCCATGCATCCACCATTTTTTTGTACAGGTCATCCAGGGTGTACTGGTCCTGGATCATATCCCACATAGCTTTGACGCTCTCCTCCACGAAAACCATCGAAGGGTCAATCCCCATCCCCTCAGCAATTGCGCCAAGCATCGATGTTTCGCCACCTTTGGTCTGTAGGAGGGGGAAATACTGCGCCGAGGTGCTTGCCGGGGGAGTAAAAGTAGGCAGCGGCGGGATAATGACGCATTTGAATACACCTGCGTCCCAGAGCGGGGCAACACTTATCTCAAGAACGTTGGCCCCCTCAAGATACATCTTTCCGATGGCGCGGTAGGCATCCTCCAGGCTCTGCGGCTTGGTTGTTTTCGCCTTTTGTTCAGCGATAAAGGAACGGACCTGCTCTGGCGTAGAGTGGATGTTGTCCATTAGGTAAAAGACTCTGTTCAGGTCTGGCACTTCGGCTTTCAACTGTTCCACCCGTTCATCCATCGTACCTTCGGCATCATACATTCCGCCCAGGACCTTGGCGGGGTCGGAAGGGATGGGGTGAGAGGAGAGCCAGGCTCCGTTGCAGTAATCGAAGAAACTGTCTCCGGGTTTTATCGACATGTCCTTGCAGGAGGTATAGCTTGACGGATAAGGGTAAGGGTCTATCGCGGAAACAGGTTCATCTTTTTGGCAAGCGAGAAGGGCACACATCGCCCCAAGGGCGACTGTCACCCTCAGGGACAGGGAATAATGTATATTCAAGGTACTTCTCATTGTAATCATAGGGGGCTCAGTTTGCTTTGAAAAGATAAAAGTACTTAAAAAATAACTTAATTTTGCATCTGCGGAACAAATATGAAATCGCCCTTCGTGATTTTTTGCAAGCTGAAGTGGTGCCCCTCACAGGGAAACGGCCTTCACTCAAGATTATTTATCTGATTTTCAATGGGAAAACATTTTTTTGACAGAAACTGGTGGAAAGATCTGAGCGTTGCGATTATCGCTACGACCGTTTCCATCATCCTCACATTCGGTACTGCAGCGCTGGTTGACCAGCACAAACGGAAGGAGGCCCGCAGGATGACCGCACTGATGGTCCTGAGCAACATTGAGTCCTTTATCCGCGGCATGGAGGGCCAGTGTGAAGAGTTGGCAAGGAAGGATACTGTCTCGACCTGGCTTCTGAGGATTCCCATCGAGGAAATCCCGAAAATGAATCAGGATACCCTGAAGCAGTATCTTCGTGAAACACAAAAGATAACTATGCTGGTTCATGACAAGACTTCCGAAACTATATTCACCAACAATATCGAAACCTGGGAGAATCTGGGAAACTTCGGTTTCATCGACAATGTAGGAGAGTCTTTCATGGGGATCAACTGGGTCATTGCCGAGTGGGATACAGCCATAGATGAAATCGCTGACCTTTACCAAAAAGTCTCTTACACCCCGGAGGACTACCCCGGAAAAACGCTTCCCGAGAAACTCCTCCGCAATCCTCAGGTCCGCTCCAGCATCGAGCACATCCATTCTCTCAGGGAGTGGATGGAATACAATGTCTATCAATTCCGGGAAGCCAACCGCAAAAGTATGTGGCTCATTGGTTTGACTGAAAAGGAAGTGATGGATTTCACTGACGCCCGCCACAGGGATGAGGACTACGGGGATGAAGTTGCCGAAACCGAATTGGTTTTCAATCCTTCTCCCGTCCCGGACAACCTGTATACGATGCCGTCATTATAATATCGAAGACTCCAAACCCATTCGACAAACAACCCTACGGGACTCAAACTGATGAGACTACGATGGAGGGGAACTTCCTTTCCTTCCCGTCCCCGTCATCTTCAGATAGACACAAAAAGCCCGTTTCTTGGAAACGGGCTTCAATTATTTTGGTGTGTTGATACTGACAGATTCCGGTCTTCGGGGGATTTCGCCTGAGCAGAGTCCCTGTCGACAGCCAAAGAATAACCTTATAGAATCTTACCCAAACGCTTTTGGTTGATTCGTTGAAGGATTTCGGTGGTACTTCCTTCCGTGCTTACTCCGGCTCTCTTGGCCTGCTCTACGACTTTCGCGTGGTTGATTCGTTCAAGGATTTCGGTGGTACTTCCTTCCGTGCTCACCCCGGCTCTCTTGGCC
>CAJOLJ010000026.1 GCA_905235445.1 uncultured Bacteroidales bacterium
CTAAGAATACCTTTTCCCAGATGCTTTTTGACAATCATACCCATTCACAATTCTCTTTCGATGCCAAGGGGGCATCGGTGGAGGGCTCCTCGATGAGGGCCTGGGCCCTCGGCCTTGGCGGAATCACTTTCACCGACCACTTCGACATTTACCTCCCCCAGTCAAAGGCACTGCACGGGGACCTTGGACAGGAGGATTTCGACATCGGAGCCCAGCAGGAGGAGATACTGCGCGCCGGGGCGGAGTTCCGGGAAAAGGGAAGAGAGTTCAAGATACTTCGGGGAATTGAGCTCGGGGTATACGGGAGCGCAAGGGAACAACTGTCGAAGACTCTCCGGGAGAACACCTTCGACTGCGTCATAGCATCTTGCCACTACCTTGACGACACTGACCCCTACTGGGGGGAGTACTACGAGGGGAAGGGGTGGAAGGAGGCTTTCGGACATTACCTTGAGACCCTGTACTCAGAGATGGTGTGGCTCGGGGACCGCTTCGACGTGATGGGACACTATGATTATATAGTGAGATACGCTCCCTACAAGGGGGTGGACTGCATAAGGCTGAAGGATTTTGAAATCCTGGATGAGATCCTGCGTTTCCTTGCACAGGGCGGCAAGGCCCTGGAGATCAACACCAGGTCCTATGTGGCCGACGGCGAAGGGAAAAGAAAGGTGGCTGCGGACCCCATGGTGCTCCGCAGGTTCAAGGAACTGGGAGGGGAGGCCATATCAATGGGTTCCGACGCCCACAGAGTCGAGGACGTCGGAAGGGATTTCGGATACTTCAGGGATTATCTGCGGAGCGAGGGATGGCGCTACGCCGTACACTTCGAGGACCGCAAAGCGGTTTTCGGTAAAATCTAGTTCGCCACCTCACACAGGAACTTCAGCCTCACCAGCCTTATTTCCATATCCTCGCAGTCGCTTCCCAGGGCGGCGTACGCATCCTGCAGGGAGTCCGATGTGGCCTCGTCGCGGAAGTACTCGTAGATTTCATCGATGATGTCGTCCTCGATAGTCTCCCTGATGTAGTAGTCGAGGTTTATCTTTGTCCCGAACTCCACGATTTTCTCCATTTCACCGAGCAGTTCATCCATGTCCATGTCCTTCGAGGAGGCTATGTCCTCGAGGTCAAGGCGACGGTCTATGCACTGGATGATGTAGGCACGGTTAGCGGACTTGTTGGGCATCGTGCGGATGGGTATGTCATTGGGACGGATGATCTCGTTCTCCTCGACATACTTGGAGATGAGGTCCAGGAACTCCTCCCCATACTTTTTCGCCTTGCCTTCTCCCACGCCCTGGCAGTTCTTCAGGTCGCTCACCGTAATGGGATACATGATGGACATGTCCTCGAGGGAAGGATCGGAGAATATGACCCAGGGCTGGACCCCGAGTCTCTTGGAGAGGCTCTTTCGCAGGTCCTTGAGCATCGGGAGCAGGACAGGGTCGCCTCCTCCGCCTCCCCTGGCGGCACCGGATGCGGCAATGGCATCGTCCAACTCATCGTCATCCGCCCCTCCCTCAGAGAACACTCTCTCGGCGGTAAGCAGGATCTTATAGGGACTACGTCTCCACCTGCGGCCTTCATCGGTCACCGAAATCAGGCCGTAGCTCTCTATCTCCTTGTCCAGGAAATGATGTATGAGTCCCTGCCTGATGACCGCGGACCAGAACTTGGCTGTCTTTGGCTTCCCAGCCCCGAAGAACTTCAGCCTGTCATGGTGGTAGGACTTGATGAGGGCGTTGGGAGTTCCGGAAAGGATGTTGGCGAGATGCTCCGTCTTGAACTTCTCGGGCAGGGCGTCAATGAGGTCAATGACCAGGGACATTTGCGCAGTGCCGTCGAACTTCTCCCTCGGATAGAGGCAGTTGTCGCAGCAGCCGCAATTGTCCTGCGGATACTCTTCCCCGAAGTAGTCCAGGAGGAGCTTGCGACGGCATTCCCCGCTCTCCGCATAGGATACCGTCTCCAGTATCAGCTGCTTTCCGATCTCCTGCTCCGAGACGGGCTTCCCCTGCATGAACTTCTCCAGTTTCTGGATATCCTTCTGGCTGTAGTATGCTATGCAAAGTCCTTCACCACCGTCCCTTCCGGCACGCCCTGTCTCCTGGTAGTAGCCCTCGATGCTCTTGGGTATGTCATAGTGAATGACAAAGCGGACGTCCGGCTTGTCTATTCCCATGCCGAAGGCAATCGTCGCGACAATGACATCCACGTCCTCCATGAGGAAGCTGTCCTGGTTGGATGCACGGGTCTTGGCATCGAGGCCCGCATGGTAAGGCAAGGCGGGGATGCCGTTTATATTGAGGAGCTGGGCGACTTCCTCCACTTTTTTGCGGCTCAGGCAGTAAATGATGCCGGACTTGTTGGGATGCTGCTTAATGAAGCGTATGATGTCACGGTCCGTATCCACTTTGTCCCGGATCTCGTAGTACAGATTGGGGCGGTTGAAAGAGGAGCGGAACACCTTGGCATCCTGGATCCCAAGGTTCTTCATGATGTCGCTCTGCACCTTGGGGGTGGCCGTGGCCGTGAGGGCTATGATGGGGGCTTTGGCTATGGAATCGGTAATGGCTTTGATCCTCCTGTACTCGGGACGGAAGTCATGGCCCCACTCGGATATGCAGTGGGCCTCGTCCACTGCGTAGAAGGACACCTTGATTTCCCTCAGAAGGGCGATGTTCTCCTCCTTGGTAAGGGACTCCGGGGCCACGTACAGGAGTTTAGTGATACCTGATAGAAGGTCCTCCCTCACTGCCATCACCTGGGGCTTGCTCAGGGAGGAGTTCAGGAAATGGGCAATGCCCTCATTTCCCGACACGAATCCCCGTATTGCATCCACCTGGTTCTTCATGAGGGCGATAAGGGGGGATATGACAATGGCCGTACCCTCCATCAGCAGGGCAGGCAACTGGTAGCACAGGGATTTCCCCGCACCCGTGGGCATGAGGACGAAGGCGTTGCCGCCTGCGACAACATGCGTTATAACGCTTTCCTGGTCCCCCTTGAAGGTATCGTATCCGAAGAACTCCTTCAGGAGGGAATGAATCCTGACATGGATATCGGTAGGGGTGTTGTTCGTCACTGGTTTTGTGCTTTACGATAGGTCAGTATTGATAAGGGGCGCTGCAGGACTCTCTCCGCCCCCTCTTCCAATTCTGCCTACACTCTTTCTTGTAAAAAAGTCAAAAACGCATTGAAAGGGCGAGGTGGGCTCTGCGTAGTAAAATTAGTAAGTTTTTTCCTAATGAGCAAATTCACCGGGTTTTTTATTTTCCTCTCTCACGGGTGACAACTTGACACAAAACGGCGTTTTCCCTTCCGAAGATATCGCCTCGGCAAGATTCTTGAAGGTCAAAGGGGGCAATTTCAATATTTTTTGCGAAATTTGTATGTTTTTGCGGAAGTGGGTCACTTCCTTCAAAGGCCCATGCACGCAGACCTCCCCAAAGATCTGAAAACAAACTAAAAATAATTAACGATGAAGGTATCTAAAATCATTGCCGCATCCCTTATCGCCATCATGGCAGTGGCTTGCGGCCCCAAGGGCAACAAAGCAGACGCCCAGGCTTCCAAGGCTGTAAAGGACCTGCTCCCCAAGAAGGCACAGATTGACTCCGTGAGCTACCTGCTCGGAATCAACTTCGGTTCCATGATCAAAGGTTATGATTTCGGTGACGTCAACTACTCCGAGATCGTGAAGGGTATGAAGGAATTCGTTGCAGCTGAGGGCAATCCCAGGGATCCCGAGTTCGCAAAGCAGTTCCGCATCGACCCCAACACCATGAACCAGGTCATCAACGCCTACCTCCAGAAGAGGCATGAGTATGTGATTGCCCGCAACGCTGAGAGCGAGCAGAAATTCCTGGACGCCAACAAGGCGAAAGAAGGTGTCCTTGTCACCGAGAGCGGTCTGCAGTACACCATCCTCGATCCGGGCAACGACAACAAAGCCACTTCCGACCAGGACACTGTCGTGGTCAGGTACAAGGGAACTCTTCCCAACGGAGAGGTCTTCGATGAGACTCCCGCTGACGGCGATCCCGTGGATTTCCCGCTCAACCGCGTAATCAAAGGATGGACCGAGGGTATGAAACTCGTAGGAGAGGGTGGACACCTGAACCTAGTGATTCCTTCCAATCTTGCATACGGCGAGAACGGCCAGAGCTCCATCGAGCCCAACACTCCCCTCACCTTCGACATCGTAGTCGAGAGTGTGAAGCATTTCGTGGAGCCCGCTCCCGCAGATGACAAGAAGAAGTAATTCCATCAACCCAAAGGACTTTACCCGATATGGCAAATCTTGA
This sequence comes from uncultured Bacteroidales bacterium, assembly GCA_905235445.1. Taxonomy (GTDB): domain Bacteria; phylum Bacteroidota; class Bacteroidia; order Bacteroidales; family UBA932; genus Cryptobacteroides. The sequence continues at coordinate 4,311 of CAJOLJ010000026.1, forward strand.
ACTCACAGGACGCCTGAACCGCAAGCTTCCCGTACAGAGCGGAGTTTCGGCAAGAGGTGAATGGTCAAAGCAGGAATTCGTACTGGACTTCCAGGATGGCAACTACCCCGCCACTGCATGTTTCAATGTCTGGGGAGAGGACAAAGTGAAGGAACTGGAAAGGTTCCAGATCGGGGACGACATCAAGGTGACCTTCCGCATCAACTCCAGGGAGTTCAACGGCAAATGGTACACTGACCTGAGGGCATGGAGAATCGAATATGCAGCAGCGGAGGCACAGCAGCCTGCAGCTGCAGCAGCTTCCACATACTCCCCGACCCCTCAGCAGCCCTCTGCCGCCGCTCCCTACCAGGGCAATGTCCCGGCCGGGTTCGCTCCTACCGCCCCCGCCCCGCCCGTAGCCCCTTCGGGTTATGATGAGGCCGACGGGTCCTCGGACGATCTTCCTTTCTAGCGGAAGGAAACATCGAAATTAAGCCACGGAATTCCTCCGTGGCTTATTCTTTTGCCCGCAGCCCCCTCTCCTCTCTCTACGGCAGTTCAATCCATTCTATATCGGGATCCCTCTTCCACCATGTAAGCTGCTTCTTCGCATAGCGTCGGGTGGCGGTCTTCATGTCCCTGACAGCCTCCTCGAGGGTGCATTTACCGTCCAGGTATGCGAACATTTCCTTGTAGCCCACCGTCTGCAGGGCCGGAAGGTCCCTGTACGCAAGAAGGGAACGCGCCTCCTCCAGGAGTCCCGCTTCCATCATGGCATCAACCCTCCGGTTGATTCTGTCATAGAGGACATCCCGTGGCCGGCTGAGGCCGATCTTCCGGATTTCGAAGTCCCGCTTCTTGCCTTCGGAAAGCTTGAAGGAAGAAAATGGCCTCCCGGACAGCAGACACACTTCCACTGCCCGGAGGACTCTCTGGGGGTTGGCTATGTCAATTGTGCGGTACGCCTCCGGGTCCAGGCGCTTAAGGTCCATGCGAAGAGACTCCACCCCCTCTTCGCGGATCCTCCGGGTGAGCTCCCGGCGAAGGTCGGGATCGGCATCCGGCATGTTGTCGAGCCCCCTGCAGAGGGCGTCGATGTAGAACATGGAACCGCCCGAAACGACAAGGGTAGCGTGCCCCTGGGAGAAAAGGTCCTCGATCAGGGAGAGGGCCTCCATCTCATACTGCCCGGCAGTATATGGCACATGGATGGAATGGTCCTGAATGAAATAATGCTTCACGGCACTCAGCTGTGAAGCATCAGGGACTGCCGTCCCGATTGTCATTTCCCTGAAAATCTGCCTGGAATCGCAGGATATGACGGGAGAGGAATATTCCTTGGCCAAGGAGATTGCATACTGGGTCTTGCCGACGGCTGTGGGACCGAGGACTATGACAACTCTCCTTTCCACTTCCGAGGGGGGATTCTAGTAATTGAAATCCTCGCTTCCGTTGTAGATGATCATGTCCCCGAGCTCGGAGGGATCGCTCCTCTCCTCGGGCTTGTCATCGTCATCGCCCTCATCATCCAGATCGTCGTCGTCCAGGTCGTCATCGTCGTCCAGATCGTCGTCATCCAGGTCAGGATCATCCTTGTCGAGGTCCTTCAAGAAAGGCTTGGCCTCGGCCGGATGGTGCTTCTGGTCCTCGGGCAGGTCCTCATATGCGACATATCCGTTCTCGAACTCTATGGGATCAGGTCCCTTCGAGAACACCAGGGCAGGATATACCGTCCCAGGGGTAGGGGCGACGGGCCCCTCGCAAGTCACGATGACGCTCTTCTTGTTGGTGACATCGTAGAAGTATGTGAAAGAGGTGATGCCCTGGGCGTATGTCTTTCCGAGGGTAACATTGTCCACGGTCCCCGAACCCAGGTCGAACATCCCGTAGCGGGCAATGAGTTCGAGGGACTCATTGAAAGCCTTGAACAGGATAAGCTGGTCATGGGAGAAGGACATGTCGTCACGCATCCTCTTATGGAAGTCATACAGGGTCATGGAGTCCTTGACTTCATACACCCTGGAGAACCCCTTGATGCCGGGGAGTGAAACAGTATATCTAAGAATCATTCCTTGAAAAGTTCCTTGGTAAATCCAATAAAGTCTTGTCTTCTTGAAACCCCCTGGGAGGTTTCCGGGCACAAAATTACAAAAAATCACTTGTGCAAGCAATTTTATGTCTTGCCCCTCTTTTTTGTCCGGGGTCGCAAAGAGGGTATAAAAGGGATGGGAATCCTTGAAAATCCCACCGGGAACGCCGCTCAAGCCCCGCTCCCCGTGGAGGAGCATTTCCGCCGCCGCCTCTTCATCCTGGGGCAATCCCGGACGAAATGTCTCATTCACTGCAAACTTCGCAAATCTTTTCATACCTTTGCAGCACCCCCGCCAAAGTGCCGGGCCACCCCAGCATGGAGACTATCGAAGACACATTCAAAAGTATAGCTGCCCCATCCAAAGGCCTCTTCAAGGACAACGGAAGCCGTTTCATTGCCCTGGCCTATCCCGTTTCAAGCGAGGAGCAGATCCGTTCCATAGTCTCATCCCTCAAGAAAGAGTACCACGACGCCCGTCACCACTGCTATGCCTACCGCCTTGGTTACAAGCGCGACAGGTGGAGGGCAAACGATGACGGTGAGCCCTCCGGTTCCGCCGGAAGGCCCATCCTCGGGCAGATAGATTCCCTGGAACTGAGCGACATCCTGGTCGTGGTGGTCAGGTATTTCGGAGGGATAAAGCTTGGCATCCCCGGTCTTATCAGGGCATACAGGACTTCCACCTCGGATGCCCTTTCCTCTGCCGACATCATCCTCAAAACCGCCACTTCCCCCATCCGTATCGAGTTCGAGTACCTTTCAATGAACCCGGTGATGAAGATACTCAAGGACCTGGGCCTCACGCCCACCAACCAAGAGTTCGGGGTCATGTGCTCCCTTGGGGTGGATGTCCCGCTAAGCAAGGAGGAGGCCCTGCTGTCCAGGCTCTCCAACACATCCGGCTGCTCCTTCTCCAGGATTGCCCCGACGGAGGGGGAGGAGGGCGAGGTTGAAGACGAGCCGTGAAGAAGAAATACAACTACTTAATATAATTATCCCATCACACGCACACCCATGTCCAAATCACTTGTTTCAATCACAGACCTTTCCAAGGATGAGATTCTTCACATCCTGGATGTGGCCGCCGAGTTCGAGAAGAACCGTGAGCAGAGTTTCCTGGAAGGCAAAGTCGTAGCTAGCCTCTTCTTTGAGCCCTCGACCCGAACCCGTCTTTCTTTCGAGGCTGCGATTAACCGTCTCGGGGCCCGCGTAATCGGCTTCCCGGACAACAAGAACACTTCCCAGAGCAAGGGCGAGACCCTTGAGGACACGATAAAGATCGTCTCCAACTACGTAGACCTCATAGTGATGCGTCACCCCATGGAGGGGGCAGCGAAGATTGCTTCAGAGGTGTCCCCCGTTCCGGTCGTGAATGCCGGTGACGGAGCGAACCAGCACCCGACACAGACCCTTCTTGACCTCTATGCCATCCAGAAGACCCAGGGCACCCTTGACGGGCTCACCATCAACATGGTCGGGGACCTCCGCTACGGGAGGACAGTGCATTCGCTCTCACAGGCAATGTCCGCCTTCGACTCCAAATTCATTTTCACGGCCCCAGAGGAGCTCCGCATGCCCAGGAAATACCTGCATGAACTGGAGGGGAAAGGCATCCCCTACATCGAGACGGAGGACCTTGACGCCCACCTTCGCGACTGCGACATCCTCTACATGACAAGGGTCCAGCAGGAGAGGTTCCCGTCCAAGGAGGATTATGACAGAGTGAAGGATACCTATATCCTCAAGGCCGACATGCTGCAGGGGGTAAGGGATAACATGAAGGTCCTGCATCCGCTGCCCCGCATAAACGAGGTGAGTACGGATGTTGACTCCACCCATTATGCCTACTACTTCGAACAGGCTGGCGGTGGCCTGTATGTGAGGATGGCCGTAATATCGTATCTGCTGGGCTACAGATAGGGGAAGCGAAGAGCCGGGAAAGATTGTTCCTGTTTTAATTCTTTAATTGAAATATTATCGCTATCTTCGCAAAGTCCCTTAAGATTTTAAGGTCAAACCCTCATTTTCGCTTTCAAAATATAACCAACAATACCATTTATTCGCGATAAGACTATGAGCAAAGTTCATGTTTTCAACGCAGGTCCTTGCCTACTTCCCCAGCAGGCAATCGACTCCACCATCGAAGCCCTGAAAGACTTCAAGGGCACCGGCATTTCTGTACTGTCCATCTCCCACAGGACCAAGGAGTGGGACCAGACCATGGATGAGTGCAGGGCCCTTTGGAAGGAACTTCTACATATTCCCGACACCCACGAGGTCGTGTTCCTCGGAGGCGGTGCATCCCTCCAGTTCCTCTATGTAGCGATGAACTACCTTGAGAAGAAGGCGGCATACCTCGATACGGGAGTCTGGGCACACAAGGCCCTCGTAGAGGCCCAGGGCATTGGCGAGGCTTACGCTATCGCCTGCTCCAAGGACCGCAATTACTGCTACATACCGAAGGGCTTTGAAATCCCTTCCGACCTCGACTATCTCCACATCACGACCAACAACACCATTTACGGAACGGAAATCCGCACCGACATGGACTGCCCCGTTCCCCTTATCGCGGACATGTCCTCGGACATCATGTCCAGGCCCGTTGACGTGAGCAAGTATGACCTCATCTACGGCGGAGCCCAGAAGAACGTGGGTCCCGCAGGCGTCATCTTCGCCATCATCCGCAAGGACAGCCTCGGCAGGGTGAGCCGTCACATCCCCACGATGCTCAACTACAAGACCCACATCGACAAGCTCTCCATGTTCAACACACCTCCCGTGTTCGCCATCTACGTGATGACAGAGACCCTTCGCTGGATAAAGGACATGGGCGGAGTCGAGAAGATCTGCGAGATAAACGAGAAGAAGGCTCTCACTCTGTACAATGAAATCGACCGCAACTCCATGTTCATCGGCACTGCGGACAAGTGCGACCGTTCACGCATGAACGTCTGCTTCGTAATGGCTCCCGGCCATGAGGACCTCCAGGACGAGTTCCTCGCATTCGCCAAGGGAGAGGGCATGGTAGGCATAAAGGGACACCGTTCGGTAGGCGGGTTCCGCGCATCCATCTACAATGCCTGCACCCAGGAAGATGTAGAAGCTCTCGTTAAGTGCATGCAGGAGTTCGAGAATATGCACAAATAGTTAAACCCTAATAGATATATTTGTAATGAAAGTTCTTCTTGCAACCCAGAAGCCTTTCAGTGCCTCTGCCGTAAAGCTTATCCGCGAGGTCGTCGAAAAGGCCGGTTACGAGTTCTGCACCCTTGAGAAATATCCCGCCCAGGAAGATCTCGTGAAAGGTGTCGCCGATGCGGATGCCCTTATCGTCCGCTCGGACAAAGTCACCGCCGAAGTCCTTGAAAACGCCAGGAACCTCAAAATAGTGGTCCGTGCAGGTGCGGGGTTCGACAATGTGGACCTTGAGGCCGCAACGGCCCATGGCGTAGTTGTAATGAACACCCCCGGCCAGAACTCCAACGCAGTGGCCGAGCTCGCCATCGGCATGATGATATTCATGGCACGCACCCAGTTCACTCCCGCCACCGGTTCCGAGATCCAGGGCAAGAAACTCGGCATCCAGGCATTCGGCAATGTAGGACGGCTGGTCGGGGCCAAGGCCAAGGCCCTCGGCATGGACATCATGGCTATCGACCCGTTCCTTCCCACCGAGAAGATCGTGGAAGGCGGTGCCCTTCCCGCAAAGGATCTCGATGAACTGTACTCATCCTGCGACTACGTCTCAATCCACATCCCCGCCACTCCCCAGACCATCCGTTCCATCGGCTATGACCTCATCACCAAGATGCCCAAGGGCGCTACCCTGGTGAACACGGCCAGAAAGGAAGTCATCGACGAGGAAGGCCTCATGAAGGCCCTGACTGAAAGGGAGGACCTCAAGTACGTCACCGACGTGGCTCCCGACAACTATGCCGTCCTCCGTGAGAAGTTCTCCTCCAGGGTCTTCGCAACCCCCAAGAAGATGGGAGCCCAGACCGGGGAAGCCAATGTCAACGCAGGCATAGCGGCCGCAGCGCAGATTGTGGATTTCTTCGTAAACGGCAACACCCGTTTCCAGGTAAACAAATAGAGCACATCCCAAACCTTCAAAGCCATGGTTAGAGTAAAACCTTTCGCAGCCATCCGTCCTCCCAAGGACATCGTCACCGAAGTTGCGGCTCCCCCGTATGACGTCCTCAACTCCGAGGAGGCCAAGGCTATGGCAGGGGAAAAATCCCTGCTTCACATCACCAAGCCCGAGATAGATTTCGACCCTATCCTCCCCGACCATGACGAGAGGGTATATGCCAAGGCGGTCGAGAACTTCAAGGCCTTCAAGCAGAAGGGTTGGCTTGTGCAGGATCCCACCGAGTACTACTATGTCTATGCACAGAGAATGGGTGATAGGACACAGTACGGTCTGGTCCTCTGCGCCCATACCGATGACTACGCCACCGGGAAAATCAAGAAGCATGAGCTGACACGCAAGGACAAGGAGGACGACCGCATGGTCCACGTGAAAATACAGAATGCGAACATCGAGCCCGTGTTCTTCGCTTTCAGGGACAATGCAGCCCTCAAGGAAATCGTCGACGCCAAGATCAAGGAGGCCCCCGAGTACGACTTCATCGACGAGAATGGCTTCGGCCACACTTTCTGGGTCATCGATGACACCCAGACCGTAAGGAGGATAACCGAAATATTCACCACCCAGGTCGAGGCATTCTACGTTGCTGACGGTCATCACAGGACAGCAGCCGCAGCCCGTGTCGGAGCGGAGAAGAAAGCTCTCAATCCCTATCACACAGGTGACGAGGAATACAACTTCTTCATGGCTGTGTGCTTCCCGGAGAGCGAGCTCAAGATTATCGACTACAACCGTGTGGTGAAGGATCTGAATGGTCTTGCCAAGGAAGAGTTCCTCTCAGCTCTTGAGAAGGACTTCACAGTAAAGGCCGAAGGAGCGGAAATCTATCATCCCACAGCCCTTCACAACTTCTCCATGTACCTTGACGGGACATGGTACAGCCTCACCGCCAAGGACGGAAGGTACGATGACAATGACCCCATCGGGGTTCTTGACGTCACCATCCTTTCCAACCTGGTACTGGATGGCATCCTTGGCATCAAGGACCTGAGAACCAGCGACAGGATTGATTTCGTCGGAGGAATCAGGGGTCTGGGTGAACTGAAGAAGAGGGTTGACAGCGGGGAGATGAAAGTCGCTTTCGCCCTGTATCCCGTCTCCATGGAGCAGCTCATAAACATTGCCGACAGCGGCAACATCATGCCTCCCAAGACAACATGGTTCGAGCCCAAGCTCCGCTCTGGGCTGGCAATTCATTCCCTCGACTGAGGCTATTGTGTTTTTTTGCATTTTTTAGCCGGGTTCCCAGCCCGGCTATTTCCGTATTATCCTAGGCCTTGCACCTTACGGTCGTGAGCAGTATGGACCCTGGGCAAATGTCGCAGGCAAAGGCGGGAAAGCACCTCTACCCGGAACGTATTTCCGGATAAGAGGACTATTCTACTGAAGTTCACCGATAATTCAACAATGTTGGCGAGTCGTTTGGCAGAACCGACTGTGGGTGTTATCTTTGCAGGCAACCTTCCCCAAGTGTGCGAAAGAGAAAAGAATGACTGAACCAAATACAATGGACCGATGACCGGGACACATTCCACATTTCATATACTGCTGTCCCGGGGCCTGTGGACAGCCGTCCTCTCGGTGGCACTCTTTACGTGCTGCGTCAAGGACCCTCCCGAAGTTCCCCATACGCCTGCCGTCCGTGCACTCATCGACATCTGTGAGAAGAATGACGAGGTACGGGACCTTCTGGAACATGCCATAAGCCAGGCTGCCGCGATTAACCCCGACAGGGATTACAATCCAGCCCAGACCCTGGAAGAGTTCTACTCTTTCGTGGACCGCAACGTTCGCTGTCTTCCCTGGGACGTCATGCTGAAGCCTTCCCCCACCGAGTACGGCCGCTCCCTCTATGGGAGGGCTGACCAGGGAACGGGATACTTCTGGTTCGTGGTGGACCAGCCTCTTGAGGAACTTGAGGGACGGGGATACTTCTACCCCACCGTGGAGTTCGTTGAACCGTTCTCATCTTGGCTCACAACCTATGCGAATGACTGGGGTGCCTGGTTGGATACACCCGAGAGCTGGAACGACTCATATTACGACATGGTGGCAAATGACCCCGCATGGGGACTTACGGAAGGCTGGTACGGGGAGGGTAACCAGTGGCGCACATTCAATGAGTTCTTCGCCCGCTCCCTGGCTTCTCCCGACATGCGTCCCATCGCCGACGCGGATGTCGTAGCTCCCGCAGACTCCTGGCCGAAGAAGACATGGGCCATTGACGACAACAGCCAATTGGTATATCCCAATGACCTTCAGATAAAGACAGCAAAGCTTTCCGACATAGCACAACTCCTGGGCAAGGACTCATCATATAAGGATGCCTTTGAGGGCGGAACCCTGACACATACATTCCTTGACGTGAACTGCTACCACAGGTATCATGCCCCCGTGGACGGAGTTATCAAGGAACTTCGCACCATTCCGGGAGTTGCGGCAGGTGGCGGCTACACCCTGTGGGACAATGAGCGGAAACTCTATTACTACGTCAACGACCTTGGGTTCCAGATGGTGGAGACCAGGGCATGCGCAATCATCGAGACGCAGAAGTTCGGCCTTGTGGCCATGCTTCCAGTCGGGATGTCACAGATATGCAGCGTCAACTGGATTCCGTCCCTTCATGTAGGAGGGGAGGTCAAAAGAGGTGACGAGATGGGATATTTCCTGTTCGGGGGATCCGATATCGTGATGATATTCCAGAAGGGAGTGACGGTAGAACTGCTTCATGACGAAGACCTGCTCCTGATGGGACAGGGATACGCCAACCTCCTCACCGATTAGTGTACATAAGTGGCATCTAGAACCCGTATCCAACCTTGTAGTATACCCTCCAGGCGTAATTCGGGGCGGACTCGAACCCCAGGCCTACCCACCAGGAATTGGGAACCGAGGTCGACTGGCGCATCCTGACACCCACCTCGGGATTCACGTAAGGATAGATGTTGCTGAAGGTGCTGAGGTCAATGCCACCGCGAAGGCCGAAGTAGGGAGCTACCGCCTTCCTTGAGAAAGTTCTCCGGTTTTCAAGGTAGATGGGCAAGGAGAAGAGCCGTCTACCCGACTCGGAAGGGCTGCTGATGCAAGCCCCGGTACCTATGCCCCAGTAGTCATAGGCTACCCTATGGTACCCGAAGCCCACTTTCGCTCCCAGGCTAAGTGGCAACCCCGTATCCACTTCACACATTACATTCCAGCCTTTCTGTCCATTACCCTCATAATTAATGTCCCGCCATGGAGAGGGTGCATTCCTCAGTGTGCTCCCCCCAAGGTAAATGGGGATTGCCGCCATCAGGACGGTTGCACCGGTTGTTGCAAAGGATACTCCCCCGACAAAGGCAAGGGAGGCTCCTATCGCATCCTGTGGAGGTTCGCCAGGGGCAATGGCATTTGCCGCGAGAAGCAGCGCCCCTCCGGCAAGAAGTCCGGCCCCACCTACGGCTATGGCGATCTTGCCTGTCCGTACGGCTTTCTCTCCCTGGACACCGGAGGGGTGCAGAGTCACTCTTGTCACTGTCCCGACCGCTACGGAGGCGCTGTCCTGCGGTATGCGCTGGGCAAAAAGCCCTGTCCCCTGAAATGCCAATGGCAAAAGACACATAAGATACGGCAGGAATGCCGTACCGAATGTGACTCTGCCCATGGAGGGGGGAACTCTCATGTTAAGCTATCTATTCTCTCCGCAGTACTGTCCGCACATAAGTATTGCGGAAGTACTTTTTTCATAGAGGATGTAGATAAAAGGACGGTCAGCATGGAAAACGGGGTTCTGGTATATGGCACCGGGTGAAGCCGCCCCAATGAGCATGGCGACGGTGGCGGCTGCAGCCTCGGTTCCCCTCTCCTCGATCTTGATCCTGGCTTTCTGGAGGATTTCAGATATGAACATGGGGGTATCGCTCATAGCACTGAAATCCGCTTTTTCTCCGCTGAAAGCGTCCTCCATACCCATTGCCCCGAGCATTTTCTTGAGTGCGACGGCGTACGAAGTCTCGAACTTGGGAAGAAGGACATCGGTTTCCAAGGAATTCATCGAAGCCAAAAGGCGGTACCACCTCTCGGCCTTGAATGATGAAAGGAACGTTGCGATGTCCTCCCCAGGATCGGCAGGAAGGATAAACATCATGTTGTATGCCCCGTTTCCGTAGGGGAGGCTTATTGCCGAACATGTACCGTCCTTGGCGTAGTCCGTGGCCTCCACCCTTGACATCATCTCGACCTGGACATCCTTGCCCCCCGGGCGATGGAAAGGCTTCATGGAAGAGAGCTTGGCGTCGAAGGGACGTCTCCATGTCCCTTTGAAATATAGGGCGTTCACAATGTATGCGAGCACACTGGGGTCGACGGAGTCGATAAGGTTGGGTATCATCCCGTTTGTCCTGTCCGAGCACCAGGAGTTGAGGTCGGAGACCCCCTTGGCGGGATTGTTCGCAGGGAAAGTGAAGACGGAAGCATCGAAGTTCTTCTCTATCATCTGCTCATAGACGGGCTTGAAGGAGATGCCTTCACGCACGAATGCGGCATTGGCAAGGGATATCCTGACCGTGTTGTCAAGTACCCCGAGATACGACATCATGGTGGAGAAGTACCCGTCTGAAAGTTCCCTGGGTGTCCCTTCCGGGAAACCCAGTACGGAAAGGATCTGAGACAGAGTCTGACCCTCGGCCCCGTCGGAGAGAAGACCGAGCAGGAACTGAAGGGAGAGCGGTGATATCGTTATGTCCTTTCCGGGCCCTTCCTCGTTGGACACATATGACAGGAAAGAGAAGGCCAGGTCGTTACCGATGTCGGAGAGCTCCGCCTGCTTCGTGGTAAGGGGGATATCGACCCTGTCGATAGGTTCCAGATCCAGGATATCGGGGTCAGCGGCGCCCTTCATGCAGGAGAGAAGGGACAACGGGGAAAGGAGCGCCACGAAAAGAAGCGTCTTGAGCGTTATTTGGATAAACTTTTTCATATCAGCCCTGTTGTTATTTTACTGTTCACCAATAATAATGCCCGCCCTTTCGATTCCTTGCACGGAGGAGGGGAAAAAAATGGCCACCTTCCCGCGAATACGAGGAGGTGGCCAAGAGCACTGATACAGCGCTAGAGTTCCCAAGCGAGTGCGGATGCGCCGAGGATGGCAGCATCGGACTCCTTCAGCTGGGAATAGACCAGTTTGACCTTGCCTCTCCACAGAGGGAGGACATTGTCGTTCATAGCCTTGAGAATGGGCTCGGTGAGGAACTCCTTGCTGCGGGCAAGACCTCCGAAGAGGACAATGGCCTCGGGAGCGGAGAACTCGATGAAGTCTGCGAATTTCTCTCCCAGCAGGGTTCCGGTGTAGTTGAAGATCTTCAGAGCCAGCTTGTCGCCTTCCTTGGCAGCCTCATACACATCCTTGGATGTGATCTTGTCGAGGGAACGGAGAAGCGAAGGCTCGTCGCTCATCTCCAGCCACTCCCTTGCTGTACGGGCAACTCCCGTAGCGGAGCAGTAGGTCTCCAGACAGCCGGTCTTTCCGCAGTTGCAGGTCCTTCCGTTGTGACGGATGACGCAGGTGTGGCCAAGTTCACCGGCAAAGCCGTCGTGGCCGTATACCATCTCGCCGTTGATGACGATACCGGATCCGACACCGGTCCCCAAGGTGATCATGATGAAATTCTTCATACCCCTGGCTGCGCCATAGGTCATTTCTCCCATGGCAGCTGCATTGGCATCATTGGTGAGGGATACGGGAATGCCGTCCATTGCCTCGGAGAGAAGCTTTGCGAACGGGATAGTGGTAGTCCCGCCCCAGCTGAGGTTCACTGCATTCTCGATGGTTCCGGTGTAGTAGTTGCCGTTGGGTGCGCCAACTCCGATACCACGGATGGCTCCTTCGGTCTTGCTCTCGGAAATTATCCTCTTGAGGGCGTCAGCGAGCTCGGCGATGTAAGGTTCGACGGTATTGTAGGTGTCAGAACGGATGACTGTCTGTGCGAGGACTGTGCCCCTGGCATCCACGACACCGCATTTGGTGGTCTGTCCACCTATGTCTATTCCGATTACTAGGTCTTGTGCCATATAATTATTAGTTATGGATTAATCAACGGGGATGTCCTTGTTGACATTCTTGGAACCGATCAGCGCATAGTACAGCAGGTATGCGAGCATTGCCACGACCAGCCAGTAGCTGTTCATGTAGCCTGCGCCCTTGGCGATGAATTCCTGGATGAGAGGCATGATACCGCCACCGACCACGAGGGTCATGAAGATTCCGGAAGCGCTCTCGGTGTATTTGCCGAGACCCTCGACTGCGAGGTTGAAGATGGCTCCCCACATAACAGAGGTGCAAAGACCGCAGAGGACAAGGAAGAGACAGCTGAGGGGAACCCTGAACATAGCGAATCCGTCAGCTGCGCTGTAACCGGGCATGTTCACGGTGACTGTCTTGGGAACGAAGATGGCGATGACAACAAGAAGGATTGCCACCGTGGAGACCACCGTCATCTGGAGCTTGGTGCTGACCTTGCCGGAAATGAGGGTGCTGAGGAAACGTCCTACCATCATGAGGAGCCAGTAGATAGCTGCGATTGCACCACCGATTGCGGCTCCGTTGACTGCGATACCTGCACCTTTCTCTGTAGCATCGGACAGGAAGAAATTGACCTGGGCGGGGATACCGATCTCGATACCTACGTAGAAGAAGATTGCTATGGCTCCCATCACGAAATGGCGGAAGTTCCATGCGCTGTGCTCATAGACAGTAGTGTTTCTCTCCTTTGCGGGCTCGGGGATGGTCACGAAGTAGATGATGAAGAAAGCCACCAGGAAGACACCCATTGCGATGAACAGCAGAGGGGTCACGTCTGCCATGGAGGTCTTGTCGGTAACGGTTCCGATGAGGGCACCGACCAGCAGCGGGGTGAGGGTTCCGGTGAGGGAGTTCAGGGTACCGCCGGTCTGGATGAGCTGGTTTCCGCGGTTTCCGCCGCCGCCCAGGATGTTGAGCATGGGGTTGACCACGGTGTTGAGCATACAGACGCAGAATCCGCAGACGAATGCACCGAGCAGGTACACATAGATGGCAGCGGAGCCGACGAAGGAGAAGGAGGAGAGCCACTGGATGCAGATTCCCACGAAACCTGTAGCGAGGGCAATGAGGGTGGTCTTCTTGTAGCCGATCTTCACGAGCATCTTGCCTGCGGGGATACCCATGAACAGGTAAGCGGCGAAGTTCATGAGGTTACCCATCATACCGGCCCAGCTATACTGGCCTTTCCAAATATTGCCGAACGGGGCGGCCATATTCGTCACAAAGGAAATCATCGCGAAGATGAAGCACATCGTAATAATCGCGACGAGGTTTGAATTTTTCTTTGTCATTTGTTTGTTATTGTGTTTTGATGAATTATTCTTCGCTCACCTGTGGCAGGGGGACACGCCTCCTATGTAAAACATACAAATTTATGGAAAATCGTTAAAAAAAAGCCATCTGAGGTTCACTGAAACGAGAGTTTTCTTTCAGAAGGCTTCATTTTGCCGCATTTTTGAGCCCATTAATAGTGTAAAAGCTACACTTTCAAGTGGTTCTAATCTTTCTTGCAGCCTTTTTGACCAATACATCAAAAGGCCGCCGCTTTCCCCAAAGCGACGGCCTATAAAACGAACTTAACAAATAGACATGAAAAACTTCATATGTCCACTGCAAAGGTAGAAACATTTTTCCTATTTGCAAGCCAAAAGTTAATTATTTTTGATTATCGCAAAATTTAACTTACACTATAAAATCTTAAATTGATTTAAAATCTTCGATTCAAAACAATTCATTATCACCGCACTCAGCTATTGCGATACTGAGTAGGGGTCTTGCCCGTATGTGTCTTGAAGAACTTGTAGAATACACTTTGGTTTTGGAATTTCATCTTCTCCACTATCTCTTTTATGTTGAGATCCGAGTGCTTCAGGAGGTTCTTCGCTTCAAGGATCACGTAGGAGTCTATCCACTGGGCTGCACTGCGGCCAGTTTGATTTTTTATGACCCTGGAAAGGTACTTGGGGGTCATGCCGAGCTGCGCGGCATAGAATGACAGGTCTCGGTGGTCATTGTAGTTCTCCGAGAGAAGGGTCAGGAACTGCCCGAGCAGGGCCCGGGACCGGATGGAGGAAGATTGCCCCTGGCTGCTTTTCATGTTCTTATTCCAGACATCGGCGATGACATTGTATGCCGAAGAAACGAGCGGACCGATGACCGCCTGCTTCTCCACGATATCCGAGTTCATTATCTGATATGCCATGTTCAGATATGAACTCAGGATGTCTTCCTCCTTTCTTCTCAACTTCACGACGGGATTGTCGAGAAGTTTGATTCCGTCGGAGAACAACTTACCGAAATCAAATGATATCGAGGAGAGGAACTCCTTCGATACAGCTACAAGGATGCAGTGGATGCTGCGGGAGTCCTCATACTGGTGCGATATCCTCAATATCTGGGAGGGTACACTCACCATCAGAGAACTCTTCTCCATATGATAGGAACTGAGGTTGAGGTCCAGGTCGATCTCACCTTCGAGGCAGCATACCGCCATGAACCCATCGAACTTGCAGGGGAAGGAGAGCTGGTCGAAGGCCGAGTCGTAATGGATGTCCGAGAGCATGAAATCATTCCCGAGGGAGACGAAATTCTCCACGGGAAAGAGCTTGCTGAATTGCTTTATGTCTATTACTTGGACGGAGGTGTCATTCCTGTCACCCTCATCCGTGACGTTCTTGCGTTTTGCCATTTCTGTGAGGTTTTGTAGTTGCAACACTTGCAGCAAGAATCATGCAATAGTAGCAATTTGTCTCATTTTTAGACATTATTCCAATAAAAAACATTAGAAATTGGAGTTTTTCACCAATAATAACCCGCTTTAGACTAAAAATTAATCTTTCCCCGTTTTTTGCGATAGTCGGCAAAGACAAAAGGCGGCCCATCTGCAAGATGAACCGCCAAAATCATGAAAGATAGTATCCGGTCCCAGGGGACCGGTTTATCCTTTGTTCCATAGTTCCCGCCCCCTCCGTTCCCGCAGAGGGAACATTAAAGCCACGGAACTGGGCCTTTACAAACAAAAGCAAGGGAGACATCCGGTCTTGCTCCTTAAAGTCCGATGCCCCCTCTGTTTCTGAATTGACTCTGCAAATATATACATTTTTTCCTTTGGCAAAAACAAAAAAAATTGAGGATTTTCTGAAGATTCCAAAAGAATACTTACAATTATATGATTATTGAAAGTAAACAACCCTTCCAAATGCTTGATTGATACTGCAATTACATAAAAAACACCACTGGAAAGGCCTGGAAGGGCATTTTTTGTTTGTCTTTGGCGAATTTTGAAGAAAAGGAATGCCTCAGAGGCCCAACAAAAAGGAGCTGCACCTGCGAGGCACCCGAAGATGATATCAATCTATAATATTTCAATAATTGTAATATTTTTATTCATTTTTGAAATATCTACCCAAGGACCACGTCCAGTACCATCATGAGGGCGAACCCCACCGCAAATCCTACGGTTCCGAGGTTGGAATGTTCTCCCTGGGAAGCTTCCGGGACGAGTTCCTCAATGACCACGTACAACATTGCCCCGGCTGCGAAACTCAGCAGATATGGCATTATCGGCGTGAAGACGCTGGCAAGCATGATGACAAGGGCCCCGCCTATGGGTTCCACCACACCGCTCGCACCACCGACGAGGAAAGCCCTCCAGCGGGAGTTCCCCGCAGCACGCAGCGGCATTGATATAATGGCACCCTCCGGGACATTCTGGATGGCTATACCGAGACTCAGGGCAAGGGCCGCGGCAACGGATATCCCGGAAGCGGAATTCATGGCCCCGGCAAGGGCCACGCCGACAGCCATTCCCTCGGGAAGGTTATGTATGGTTACGGCCAGGGAAAGCATGACAGTCTTGCTGAGGTGTGACCGGGGTCCCTCCGGGCCACCGAGGGGGTGAAGGTGAGGCGTGAGTTGGTCAATCAGAAGCAGGAAGGCGAAGCCCAGGCACAGTCCCACAGTGGCAGGCCACACGGCTGCCTTTCCCATATCGGAATTCATCTCGATGGAAGGAATGAGAAGGGACCATACGCTGGCTGCGACCATGACTCCCGAGGCGAACCCAAGCAGTATCTTCTGAAGGAGGGGCGACATCTCCTTTTTCATGAAGAAGACGAACCCGGAACCGAGGACGGTGCCGAGAAGGGGTATCAGAAGACCTATGAGCACAGCATTCATCTCAAATACGCTTTATAATGAGCATAATTGAGGCCCCGCATCCACACCCGCACGGGAAGGAATGGCGGAGCCCCAAAAACAATACATGAGTGGAGCGCGGACCTAGGACTGTGAGAAGTCCTCCTTGCCGACTCCGCAGTAGGGGCACACCCAATCCTCGGGAATGTCCTCGAAGGGTGTTCCGGGAGCAATCCCATTGTCGGGATCGCCGACCTCGGGATCATACTCATAGCCGCATACGTTGCATGTGTACTTTTTCATTTCAGTGTGTCGTTGTGTTTTTGGATGATGGTGAAGTTTTACTCGATCGGGGACGGGAACAGTCCGAAGAGTTCCCCGTCGATCATATCGGTCACTGCCTGGAAATCCTCCGGCTTGTTGCCGAACTTGTAGCGGTCGGCATCCACTATCAGGAGACGGTGGTCATACTCGGCTATCCAGTTCTCATACCTTTCGTTCAGGCCGGTGAGGTAATCGATGCGGATGCTCTTCTCGTACTCGCGTCCCCTCTTCTGGATCTGGGAGACGAGGTTGGGAATGGAACTGCGAAGATAGATAAGCAGGTCAGGGGCCTTCACCAGGGACATCATCAGGTCAAAAAGATCGGAGTAGTTCTCGAAATCCCTGCTTGACATAAGTCCCATCCCGTGGAGGTTCGGGGCGAAGATGCGCGCATCCTCGTAGATGGTCCTGTCCTGGATAATCACTTCACTGCACTTGGAAATGTCCACGACATCCTTGAACCTCTTGTTCAGGAAGTAAATCTGAAGGTTGAACGACCATCTCTCCATGTCCTCGTAGAAGTCAGCGAGGTAGGGGTTGAAATCCACCGACTCGAATTTCGGGGTCCAGCCGTAATGGGCTGCGAGCATCTTGGTAAGCGTAGTCTTGCCGCTTCCGATATTTCCGGCGATAGCTATATGCATGGTTTGTCTATTTTTGTTTTCACTGCTGATTGAATAGGCCGAACAGTTCCGAATCTATCCTGTCCGTTATGAACGCGAAGTCCTCGGGCCTGTTCTCGAAATCCAGTTCGTCCGCATCTATGGTGAGCACCTTCCCCGGATAGTCCTTTCCGATGAAGGACTCGTAGCGGTCGTTGAGCCCCTGGAGGTACTCCAGGCTTATGGACTGCTCGTAGTCTCGTCCCCTCTTCTGGATCTGGGACACGAGGTGAGGGATGGAGCACTTCAGATAGATAAGAAGATCCGGGGCCTTCACCAGGGACATCATGAGCTCGAAGAGGTCCATGTACGTCCTGAAATCCCTCTCCGTAAGGTTGCCCTGGGCATAGTTGTTTGCCACGAACACATACACACCCTCGAAGATCGTCCTGTCCTGGATTATGACATCGGAACTCTTCGCTATCTCCAGCACATCCTTGAAACGCTGCTCGAGGAAATACACCTCAAGGTTGAAGGACCACCTGGGGATGTCCTTGTAGTAGTCTTCCAGATAAGGATTATAGCTCACAGCCTCGTATTTGGGGGTCCAGCCGTAGTACTGCGAAAGCATACGGGTGAGTGTGGTCTTTCCGCTACCGATATTTCCAGCGATGCCGATGTGCATAGGAATGAAGAGTGTCTAAAAGTGTGGGGCGGGGTCCTGCAGAGGGAACCCGCAGTACAAATATATGGACTTTGGACAAAAAAGGCAAACTGAGAAAAGGCTTCTTTTGTTTCATAAAAAAAGGACAAACCCTTTGTTTCCATAGCTGGGACATTTTCTTCTATTGATGGGTGGGTCCTAGGGACCCAGCAGAACCTGCGACTTTAGACATATTCTCAAATAAAGGTATCTCATCCCGACAAACACAATAAGCAGAAAGCGGATATTCTTTGTTGAAGAATGTTTCCCGATTTCACCTCTTTTTTGTTATCTTCGCAAGCTAACAAGACAGTTCACGCTCCATGCTTCAAATAAAGGTTTTCTGCTTCAACCCCTTCGGGGAGAACACCTATCTCCTGTGGGACGCCCCATCGGGGGAGGGTGTCATCGTGGACCCAGGCTGCTATGAGGATGATGAGTCGGCACAGTTGTACTCCTTCATAGAAAAGGAGGGCGTCAAGCCGAAGGCCATCCTCCTGACCCATGGGCATTTCGACCATGTATTCGGGGTGACGGAGACTTCGCAAAAGTACTCCATTCCCGTGTACATGCACCCTGACGACTCCGTGATGCTGGAATTCAACCGAAAAATCGTGGGCCCATTCGGACTGAGTGAGCCGGACGTGTCATTCCCTTTCGAGCCCATTTACGACGGGCAGGAGCTCAGCATCCTTGAGCACCCTTTCACAGTCATCCACACCCCCGGGCACACCCCAGGCGGGGTATGCCTGTATGACAAGGACTCCAGTGTGCTCCTTACGGGTGACACTCTTTTCGCCGGAAGCATCGGACGGAGCGACCTCCCCTTCGGCGACTATGACAAACTCATTGTGTCCATCATGGACAAGCTTATGGGACTTCCCGCTGACACCGAGATTCTTCCCGGCCACGGTCCCGTCAGCAACATCGGGCAGGAACGCACCCACAATCCCTTCCTGCAGCCTTTCAATGAGAAGTGGGATGACGGGCAAGGCGTTGAAGGGATCTTCATCTCCTCCGATGACATAATCTAGCACATGGCGAAAAAAGAGACCCCGAAGCGGGAATACATACAGATCCGTGGCGCAAAGGCCCACAACCTCCAGGACATCTCCGTGGACATCCCCCGGGGTGAGTTCGTGGTGGTGACAGGCCTGTCCGGTTCGGGCAAATCATCCCTGGCTTTCGACACCATCTATGCCGAGGGACAGAGGCGGTACATGGATACGCTCAGTCCCTATGCCAAGCATTTCATGGGAATACTGGAGAAGCCGGATGTCGAGGAAGTCCACGGCCTGAGTCCCATCATTGCCATCGAGCAGAAGACCACCGGCAACAATCCGCGTTCCACGGTGGGGACAATTACTGAGATATATGATTTCCTGAGGCTCCTGTATGCCAAGGCATCGAGAGCCTACTCCCCCACCACCGGCCTGGAGATGGTGCACTATACGGATTCCCAGATAGTGGACCTCATCATGGAAAGGTTCCAGGGGAAGCGCTGCGTCCTTCTGGCCCCTCTCGTGAGGGGCCGCAAGGGAAACTACAAGGACCTCCTCGAGCAGTCCAAGAAGAGAGGCTTCTCGGAAATCAGGGTGGACGGCACAATCTATCCCATAGAGGATGTACCGACACTTGACAGATACAAGGGTCACTTCATAGAGCTCGTCGTGGACAAACTTGTCCCGAAGAAGGAGGATGAGAAAAGAGTGCGAGACTCCGTGACGGTAGCCCTCACCCGTGGTAAGGGTTCCCTAGCCATACTGGACTGGAACAGCGGGGAGGTATCGCATTTCTCGAAACACCTCATCGACCCCGATACCGGTCTTTCACTCCAGGAGCCTCAGCCACACACTTTCTCGTTCAATTCCCCCGAAGGGTACTGTCCCCACTGCAAGGGGCTCGGGAAGATAGTGGACGTGGACATGGACAGGATAATCCCGGACAGGAACAAGTCCATTGCGGAAGGTGCGATAGTGCCCCTGGGCAAAGTCCGGGAGAACCGCAAGTTCGAAATCATCCGTGCGATCGCCAGGAAATACGGCTTCTCCATCTATGACCCCGTGGCAACCATCCCGGACGAGTGCATAACCCTTCTCGTATACGGCAGCGACGAACTCTTCCGTGTCGGGGAAGGCCGGGACGCCCAGATGGAGTCTTTCGGAGGAATCGTCGAGAAGATAGATGACGAGGTCGTCTGCCCCCTCTGCCACGGCACGAGACTCAAAGCGGAGACACAGTACTTCAAGATAGACGGAAAGACGATTTCGGAAGTTTCAGCCCTCGAAATCACCGACCTCGCCAAATGGATAGATGACCTGCCAGGCAAACTCTCCGCCAGGGAGAGGGCCATCGGGCACGACATCCTCAAGGAACTGCAGGAAAGGATCCATTTCCTTCTTGACGTCGGTCTTGACTACCTTACCCTGGACCGTCCGACCGCGACCCTCTCCGGAGGGGAAAGCCAGAGGATACGTCTGGCCACCCAGATTGGTTCACGATTGGTAAACGTGTTGTACATCCTCGACGAACCCAGCATCGGGCTTCACCAACGGGACAACAGGAAACTGATTTCCTCGCTCAAGGAACTCCGTGACGAGGGAAACTCCATAATGGTGGTCGAGCATGATGCCGAGACCATGAACTCCTCCGACTGGATAGTGGACGTAGGTCCCGGTGCCGGGTCCGAAGGAGGAAAGATATGCCTGAGCGCCCCCACTTCATACATCCTCGGCCGGAAGCCTCTTGACACGGATGCCAAGGCTCATGCGCTGCTCGGTGACTCCCTTACGGTTGACTATCTCCAGTATAAACGGTCCCTTGATGTCCCCCCCACCAGAAGAAAAGGCAACGGCAAGTTCATAAGCATCAAGGGCGCCAGCGGAAACAACCTGAAAGGGATCGACGTGAACATCCCTCTAGGGTGCCTCGTGGGAGTGAGCGGAGTATCGGGAAGCGGCAAATCGTCCCTTATCAACGAGACCCTGATGCCGTACCTTCACAACGTCTTCTATCCCAACTCCACCCTCCATCCCCTGCCCTTCGACAGCATCGAGGGAAAGGAGAACATTGACAAGATGGTAGTAATAGACCAGGGCCCCATCGGAAAGACGCTGCGTTCCAACCCTGCCACTTATACCGGTGTATTCACATCCATCAGGGAGCTTTTCGCCTCCACCGTGGACGCCAAGGTCCGCGGCATGGACTCCGGGACATTCTCCTTCAATGTGAAAGGAGGAAGGTGCGAAGAGTGCAAGGGAGCGGGAATAAAGATCATCGAAATGAACTTCCTCCCTTCGGTGCATGTCCCCTGCGAAGCGTGCCGGGGAAAGCGCTACAGGGAGAATACCCTGGAAGTGAAATACAAGGGAAAGAGCATCTCCGACGTCCTGGAAATGTCCATTTCCGAGGCATGCGAGTTCTTCAGGAACATCCCCGACATCGAGCCTCGGCTTCGCACCATGGTGGACGTAGGCATGGGCTACGTCAAGATGGGACAGAGCGCAGTGACCCTCTCCGGGGGTGAGAGCCAGAGGATGAAACTTTCCGAGGAACTTTCCCGCAAGGACACGGGAAACACCCTGTACATCCTCGACGAACCCACCACCGGACTCCATTTCGAAGACATCAAGGTGCTTCTCTCCGCCCTTCAGAGACTGGTCGAGAGAGGAAACACCGTCATCATAATCGAACACAACCTGGACGTTCTCAAAAGCGTTGACTACCTCCTTGACATGGGTCCCGGAGGTGGGGCCGGAGGAGGAAGGATAGTATCCAAAGGCACTCCGGAAGAGGTGGCAGAGGACCCCTCGTCCCCGACTGGTCCCTTCCTGAGGGAAGTACTTAAATAACACGCAAACACCCACATAGTTAACATACACTTACACACGATGGAAAACACGGAACAGAAGGCCTCCCCGAAACCGGCCTTCAATATCAAAAGCGCAAACGAAGACATAAAGGTAAACTGCATAAATGACGGAAAACGCCACAAAGCGGAGTTCGGGATGTCACTTCTGGACTTCTCGGCAAAGTGGTGCCCCCGTGTCAAAGACCCCAGGACCGGGGCTTCACTGCCGGTGCTGGCCGCCCTGGTGGACCATGAACTCAAGGAACTCAGCTACAAACTCTCCCTCTCCCGCGAGGTTGAATTCATCGGCTACTCAAATCCCGAAGGCCGGCGCTGCTATATCCGCAGCCTCGTATTCGTCCTGCAGAAAGCAATCCGGGAACTTCATCCCGACAAGATCCTCATGGTGGAGCACTCCCTCCCGGGAGGACTGTACTGCGAGCTTGCGCTTGACAAAATGTATGAAGACGGCACCAGGCCAACTCACTTCCTCACTGACGCTGACGTCGATGCCATCGCCGAGAGGATGCGGGAAATCGTGAAAGCCGACCTTCCTTTCATCAAGGGCAAGATACTGGCCGAAGAGGCGATCCCCCTCTTCGAGGGACAGGGACAGACGTCCAAGGCGCAGCTGCTCAAGAGCATCGGAAGGTTCAACTGGAGCGTCTACTCCCTTGGAGGGGTCATCGATACCTTCCACGGACCTCTGCTTCCCTCCACCGGTCTTCTTACCGTCTTCGGCCTGGTGCCTTTCGGACGGGGATTCTGCCTGCAGATGCCCCAGATGGGCAACTTCCAGTCCCTGCAGGGCTACCACCGTCAGTCCAAGATGTCCGATGCCCTCGGGGAATACCGTAACTGGTGCACCATCCTTGGGATCAACGGTGTCGGGGACCTCAACACCACGATTTCAGAAGGCAGGGTAGGGACCCTCATCAACATAGCGGAGGCCCTTCATGAGAGGAAATATGCCCAGATAGCCGACCAAATCTACCAGAAGCGGTCCAACATCAAGATTGTTTTCATCGCCGGGCCCTCCTCCAGCGGCAAGACCTCCTCTTCACTTCGTCTCGCAATCCAGTGCAAGGTCCTTGGATTGAACCCGAAGGTGATTGAACTTGACAACTACTTCCTCAACAGGGAGCAGACACCCAAGGACGAGTTCGGCAACTACGACTTCGAGTCCCTCTACGCTATGGACCTGGAGCTCCTGGACAACCAGCTGAACGCCCTGCTCAGGGGCGAGAGAGTCGAGATTCCTTACTTCAACTTCAAGAAAGGTGAACGTGAATGGAAGGGCGACATGATGAAACTTGAGGATAACGACATCCTCATCATGGAAGGCATCCATGCCCTGAACCCGGAAATGGTCAAGGGAGTGGACAGCACCAAGATCTTCAGGGTGTATGTCTCCGCCCTCACTTCCCTGCCCCTGGATGAGAACAACAACATCTCCACATCGGAGAACAGGCTGCTGCGCCGGATGGTACGTGATGCTCGGGTGAGGGGCATAACTCCCGAGGACACGATCCTTCGCTGGGACAGCGTCAGAAGAGGCGAGACAAAGAACATCTTCCCTTTCCAGGAGAATGCGGACGCCATCTTCAACTCGGCCCTCATTTATGAGCTCCCGCTTCTGAAGTATCACGCAGAACCTCTCCTTCTGAGAATCCATCCTTCATCCCCCGCATACACCGAGGCCCGTCGCTTGCTCAAGTTCCTGGGCTACATAACAGCCCTGTCTCCCCAGGAAATCCAGTTCATTCCTCCCACATCCATCCTCAGGGAGTTCATCGGCGGACAGAGCCTCAAGTGGTAGAATCTTCACTGGCAAAATCATGAAGAAGGCATACTTCACCCTCATCCTCATCGTGACAATGCTCTCGTGCAACAAGAGGCAGGAGAGCTTCACCTTCGTGCACATGACCGACCCGCAAATCGGGTTCATGGACACCTCTGCGAATTACATCAATTCGGACACGCTCATGAAAGCGGCGGTGACGGCTGTCAATTCCCTAAAACCCTCCTATGTGTTCATGACGGGAGACCTCGTAAACGAACCCACCAACATGGTCCAGGACTCCATTTACAGGGTCCGCAAGGCTGAACTCACCTCTCCCGTTTTCGAGATTCCCGGGAACCATGACATCCGGGGTTACACGAAACAGACAAGGGACTTCTACCTTTCCCTGCGAGGTTATGACCGCTTCTCCTTCGAAGGGAATGGCTGCGCCTTTGTGGGGTTCGACTCGACCTGCATCAAGGATGGAGCAACGCAGGCTGAGGAGGAACAGTTCGCCTGGCTTGAGAAAGAACTTGAGTCATATAAGGACTGCGCTTACACCTTCGTGTTCCTGCACTGCCCCATTATCAGGGAGAAGATTGACGAGGAGGAGGATTATTCCAATTTCTCCCTCGAGAAGAGGGAAAGATATCTGGGACTTTTCAAGAAATATGGCGTTGACGCCGTTTTCTCGGGACACTGCCACCAGGAATGGGTAAGCGAATATGACGGCATGGGCCTTTACTGCGCCGGTCCCGTAGGGAACGCCCTCGGGCACGGCACACCCGGATACAACGTAGTCAAGGTGACAAAGGAAGGATTCACGGTGGAATATGTCCCCACCCCCGGTGTAGCCCGTCAGCACGGGAGATAGAACCCGGGGCGGCGGATGGCCGGAAAGAGGCCTTCGGGATAGAAGTTAAATAGAGGGCTCCCCCATCCAGGAAGAGCCCTCTGTCTGTCATGGGAAAGGGGACTTATTTCTTTCCTTCGAAGACTCCGCTGAAAAGGACAATCTTCTCTTCTTCGGTGGATATCACGTACACGAAACTATGGTCAGCAGTAAAGTCCACATACGTAGGTTCCTCGTTATCGCCGGGATTTGCTGTACCCAGTGTGGAATATGTAGCTGCCGCAGCTTCGATGCCGTTCTCCGAGACTTTGATGCGGGTCTTCTGGTGAATGTCACTTACCGATATCCGCTCTGCACCTAGAAGCATGCCGGGATAGGTAGCCGAAGGGGACATAGCCTCCCCGAGGCCTATCCCCGAGAGAACCTCTTTCAGACCTTTGGATGTCTCTGTCTCGAATTTCGGGATAGTGACATTGACATGTTCCAGGGACATTGCCTCATTCATGGAAGACCATCCTCCGTCCTGCATCAAGCCCACGATGTCCTCTATACTTCTTCCGGGCCCCGGAAGAAGAACAGTCATGTTGAACTGGCCTCTCTCTCCAAAAGGAATCAGGACTGAGCGGAAATCTTCGGTCGAGAAGAACTTCAGGATATTATTCGGGGATTTCATGTATGTCACATCCGCCTTGCTTCCGTCAGAAGACGTGAAAGGAGCGTCGATGTTATTGTCAGGGTCAACGGCCATGCCCCAAGGTCCCTTGAAATAAAGTGCATTAAGAAGAATGGCCAGTGAAAGCGGTGTGTCCTCGGAAAGGAGTTCCGGAATCATCTCATTAGTATGGATTTTGCACCACTGGTTCACCACTTCCTTCACGAAAGCCGGGTCGGAAAAGTCCATTTCCGCCGCGAGGGCATTGAAGGTGTCAACGGCACCGCTCTTATAGGCAGGATTGATTTTAAAGGAGTTGTCAACAAAAGCAGCGTTTGCGACCGAAAAGGTCAGTCTCTTGTCAAGGAGCGGGATGTTCCTGGTCAACAACCTGAAGTACGCATCCAGTTCTTCCTTGCCCGCTTTCCCGTCCGAGAGGAAATCGCCTATCTCCTTGGAAGTGGTTTCATCCGCCGCATCATAAAGCATCCCCAGGACATACTCCACCCCGAGCGGGGAAATGAAGATGTCGCCTCCCTGGTAACATGCATCCAGCAGTTTGAAGGCATTGTCATTGCATTTTTCGGTTATCTCCTTCTGTGAAGGAGTCAAGCCAAGCGAATAAATCTCATCTCCATCAAAGGTCTCGGGACCGACGCTGTCCAGGAAGTCCTTCACGAGAGCCTGCCTGGTGTCAATGTTTGTTTCTTCACGAACGTCCTGGGTGTCCTCTCCAAGGGTGTCATCAGAAGAGTGTACGGTACCGCAGGAGAAAAGCCCCCCGATAAGAAAAAGGAGAGATATTGTCCTACCGACAATCATTAAATTGTGAGAAGTCATGCCGTCGTCTATATTTATCAGTTAACGGAAATACTATGGTAAACACGTTGATTGTAACAGCAATGGTTCGGTAAAAAATAGATATGTCTCTGATTTGTTGATAGTTGAATGTTAAGCAATCAATCCTGGGCCATCTCGGGGAAGGTTATGAGTTTAATC
>CAJOLJ010000027.1 GCA_905235445.1 uncultured Bacteroidales bacterium
AACAGTCCAGCTGGCGCAGTTGAAACAGCCTCCTCCCTTGACAAGGTCTCTCGCATCTGCCATTTCAATACGTCCAAGATACTCGGGAAAGAACATTGAGATTTGACTTAAGGCCTGCTCATCCTCGGGGACTCCGAATGAAGGGACTACGAGAACCCTGTCGGTTTGCAGGTAGTTGATGTAGGCCCAGTTGTCCTTGTACGGGGTGGGGACATCATATTCCAGGACATGGACTGTCTTGAACCTTGACTGTAAAATGTTCAGGAACCTCGCCGCCATCTTCTTGTCGAAATGGCGGTAGTTGGTCATAATGACCGTGTCATCGTCAACGAAGCGGACTATCCCATCCGCATGACCATAGATTTCACGGGGGTCCCAGGGAAGGACTATGAGCTGTGCCTCAAATAGTGTCTCCAAAAGTCCGGTGAGGTCCCTCACTGATATGGAAGGGTTCTCCTCGAAGACTTTCGAGGTCATGATGACTTTCGAAGAGCAGTGGACTACATTGCCGCCATCGATACGGATATTGCCGAGGGATTCTTTGTACTTGATCCCGTTGGCTCGGCACACTTCGATGGGATTACTCATCAGGGGCTGATACTTCTTGTAGAGCCGCAGATAGTCCGGCGTGTAGTCGTACACCATGAGACAGTCCTCCCGGACCTGCAGTGGCATGTAATCCCTTGCCCATATATCCTTTGTGCCATCAAGGAGGGAATGCCCTACTCCATAACTGTCAAGTATCTCCGTCACTCCCTTGTATGCCACGGGAGAGACATCCCTCAATTTGGATGAGAAATACACTTTGTTATTACGGTTTTCCGGTATCATGTGAGTGTGGTTCGATGTTCCGGAAACAAAGGTAGCAAAGTTTTCTTCCTCCCCCAAACCGTATTTGTTAAAAATTGTTAAAAATCCGGAAAAGGGCGTTTCCTGCACCCCTGTCTGAGGTGAACTACAGCCCCTTCCCCGGACTAAGAATTCCCCCAAGCTTCATTTTCATCGGCAAAATCGGGCATTTCACCGATTATGGTTTCCCGGGGAGGGGAGTATGGGTATTTTCGCAGCCGAAAACGAGGTCCCCCACTTACTGCGGACCGGCATTGCAAGAAAAACAACATCCACACATGAAAAACGTCATACCATCACTGATTCTCCCCGTCATCCTGGCTTTATGCGGAGGATCTTTCAGGGCATCCGCCCAGGACAGGGTCTGGACTCTCTCTGAGTGCCTGGACTATGCCATGCAGAACAATATCCAGCTCCGGCAAAGCCGCAACAACTATCTCTCCGGCCTGGAGGATACCTACCAGGCCAGGGCCGCCCTTTTCCCGAGCCTTTCGGCAAGCGCCTCCCAGAATGTCAGCGCCACGCCGTTTTCTTCCGGGAACTCTGCTACATACAACGGGTCCTACGGCGTCAACTCCGAGATGACCCTCTACTCCGGGGGAAGGCTCCGTACCGCCATCAAGCAGCAGGAAGTCCAGAACCAGATTGATTCCCTCTCAACCCTGGGAAGCGCCATGGATGTCCGCATATCCATTGTCCAGGCATACATGCAGGCCCTCTATGCCCAGGAGTCGGTAAGGGTCAGCGAGAGCACAGTCGAGGCCTCAAGGGCCCAGAAGGACAGGGCCGAGCAGATGTGGAAGGCAGGATCAATTAGCAAAGTTGACTTCGCCCAGCTCGAGAGCCAGCTCTACTCCGATGAATACCAGGTAACCGTGGCCAAGACAAATCTTGAAAATTACCTCCTGCAGCTCAAGCAGCTCCTGGAACTGGACATTACGGAGGGCATAATCCTTTCCTCCATCGATGCGGAAGAGGAGGACATCCTCAGGCTCATCCCCTCCAAGGAGACGGTCTACGGGAATGCACTCGCCAATATGCCGGAGGTGGCCTCCAGCGAACTTGCCGTGACTGCGGCTGAACTCTCCGACAAGCAGGCCCGCTCTGCCTACCTTCCCACCGTCGGGCTCAGTGCCGGGGTGGGCACCTCCAACCGTTCCGGCACCGGCAACTCGTTCATTTCCCAGATAGGGGACAATATAAGCGCGAACATGGGTCTCACCGTGAGCATTCCCATCTTTTCAAACCGTCGCAACAAGACTGCCGTGAACAAGGCCCGCATCGCCCTTGACAACAGTAAGCTAAGCGCCCTGTCCACGCAGAAGGCCGTCTTGAAGGAAGTGGAGACTGCCTACCTGGATGCCCTGAGTGCCCAGGCACAGTACACCGCGGCTACCCAGAAGGAGAAGTACGCCCAGCAGAGTTTCGAGCTCACGGACGAGCAGTTCTCCCTTGGCATGAAAAACACGGTAGAACTCATAACGGCCAAAAACGAGCTCCTCTCCGCCCGCCTAAGCCGTCTGCAGTCCAAGTACATGGCTCTTCTGAACCTGCACATCCTGGATGTGTACCAGGGCTTTGAATAGAGCGATCACACCATTCCGATGATTTTGAAAAACACCATAAGCAATCCCCAGCACCATGAATAAGAAACAGAAAACCATCCTTTGGGCAGTCCTGGCTGCCATTGTCCTGGCTGTGGCGGCCTTCCTTATTTTCCGTCCCTCAGCCAAGACCCAGGTCACCATGGAACTTGACAGGGTGAGCCCCATTACGATAGTGGGAAGCGTCACTGCCACAGGTACCGTTGAACCGGTCACCGAAGTGGAGGTCGGAACCCAGGTATCCGGCATCATCGACAAACTCTATGTCGACTACAATGACGAGGTCAAGGCCGGACAGGTCATTGCCGAGATGGACAAGGTCACCCTCCAGGCAGAACTTGAGAGCGCCCAGTCCAACCTTGCCAGCAGCAAGACCGAGTACGATTACCGCCTCAAGGAATACGAGAGGAGCAAGACTCTCCATGACAAGGAACTCATTTCCGACTCGGACTATGACCTTGCCCTGTACAACTACGAGAAGGCGCTCAACGCCTACAAGCAGTCCCAGGCCTCGATGGTGAAAGTCAGGCGCAACCTCGGCTACGCCACCATTACCTCCCCCATTGACGGAGTGGTCATAAGCCGTGCGGTCGAGGAAGGTCAGACAGTGGCTGCGGGGTTCTCGACCCCTACCCTGTTCGTCATCGCAAACGACCTCACCAAGATGAGGGTCATAGCGAATGTCGACGAGGCTGACATCGGTCAGGTCCTGGAGGGCCAGGACGTGGATTTCAGCGTGGACGCCTATCCTGACGATGTGTTCAAGGGAGTGGTCAGGCAAGTAAGGCTGGAACCCACCACATCCTCGAACGTGGTCACCTATGAAGTGGTCATCACCGCCGACAACCCGGACCTCAAGCTCAAGCCCGGCCTTACCGCCAATGTAACCATCAATACCGTCCACCGGGAGAACGTTCCCTCGGTCGCCACAAAGGCCACCCGCCTGAACCCTGACCCCCTCACAGCCGAGAAACTGGGCCTCACCATAAGCCCCGATCCCGTTCCCGAGGGTAAGCATGTATGGGTCCTTGAGGGCAGCACGATAAGCCCTAGGGCCGTCACCCTGGGAACCACCATGTCCGAGAGGACGGAGGTGGTGGAGGGACTCCAGGAAGGGGAGACCGTACTTGCCGCTGTGAAGACGGTGGCCACAGCCAAGAAGGAAATGGGTCGCAGTCCCTTCATGCCCGGGCCTCCCGGAAGCAACAGGAAGGATTCCGACAAAGGCTCCGAAGAGGGCGCCGGGACAAAGAGGCAGTGAATCGGGGGGAGATGAAGGGCGAATGACCCTGAACATCACACAAATCAGCAACCATGGGAAAAGAAATAATAAGGCTTGACAATATCCGTCGTCACTTCCAGGTGGGAGACGAGACCGTGAAGGCTCTTCGCGGGGTGAGCTTCACCATAGAGGAAGGGGAGTTCGTGACGATAATGGGGTCTTCCGGCAGCGGGAAATCCACGCTCCTCAATACCCTCGGATGCCTCGATACCCCAACCAGCGGGGAGTACTACCTTGACGGGGTCGACGTGAGGAGCATGGGAAAGAATGAGCGTGCCACGCTCCGTAACCGGAAGATCGGGTTCATATTCCAGAGCTACAATCTCCTCGCGAAAACCACCGCGGTCGAGAATGTCGAGCTCCCCCTTATGTACAACCCCTCCTATTCGGCAAAGCAGCGCAAGGCGATGGCCATCGATGCCCTGAAGGCCGTGGGCCTCGGGGACAGGCTCTATCACAAGAGCAACCAGATGTCCGGAGGACAGATGCAGAGGGTCGCAATCGCAAGGGCCCTTGTCAATAACCCTGCGGTGATCCTGGCGGACGAGGCCACCGGAAACCTTGACACCCGCACTTCCTTTGAAATCCTCGTCCTCTTCCAGAGGCTGCACGAGGAGGGAAGGACGATAGTGTTCGTGACGCACAACCCCGAGATCGCCCAGTACAGTTCCCGCAACATTACTCTCAAGGACGGGAAGGTGATATCGGATACTCGTAATGACAACATCCTGGATGCCAGGGCCGCTCTTGCGGCCATGCCTGTGCAGACAGACTAGACGGACTACAGAAGATGAACTTCGTAAATCTATTCAAAATAGCCCTCAAGGCCCTCAGCAACAATAAAATGAGGGGCTTTCTCACGATGCTCGGCATCATTATCGGTGTCGCTGCCGTCATAACCATGCTCGCCATCGGACAGGGTTCCAAGAAGAGCATCCAGATGGAGATAAGCGAGATGGGCTCCAACATGATAATGATAATGCCTGGGGCTTACATGAGGGGAGGAGTCAGGTCCTCCTCCTCGGATATGGAGTCCCTGAAACTCGCCGACTTCAGTTCCATTGAGGCTTCCTGCCCCCATGTGACCTTCATATCCCCCATAGTGCAGAGTTCCGCCCAGGCAATCTACGGGGCGAACAACACCCCCACCAGCATCTACGGCGTCAATCAGGACTACCTTGAGATCCGTAGCTACAAAGTCGGGGACGGGGACATATTCACTGACCAGGACATAAGGACCGCAGCCAAGGTCTGCGTCGTGGGAAAAACGATAGTCGACAATCTCTTCCCGGACGGGGAGAACCCCGTGGGGAAAGTCATCAGGTTCGGCAGCATTCCCTTCAGGATAATAGGGGTGCTCGAGAGCAAGGGCTACAACAGCATGGGAATGGACCAGGACGATGTGATACTTGCCCCCTACACCACCATCCAGAAGAGGATCCTCGCAATCAACCACATCCAGCAGATAGTCTGCGCCGCCACTTCCGAGGCCGACACCGAGGTTGCGATATCGGAGATTACGGAAGTGCTGCGCACCAATCACAAGATCAAGGCCGGGGATGACGATAATTTCAACATCCGCTCCCAAGAGGAGATGGCCTCCATGATGAACAGTGTCACTTCCATGATGACAATCCTCCTTGCGGCGGTGGCAGGGATATCCCTGGTCGTCGGCGGCATCGGGATCATGAACATAATGTACGTGTCCGTGACGGAAAGGACCAGGGAAATCGGCCTAAGGATGAGCATCGGGGCCAAGGGGCGGGACATACTCGCACAGTTCCTCATAGAATCGATCCTCATTAGCGTGACCGGGGGGATCATAGGGGTTCTGTTCGGGGCGGTGGCAGCATACCTCGTGCAGCTCATCGGGAACTTCCCCGTATCGGTCCAGATGTGGACAGTGGTTCTCGCCTTCGCGGTTTGTACCCTCACCGGGATATTCTTCGGGTGGTACCCTGCGAAAAAGGCTTCCAACCTGGACCCCATCGAGGCCCTGAGATATGAGTAGCGTGAAAGGCGAAGGGACCGGCACTCAGAGTGAGGGCAAGGAACGAAATGAGAAGGCCTCCCGCTTTCTCATCTGAGGCAGAAATGCTACATTTGCACACACAAGGAAAAGAATAACAATCCCATGGCAACAGACAAGGACAAGGCGGCGACCCCGCCCTCACCGTCAAGGAAAATGAAAGGCTGGCTCGTGAATGCAGTCGTTTGGGCCGCCTTTGCGGTTATGCCATTCTTCTCGTTTTTCCCGGGAAGGCCGATAGTGGACGGGAAAGACTACGCCCACTTCATCGTGATGCTGCTTTCCTTCATGACGGTATTCTACGTGAACTGGTTCTTCCTGATAGAGAAGTACGTGTTCCGGAGGAAACTGGGCATGTTCTTTCTGATGAACGTCCTGCTCATTGCGGCAATGATGCTGGCAATCCATGTGGTGAACCAGCTTTTCTTCCCTTCTCCCGGTCATCTCGGCCCCCACAGGGGTTCCCAGATAATGAGGCTCCTGCTCGGGAATGTCCTCATCTATTCCCTGGTCGTGGCAGTGAGCCTGGCAATAAAGATGACATCGGAATGGTACAGGTCCGAGAATGAGCGGAAGGACAAGGAGAAGAAGAGGACGGAAACGGAACTCCTTCATCTCAAGAGCCAGCTCAATCCGCATTTCCTGTTCAACACGCTGAACAATATCTACTCCCTCATCCAGATAGATGTGGACATGGCCCAGGAAGCGGTCCATGACCTAAGCCGTCTTCTTCGCTATGCCCTGTATGACAGCAGCAAGCCCATGGTCCCGGTGGACAGTGAACTGTCATTCCTTCGGGACTACATCGCCCTGATGAAAATAAGGATGCCCTCCCATGTGGACCTAAAGGTGGACACCCTGCCCTCCGTCCCCGGCCGGGAAATGGCCCCGATGCTTTTCATATCCCTAATAGAGAACGCATTCAAGCATGGGGTGAGCAATACTGAACCTTCTTTCATCGACATAAGAATCAAGGCGGAGGGGGAAGAGGGCGACCCCCGCAGGCTCGTCTGTGACATCCGGAACAGTTCCTTCCCGAAAACCGATTCTGACCGAAGCGGCTCCGGGATAGGGCTCTCCAACCTTCGGGAGCGTCTTGAGATGATATATCCCGGGGACTACTCTTTCACTAGCGAAGAGAAGGACGGGGTGTACCTGTCCAGACTCGATATCCCTCTTAAGGGATGATGGAGGGGGGGAGTGACTGCCCCCTGGATAATGATTTCAAAAACCGTTCATATGATGAGAACACTCACCTGCATGGTAGTCGATGATGAGCCCCTGGCTGTGCGGCTCATGGAATCCTATGTCAACAAGACTCCCGGTCTTGAGCTGAAGGGATCCTTCGGGAGCGGGGCCATGGCATTCGAGGCCCTGGTGGAGTGTCCCGTCGATATCCTTCTTTGCGATATCCAGATGCCGGGGCTGAGCGGCATGGAACTGTCCAGGATGCTCCCGCCCCGCACAAAGGTCATCTTCACCACCGCATTCAGCGACTATGCCCTCGAGGGGTTCAAGGTAAGTGCCCTTGACTATCTCCTGAAGCCTATCTCCTACACGGACTTCCTCTCTTCCATTCGCAAGGCCCGGGAATGGTTCGGCAGGGAAGGGGAAGGCGGCAGCGGTGATGGGGCCCCCATGTCTTCTTCGGACGGTCCCGGGAATGAGTCCTCCCTCCAGGGGCCACGCAAAAAAAGCATCTTCCTCAAGACCGAGTACCGTCTCCAGCAGGTTTCCCTTGACGACATACTGTACATTGAGGGGATGGGGGACTATGTGAAAGTCTGCCTCCAGGACGGAAGCCAGGTGGTGTCCCTGTGCACCCTGAAGGCCATGGGGGAACAGCTTCCCAAGGACAGGTTCCTTCGCATATCGAAGTCCTACATTGTGGGAATCGAAAAAGTGACCACCCTGGAGAGGGGTAGAGTGGTATTCGGGGACGTGAGGATACCTCTGTCGGAACAGGTGAAGGATGAGTTCTTTTCACTGCTATCCAAAAGCTCCCTCCTTCCCGGGGACCAGGGATGAAAATGCCCCGGTCAGGTGTGCCTTCTGCCGGGGTGGGATGAATAGTTCGGAAGGATAGTTTTAGGTAATGTATCTAGAGATTGTTATTTGCAGGCTGGGCGTAGCGGAGGGTGGCCCTGTCGCTATTTCCGGGTGCAATGATACGGGAAAAGTCCCGATGAAAAATCCTTGAATGTACGTGAAAAATGGATCCTAAGTGTTTTTGCGTACGCCTTTCCCATCCTCTGTGACCCTTGAGCATGGCAAAAAAAAGAGGAAGGCACCCTTTCCGGATGCCCTCCTCTTTGAAATGTATCGGACGTTCCTCAATTATCTTGAGCTGTCGGAGCCTCCTTTCTTGGGACCTCCTTCAGAGTGGCGACGCTCTCCGGAGTTTCCGCCCCTGGAGCGGTTGAAGTTTCCACCGGAGTTACCGCCGCGACGGTCATCCCTGCGGGGAGCTGAGCTGCCGCTTCCGCCATCCCTGCGGGGAGGACGGCTGCCGCCTCTGCGGGGCTCCTCATAGCCTTCCGGCTTGGGGGTGAGGGCCCTCATGGAAAGACGCATCTTGCCGGTCTTCTCATCGATCTCGAGGAGCTTCACGTCAAGTTCGTCACCCACGTTCAGCACGTCAGAGACATTCTCCGTCTTCTCCCATGCTATCTCGGAAACATGCAGGAGTCCTTCCTTGCCGGGAAGTATCTCCACGAATGCTCCGAAATCCTGGATGGAAGTGACCTTGCCATGATAGATGGTGCCGGCCTCGGGAACTGCGCAGATGTCGCCGATCCACTTGAGGGCCTTGTCCATGCACTCCTTGTCGGTACCGAAGATGTCCACGATTCCCTCGTTGTTCTCCTCGGTGATGGTGATGGTGGTGAGAGTCTCCTTCTGGATCTTCTGGATGGTCTCCCCGCCCTTGCCGATGACAGCTCCGATGAACTCGGAAGGTATGCGGATCTGGACGATGCGAGGCACGAAGGGCTTGTAGTCCTCACGGGGCTCGGAGATGGTCTTCATCATCTCGTTCATGATGTGGAGCCTACCCTGGCGGGCCTGCTCGAGGGCTTTCTCGAGAACCTCGTAGGAGAGTCCGTCAACCTTGATGTCCATCTGGGTGGCGGTGATTCCGTCGGCTGTACCGGCGACCTTGAAGTCCATATCCCCGAGGTGGTCCTCGTCACCGAGGATGTCGGTGAGGATTGCATAACGGTCGTTGGGGTTGGTCTCATCGGTGATGAGACCCATAGCGACACCTGCAACGGGCTTCCTTATCTTCACGCCGGCGTCCATAAGTGCGAGGCAACCTCCGCAGACGGAAGCCTGTGAAGAGGAACCGTTTGACTCGAGGATGTCGGATACTACCCTCACAGCGTAAGGGAACTCGGGCTGGGTGGGCATGACTGCCTTGAGGGCACGGTAAGCAAGGTTTCCGTGACCGACCTCACGACGTCCTACACCCCTCTGGGCCTTGGCCTCGCCTGTGGCGAAAGGAGGGAAGTTGTAGTGGAGGACGAACTGCTGGTCTTCCTGGATGAGGACCTCGTCCATTTCCTTCATGTCAAGCTTGGTGCCGAGAGTGACGGATGCGAGAGCCTGGGTTTCACCCCTGGTGAAGATGGCGCTGCCATGTGCGCAGGGCAGGCAGTCGACTTCGCACCAGATGGGACGTACCTCGGTGCAGTTCCTGCCGTCGAGACGCACACCCTCGTCGAGGATCATGTTGCGCATAGCCTCTTTCTCCTCGTGGGCATAGTAGCGGGCAACCATTGCAGCCTTTGCCTCCTGGTCCTCCTCGGAAAGGGTGGCGAGGAAGTCTGCCTGGATCTTCTCGAAGCCCTCTGTCCTCTCCTGCTTGGGAAGGGCGCTCTTTGCGAGGGCATAGCACTTGTCGTAGCAGAACTCGTGGACGGCCTTGCGAAGGTCCTCGTCCTCCTCGTCATGGGGATAATCCCTCTTGACGGTCTTTCCGCACTCCTCGTTGAGTTCCTTCTGGACCCTGCAGTGCTTCTTTATCTCTTCGTGTGCGGCCTTGATGGCCTCCAGCATGACGTCTTCGGTGACTTCCTTCATCTCACCCTCGACCATCATGATGTTTTCCTCGGTGGCGGCGACCATCAGCTCGAGGTCTGCGTTCTCCATCTCGGAGAAGGAGGGGTTGATGACAAACTGTCCGTCTATGCGGCATACCCTGACTTCGGAGATGGGTCCGAGGAAGGGAAGGTCGCTGGCTGCGAGGGCGCTGGATGCTGCGAGCCCTGCGAGGGCATCGGGCTGGATGTCCTTCTCGGCGGAGATGAGCCAGATGTTCACGAATACCGCCAGATGGAAGTCATCCGGGAAAAGGGGACGCAGTGCCCTGTCCACGAGCCTGGCAATGAGGATCTCGTAATCGGAGGCTTTGCCTTCCCTTTTCATGAATCCGCCCGGGAAACGTCCGGCGGAGTAGAATTTCTCTTTGTAGTCTACCTGCAAAGGAAGGAAATCAGTTCCTTCCGTAACTTCTTTTGCACATGTGACAGTGGCAAGGAGCATGGTGCCACCCATCCGTACAACGGCTGAACCGTCTGCCTGCTTGGCAAGTTTACCGGTCTCGATCTCGATTACCCTACCGTCGGGCAGTTCGATTTTCTTTGTGATAATGTTCATTTATTGTTTTTCTGTTCTAACCTCATGGCTCACGCCCCAGTGGCGGGCCAACTCAAAAAAAGTATTCTTCAATACAAAAAAGGGGACGGTTCCTTCCCGGAACCGCTCCCTTGATCCGTTCTCTCGTCTTTTACCTGCGGAGACCCAGCTCCTTGACGATAGCCCTGTATCTCTCAATGTCAACCTTCTGGAGGTACTCCAGAAGCTGACGTCTCTTACCAACGAGGCGAAGAAGGGAACGACGTGTAGCGACGTCATTCTTGTTCTTCTTCACATGCTCCGTAAGGTGAGCGATACGGTAGGAGAATAAAGCAACTTGACTCTCAGGAGAGCCGGTGTCGATATTGGACTTCCCGTACTTCGCGAAAATCTCTTGCTTCTTTTCAGGCATCAAATATTCAGCCATCTGTGCAAAAAATTTTAGTTGTTAATTAAACTGACCTTAACCTTTTCCGTTGGTTGGGGATTGATATTCTGTTATTTAGCCTTAATAACCGAAACTTTTGTCCCTCCTGGCGGAAAAAAGCGGTGCAAAGGTAGGAAATCTTCTTGAAAAAAGAAACCTTTTGGGAAAGTTTCGACTGCAATTATTCATCACATTTCCAGTATTTTCCAAGTGCAATTCCTCCATGGGGATTCGCCCCCCGCAGCTGCTGACAGCGGGGGGCCTGCAGGAAATGAAATTGAAAAAGAGGAGTCCCTTCGAAGGGGCTCCTCTTAGTTTAGGGGAAGTCGGGGATATGGACCCTAGAGGTCCATCATCTCCCTTTCGTAATCCTCCTTGGAGGTCACTACGATGTCCTGGTATTCCCTCAGACCGGTTCCGGCGGGAATCAGGTGACCGCAGATGACGTTCTCCTTGAGGCCTTCGAGCGTATCGACGCGGGCCCTGATGGCTGCCTCGCTGAGCACCTTGGTGGTCTCCTGGAAGGAAGCCGCCGAGATGAAGGACTCGGTACGGAGAGCTGCCCTGGTGATACCCTGGAGGATGATCTTGGCGGTGGCGGGATTTGCATCCCTCACTGTCATCATCTTCAGGCCCTGCCTTTCGAGGGACTCGTTTTCATTGCGAAGGTCCCTTGCGGAGATTATGCCTCCGTTGAGGTACTTCTGGGAGTCTCCCTTGTCGAGGATGCGCATCTTGCCGTAGATGGCGTCGTTGGTATCCATGAACTTCCACTTGTCCACAAGCTCCTCGGGGAGGAACTCAGTGTCACCGGGATCTATGATCTGGACCTTGCGCATCATCTGGCGGACGATGATCTCGAAGTGCTTGTCGTTGATCTTCACACCCTGGAGGCGGTACACTGCCTGGACCTCATTCACGATGTACTCCTGTGCCTTGACGGGACCGAGCACATTGAGGATGTCGGTCGGGGAGAGTCCACCGTCGGACAGACGGCTGCCGCTCTTCACGTAATCCTTCTCCTGGACCAGGATCTGCTTCGTCATGGGGACTGCGTAGGTCTTGGAGACACCGGAGCGGTTCGTGATGATGATTTCGCGGTTACCCCTCTTGGACTTCTCCTTCATCTTGACCTCGCCGGCTATCTCGGAGATGACGGCGGGAGATGACGGGCTGCGTGCCTCGAAGAGTTCGGTCACCCTCGGGAGACCTCCCGTGATATCGTTTCCTGTCTTGGCGATGGCGCGAGGGATCTTCATGATGGTGTCACCCTTCTTCACCGCTTCACCCTCGGGGAACAGCACGTGGGCTCCCACGGGCATGTTGAAGGTCGCGAGGACATTCTCCCCGTCCACGATCTGCATGATCGGGGTCTTGGCCTTGTCGCGGCTGTCGATGATGACCTTGTCGGAAGCTCCGCTCATCTCGTCCCCGCTTATCTCCTGCTTGTAGGTGAGGTTCTCGATCATGTTCTCGTAGTGGACCTTACCGTCATTCTCGCTGATGGTGATGGCGTTGTAGGCATCCCATTCGCAGATGAGGTCTCCCTTGGTCACGGTGTCTCCCTCATGGAAGTACAGGGTGGAACCGAAAGGAATGTCGTACTGGGAGAACGTGATGTTCGTATTGGGGTCGTAGATGCGAAGCTCGGTCATGCGGCTCACGACAATCTCCTTCTTCTCACCGAAATCGTTCGTGGTGATGATGGTACGGAGTTCATCGAAATGAAGCGTACCGTCATACTTGGAAGTGATGTTGGAGTCAACGGCTGCACTGGATGCGGTACCTCCCACGTGGAATGTACGGAGGGTAAGCTGGGTACCGGGCTCTCCGATTGACTGGGCAGCGATGACACCCACGACCTCTCCCTTCTCGACCATCCTGCTGGTGGCAAGGTTGCGTCCGTAGCACTTTGCGCACACACCCTTGCGGGACTCGCAAGTGAGCACGGAACGGATCTCGACCTGGTCGATGGGGAGCTTGTCAACGAGGGCTGCGACGTCCTCCTTGATCTCCTCTCCGGCTTCCAGGATGATTTCCCCGGTGAGCGGGTTGTAGATGTTGTGCACGGTAGTGCGTCCGAGGATCCTCTCTCCGAGGGTCTCCACGACTTCGTCCTTGTTCTTGATGGCGGTAGCCACAAGTCCACGCAGTGTGCCGCAGTCCTCCTCGGTGATGATCACGTCATGGCTGACATCCACCAGACGCCTTGTCAGGTAACCTGCGTCAGCTGTCTTCAGGGCGGTATCGGCCAGACCCTTACGGGCACCGTGTGAGGAGATGAAGTACTCGAGCACCGTCATTCCTTCCTTGAGGTTGGAGACGATAGGGTTCTCGATGATACTGGACTCGGATGAAGTGGACTTCTGCGGCCTTGCCATGAGGCCTCGCATACCGCAGAGCTGCTGGATCTGCTGGACGGAGCCTCGGGCACCGGAGTCGAGCATCATGTACACGGAGTTGAAGCCCAGCTTGTCCTCTGCGATCTTCTTGGTGACGATGGCGGAGAGCTTGCTGTTTATCTTGCTCCAGATGTCGATGACCTTGTTGTACCTCTCGTTGTTGGTGATGAGACCGGCCATGTAGTTCATCTTCTCCATCTCGACCTGCTGGTAGCCTTCCTCGATGAGGGTTGTCTTCTCCTCGGGGATGAGCACGTCACCCAGGTTGAAGGAGATTCCTGCACGGAAAGCCCTGTCATAACCGAGGTTCTTGATGTCATCCAGGAAGCGGGCCGTGCGGGTCACGCCGGTGGATTTGATGACATTGGTGATGATGGTACGCAGTGCCTTCTTGCCCAGCACCTCGTTCACGAAGGGCACCTCTTCGGGGATGTACTGGTTCACCATGATGCGTCCGGGAGTGGTCTCCACGATTTCGTAACCCTTGGAAAGGTCTTTCTTGTCCTTGGGCAGGCGTACCTTGATCTTGGCGTGCAGCGTGACCGTATTCTGGTCCAGGGCGATAATCACCTCCTCGGGACCGTAGAATGTCATGCCCTCGCCCTTGTCACCGGGACGTATCTTGGTTATGTAGTACAGACCCAGCACCATATCCTGTGAAGGAACGGTGATAGGGGAGCCGTTTGCGGGGTTAAGGATGTTCTGGCTACCGAGCATCAGGAGCTGAGCCTCCATGATGGCGGCATTCCCGAGGGGAAGGTGCACAGCCATCTGGTCTCCGTCGAAGTCGGCATTGAAAGCGGTACAGGCGAGAGGATGGAGCTGGATGGCCTTGCCCTCGATCATCCTGGGCTGGAATGCCTGGATACCGAGACGGTGCAGAGTCGGGGCGCGGTTCAGCAGGACCGGGTGTCCCTTCATGACGTTCTCGAGGATGTCCCAGATGATGGGGTCCTTGCGGTCCACAATCTTCTTGGCGCTCTTGACGGTCTTGACGATGCCCCTCTCGATGAGCTTGCGGATGATGAACGGCTTGTACAGTTCAGCTGCCATGAACTTCGGCAGTCCGCACTCGTGCATGTTCAGTTCAGGTCCGACGACGATGACCGAGCGTGCAGAGTAGTCAACCCTCTTACCGAGGAGGTTCTGGCGGAAGCGGCCCTGCTTACCCTTGAGGGAGTCGGACAGGGACTTGAGGGCCCTGTTGGTCTCGCTCTTGACGGCTGAGGACTTCTTCGAGTTGTCGAACAGGGAGTCCACGGCCTCCTGGAGCATGCGCTTCTCGTTGCGCAGAATCACTTCCGGAGCCTTGATCTCAATGAGTTTCTTGAGGCGGTTGTTGCGGATGATCACCCTGCGGTACAGGTCGTTGATGTCTGAAGTGGCGAACCTTCCTCCGTCCAGCGGGACGAGGGGACGCAGATCCGGGGGTATCACCGGGATTACCTTCATGATCATCCACTCGGGCTTGTTCACTCCGTCGGACTCCTCGAACCACTTGATGATGGAGAGGCGCTTGAGGAGTTCGGCCTTCCTCTGCTGGGAACTCTCCACTGCCATCTGCTCGCGCAGGGAGTTTGCGAGTTCCTTGATGTTGGTGGCGGCGAGCAGGTCATAGATGGCCTCGGCTCCCATCTTGGCGACGAACTTGTTGGGGTTGTCGCTGTCCAGGGCGTCGTTGTCGGGCTGCTCCAGGAGGACAGCCTCCCTGGCGGCGATGTACTCGTCCTCGGTCAGGAGGTCAAGTTTGTTGATGCCCTGCTTGGAAGCTGCTCCAGCGTTCAGGACTACGTATTTCTCGTAGTAGATGACGCTCTCGAGCTTCTTGGCAGCGAGACCGGTGACGGCGGCAATCTTGTTGGGGGCGCTCTTGAAGTACCAGATGTGGGCTACGGGAACGATGAGCTGGATGTGTCCCATCCTCTCGCGGCGCACCTTTTTCTCGGTCACCTCCACTCCGCAGCGGTCGCACACGATTCCCCTGTAACGGATCCTCTTGT
The DNA here is from genome assembly GCA_905235445.1 of uncultured Bacteroidales bacterium. Lineage (GTDB taxonomy): Bacteria > Bacteroidota > Bacteroidia > Bacteroidales > UBA932 > Cryptobacteroides. The sequence goes on from CAJOLJ010000027.1 coordinate 15,229, forward strand.
ACTTGCCGCAGTAGCACTCGTAGTCCTTGGTGGGACCGAAGATCTTCTCACAGAACAGACCGTCCCTCTCAGGCTTGTAAGTACGGTAGTTGACCGTCTCGGGCTTGAGAACCTCTCCGCAGGACCTCTCGATGATGTCCTCCGGGGAAGCGAGCGAGATGCTGATTCTCTGGAAATTGCTCTTTACTTTATTTTCCTTGTTGTTGAAAGTAGGCATATTTCTTTGATGGTGTTTGTGATGAAGATCGTTTCTAGTCGAGGGTAACCTTGAGTCCGAGGCCGCGCAGTTCATGCAGCAGCACGTTCAGGGACTCGGGTATGCCGGGCGTCGGCATCGGGTCTCCCTTCACGATTGCCTCGTAAGTCTTGGACCTTCCTGTAACGTCATCGGATTTCACGGTGAGGATTTCCTGCAGGCAGTTGGCCGCACCGAAGGCCTCGAGGGCCCAAACCTCCATTTCTCCGAACCTCTGGCCTCCGAACTGGGCTTTACCGCCGAGAGGCTGCTGGGTAATGAGAGAGTAAGGACCGATGGACCTGGCGTGCATCTTGTCGTCAACCATGTGGCCGAGCTTGATCATGTAGATCACGCCGACAGTAGCCTCCTGGTCGAACCATTCACCGGTACCTCCGTCCCTCAGACGTGTCCTTCCGTACATCGGGACTCCTGCCTGGTCTGTGTACTTGCAAATGTCCTCGAGGGTGGCACCGTCGAAAATCGGGGTTGCGAATTTCACCCCGAGTTCCTTCCCGGCCCAACCGAGCACGGTCTCATAGATCTGCCCGAGGTTCATACGTGAAGGCACTCCCAGAGGGTTGAGGACGATGTCCACGGGGGTTCCGTCCTCAAGGAAAGGCATATCCTCTTCCCTGACTATCTTCGCTACGATACCCTTGTTTCCGTGGCGTCCGGCCATCTTGTCACCCACGGTGATCTTCCTCTTCTTGGCGATGTACACCTTTGCGAGCTGCATCACGCCGTTGGGGAGTTCGTCACCGATCTTGACCTTGTCCTGGGCCCTCTTGTAACGGGCTGCCTCTTCCTTGTAGGCGATGAGGTAGTTGTTGATGAGGTCACGGATGAGTTCGTTGGCTTTCTTGTCGGTGGTCCAGCGGTTGGAGTTCACGTTCTGGTACTCGATTGTCTCGAGAATGTCGCGGCGAATCTCCTGTCCCTTGGAAACCAGTTCGATTCCGTAGAGGTCGCTGATGCCGGCGCTCTTCTTTCCTGCGGTGAGGACTTCGAGCTTCTGGAGAAGGACCTGCTTGAGGGCGGTGGCCTTGGCGTTGAACTCGGTCTCGAGGGTGTCGAGCTTGGCCTTCTGCTCGGTCTTTGCGCTACGGCGGTTGCCTTCCTTGCTGACCTTTGCATAGAGGGAAGTCTTGATGACGGTTCCGCTCAGTGAAGGATTTGCCTTCAGGGAAGCGTCTTTCACGTCACCGGCCTTGTCACCGAAGATGGCGCGGAGCAGTTTCTCCTCAGGTGAAGGATCGCTCTCACCCTTCGGGGTGATCTTTCCTATCATGATGTCACCGGGCTCGATGTGGGCTCCGATGCGCACGATACCGTTGTCGTCGAGGTCCTTGGTGGCGTCCTCGCTGACGTTCGGGATGTCGGAGGTGAGCTCCTCCATTCCGCGCTTGGTGTCACGGACCTCGGTGAGGTACTCGTCCACATGCACGGAGGTGAGGATGTCCCAGCGGACCATCTTCTCGGAGAGGACTATGGCGTCCTCATAGTTGTAACCTTTCCAAGGCATGAATGCCACCATAAGGTTGCGTCCGAGGGCGAGCTCACCCGCCTGGGTGGCATAACCTTCGGTGAGGACCTGTCCGGGATGGACCTTGTCGCCCTTCTTGACGATGGGCTTCAGGGTGATGGTCGTGCTCTGGTTGGTACGCCTGAAGATGGGGAGACGGTAGACAGTGACTTCGGGATTGAAGCTTACGAACTTCTCATCGTCGGTCCTGTCGTAGCGGACCCTGATTTCGTTGGCGTCGGCATACTCGACCACACCTTTCTTCTCGGCCCTTATCTGGGTACGGGAGTCGATGCAGACGGTCTCCTCCAGGCCGGTTCCCACGATGGGAGACTCGGGGGAGAGGAGGGGAACTGCCTGGCGCATCATGTTCGCACCCATCAGGGCGCGGTGAGCGTCGTCATGCTCCAGGAACGGGATGAGGGATGCGGCGACCGAAGCCATCTGGTTGGGAGCCACGTCCATGAAATCCACTTCCTCCTTGGTGACCATCGGGAAGTCAGCTTCCAGACGGCACTGGATGCGATCATCGAGGATGCTCCCGTCATCGTCCATCTTGACCTTGGCGAGGGAGACTTTCTTCTTCTCCTCCTCCTCGGCGCTCATGAAGAGCCAGCCGTTGTCGCTGAGGTCGACCTTGCCCCCGCTTACCTTGCGGTACGGGGTCTCGATGAATCCGAGGGTGTCGATCTTGGCATAGACGCAAAGAGAGGAGATAAGTCCGATGTTCGGGCCTTCAGGGCTCTCGATAGGGCAGAGCCTACCGTAGTGGGTGTAGTGCACGTCCCTGACCTCGAATCCTGCCCTGTCCCTGGAAAGACCGCCGGGACCGAGTGCGGAAAGACGCCTCTTGTGGGTCACCTCCGCCAGGGGGTTGGTCTGGTCCATGAACTGGGACAGCTGGCTCGTCCCGAAGAAGGAATTGATGACGGACGAGAGCGTCTTGGAGTTGATGAGGTCGATGGGATTGAACTGCTCGGAGTCGCGAACGTTCATTCTCTCCCTGATGGTCCTTGCCATACGGGAAAGTCCCACGCTGAACTGGTTCGCAAGCTGCTCACCTACGGTGCGCACCCTACGGTTGCTCAGGTGGTCGATATCGTCCACGGTAGCCTTCGAGTTGATGAGGCGGATGAGGTACTTGATGATCTCGATGATATCGTTCTGGGTGAGGACCCTAACGGAAGGATCGGTGGACAGTTCCAGCTTCTTGTTCAGGCGGAACCTACCCACGTTGCCCAGGTCATACCTCTTCTCGGAGAAGAACAGCTTGTCGATGACATCCCTTGCGGTGCCCTCATCCGGCGGTTCGGAGTTGCGCAGCTGCTTGTAGATGTAGTAGACAGCATCCTTCTCGGTATCTGTCATATCTTTCTGGAGAGTGTTGAAAATGATAGCGTTGTCATTTTCGTTCTCCTGCTCCTTCTGGATGAGGATTGTGGTCACATCCGTACCGGAGAGTTTCTTGATGGTATCCTCGGTAATCTCCTCGTTCCTCTCGAGGATGGCCTCTGTCCTCTCGATGGGGATCACCTCGCCGGTGTCCTCGTCGACGAAGTCCTCGGTCCAACGGTTCAGGACCTTGGCTGCCATCTTCCTTCCGAGATGGGCCCTGAGGCTCTCCTCGGTTGCGGGAATCTCCTCGGCCAGGCCGAAAATGTCGATTATGTCCTTGTCGGAGTCATAGCCGATGGCCCTCAGGAGGGTTGTTACCGGAAGCTTCTTCTTGCGGTCGATGTAGGCGTACATGACATTCTGGATGTCTGTCGCGAACTCGATCCATGATCCCTTGAACGGAATGATCCTGGCTGAGTACAGCTTGGTTCCGTTGGAGTGGAGGGTCTGGTCGAAGAATACGCCCGGGGAACGGTGGAGCTGGGATACGATGATCCTTTCCGAACCGTTGATCACGAACGTACCGGCGGGTGTCATATAGGGGATGTTGCCCAGATAGACATCCTGCACCTTGGTCTCGAAGTCCTCGTGGTCGGGATCAGAACATGAAAGGCGGAGTTTAGCCTTCAGAGGCACACTGTAGGTAAGGCCTCTTTCAAGACACTCCTCTATCGAGTAAAGTGGGGGATCAATGAAGTAGTCGATGAAGTCTAGCTTGTAATTGTTCCTCGTATCCTCGATGGGGAAGATTTCCTGGAAAACTTGGTACAAACCCTCGTTCCGTCTGTTTTCAGGGGTGGTGTCAAGCTGGAAGAAGTCCCTGAAGGACTTCAGCTGGACCTCCAGCAGATCGGGGTAATCCAGGATTCTGGAAGTTGCAAAATTGATTCGCTTTGAAGTTGTCTTTTTTGACATAATCTGCCTTGGATAGAAGAAAATTTTATATGCAAAAAGGTTTAGAGCCTATTATCCCCGGCTCTAAACCTGATTGTGTCCCAAAAGGCGGGAGAAAGAGTGTCTTACTTGACCTCGATCTCTGCACCGGCCTCCTCGAGAGCGCTCTTGATCTGCTCTGCCTCGGCCTTGGAAACTTTCTCCTTCAAGGTGGTAGGGAATTTGTCAACGAGTTCCTTGGCCTCTTTCAGTCCGAGTCCGAGGTGCTCCTTAACGGCCTTGATGACCTGGAGCTTAGCCTGTCCGGGGGAGGTGAGGATAACGTCGAATTCGGTCTGCTCCTTGGGCTCCTCAGCGGCTGCTGCACCGGGAGCTGCAACTGCGACAGCGGCTGCTGCAGGCTCGATACCATACTCGTCCTTGAGGATCTTAGCAAGTTCCTGGACGTCCTTCACAGTAAGGTTTACCAACTCTTCTGCGAGTGCTTTGATGTCTGCCATAATGTGTTTATTTTTTTATTGATTATTATTGTTCTTCTTTTTCGGAGAGTGTCTTCACGAGGCCTGCGATAAGCTGGCCACCACCATTCTGGAGGGAGGAGATGACATTGCGCATAGGGCTCTGGAGAAGTCCGATGATGTCGCCGATGAGTTCCTCGCGGCTCTTGATGGAGCAGAGTTCGTCGATCTTGTCGGCACCTATGAATGCGCACTCCTGGACGTAAGCGCCTTTGAGGACGGGCTTGTCAAGTTTGGTCTCCTTCGTGAACTCCTTGATGAGCTTCGCAGGAGCGTTGGCGGCTTCGGTGAACATGACGGCGGTGTTGCCTTCAAGTACCTTGCCGATGGCCATCATTTCCTCATTGCCGCTCTCCTTGATCACATGATTGAGGAGGGTGTTCTTCACGACTGCGAGCTTGATGCCTTTCTCGAAGCAGGCACGACGGAGCTTTGCAGTGTCCTCGGCATTGAGGCCGGCGATGTCAGTTACATAGAAATTGGGAGTCTTCTCGAGCTGAGCTGACAGGGATTCAATTATCTGGGCTTTAAGTTCCTTTTTCATGGTATTGAATTTTATTTGTCAGCAGTGAAAGTCTTCACATCAAGCTTGATGGCCGGGGACATGGTGGTGCAGATGGCTGCAGCCTTGAGGTATGTTCCCTTGAGGGTCTGGGGCTTGAGTTTGATGATTTCCGAGATGACGGCCTTTGCGTTCTGGTTGATTGCTTCGGGGGTGAAAGATACCTTGCCGATTGCTGTGTGTACAATACCGGTCTTGTCGACCTTGAAGTCGATCTTACCGGCCTTCACTGCCTTGACAGCACCTGCGATGTCCATTGTCACGGTACCGGTCTTGGGGTTAGGCATGAGTCCGCGGGGACCGAGGATACGTCCGATGGGACCAACCTTTGCCATGACTGAAGGGGTACATATGACAACGTCGATATCTGTCCAGCCGCCCTTGATTTTGTCGATGTATTCGTCGAGACCTACATAGTCGGCACCTGCCGCCTTGGCTTCCTCAACCTTGTCGGGTGTACAGAGTACGAGGACCCTTACGACCTTTCCGGTTCCGTTGGGGAGGGTGACGACGCCACGGACCATCTGGTTGGCCTTGCGGGGGTCAACGCCGAGGTTCACGTGCAGTTCAACGGAAGCGTCGAACTTGGTATAGGTGATGTCCTTGAGAAGAGCACATGCCTCAGGGAGCTCATAGAGCTTGTGAGAGTCAAATTTACCCTTGACCTCTTTCTGATTCTTAGTAAGTTTTGCCATGACTCTATCTCTTATTTAACATCTGCGGGGAATTCACCTGTAACTTTGATACCCATGCTGCGGGCTGTACCGGCGACCATCGTCATTGCGCTCTTCAGTGTGAAGGCATTGAGGTCGGGCATCTTGCTTTCAGCTATGGTCCTCACCTGGTCCCAGGTAACGGTAGCCACCTTGTTGCGGTTAGGCTGGCCGGAACCCTTCTGGATCTTTGCGGCCTCTTTCAGGGAGACTGCCACAGGGGGCTGCTTGACGACGAAACTGAAGGTCTTGTCAGAATATACAGTGATGACTACAGGCAGCACCTTTCCGGCCATGCTCTGGGTGGCGGCATTGAACTGCTTGCAGAAATCCATGATATTCAGCTGCCTTGAACCGAGGGCCGGTCCTACAGGCGGTGCAGGATTCGCTGCTCCGCCTTTGATCTGGAGCTTAATGAATCCAGTTACTTCTTTTGCCATGATTTGCTGCTATTCTTTTGTTACTTGATTAAAGTTGAGTTCCAGCGGGGTTCTCCTGCCGAAGATCATTACTACGACCTTGAGCTTGCTTCTGTCCTCGATTATCTCTTCTATCGTTCCTTCGAAATCCTTGAAAGGTCCGTCCGTTATCTTGACAGAGTCACCGACCTCGTAATCCACTTTCGTGATTATGATCTCGTTGTTCTCGATGTCCTCGTCCTGCTGTCCTAGAAGTCTCTTGACTTCCTCATCCGACAGGGGAATCGGCTCCCTTTCATTTACGCCTTTCTTGCTGCTTCTCTCCGTAAGGAACCCGGACATACCAGGGATGAGCGAGCGGATGGTGTACTGCAGTTCAGGGCTGAGTTCGGTCTCGATGAAGACATAACCCGAGTAGAGGAGTCTCTCGTTTGCGATCCTCTTGTTGTTCTTTATGGCGTATGTCGTTTCGGTAGGAATGAGGATCTGAGAGACCAGACCCTTGAGGTTGGGATTTCTTTCGATTTCCTTTTCTAGATATTCCTTTGCTTTCCTTTCTTTGCCTCCTGCTGTCCTAAGGACGTACCATTTCTTTTCGCCCATGGTAATGTATCCGCGATTTGTTCAGCTAGCGCTGAGTTCTTTTAGAGAGTATAGATCCAAGTCATTGCATGCTGGATTAAGTAGTCGACAACGAACAGAGCTATGGCGAGGATGACTGTCGTAACCATGACAAGAATGGCAGAGCTCTGCAGCTTTGCCCATGTCGGCCACGTCACCTTCTTCGTCAGTTCTGTGTAAGACTCCTTACAATAGTTAATGAACTTTCTCATCTTTACTTTAATGGACACGGTCTATTGGAAGCGGGTGACCGGGTCTGTTAAACATTACCAAATCGTAACCTTTGATATTGGCAGGGGAAGCAGGATTCGAACCCACATCGACGGTTTTGGAGACCGCTGAACTACCCTTGTTCTATTCCCCTGGGACCCTGCGGGTTGTTGTCCGCAGGGCTTGAAATAATCCTACGTCGGATTATTCGATGATTCCGATAACCTGACCGGCACCTACGGTACGGCCACCTTCACGGATAGCGAACTGGAGTCCCTGGTTGATAGCTACGGGAGTGATGAGCTTCACAGTGATTTCCACGTTATCGCCAGGCATCACCATCTCTACGCCTTCGGGGAGAGAGATCTCACCGGTAACGTCGAGGGTACGGATGAAGAACTGAGGACGATAGTGATTGTGGAAAGGAGTGTGACGTCCACCTTCCTCTTTCTTGAGGACGTAGATCTGGGCCTTGAACTCGGTATGAGGAGTGATGCTGCCGGGCTTGGCAACGACCTCACCGCGCTTTACTTCCTTCTTGTCGATACCACGGAGGAGGAGTCCTACGTTGTCGCCAGCCTCACCGGTAGGGAGGAGCTTGCGGAACATCTCGACACCTGTTACGACGGTCTTGCGAGGCTCGTCACCGAAACCTACGAGCTCAACCTGATCGTTGACGTGGATGGTACCAGCCTCAATACGGCCAGTAACGACGGTACCACGACCGGTGATTGAGAAGATGTCCTCGATAGGCATGAGGAAGTCCTTGTCAACAAGGCGGACAGGGAGGGGAATGTACTCATCGACGCTGTCCATGAGCTCCATTACCTTGTCCTCCCACTCGGGCTCACCGTTGAGTGCGCCGAGGGCGGAACCGCGGATGATGGGGCAATCCTCATCGAAGTTGTAGAAACCGAGGAGGTCACGGATCTCCATCTCAACGAGGTCAAGCATTTCCTCATCGTCAACGAGGTCGACCTTGTTCATGAACACAAGGATCTTAGGGACGTTGACCTGACGGGCGAGCAGGATGTGCTCACGGGTCTGAGGCATAGGACCGTCAGTGGCGGCGACTACGAGGATAGCTCCGTCCATCTGGGCAGCACCGGTAACCATGTTCTTAACGTAGTCAGCATGGCCAGGGCAGTCTACGTGAGCATAGTGACGATTTGCGGTCTCGTACTCTACGTGTGCAGAGTTGATGGTGATACCACGCTCCTTCTCTTCAGGGGCATTGTCGATCTGGTCGAAGGACTTTACCTTGTCTGCATTACCGGCGACCCTCGCAGCGAGGACCTTGGTGATGGCAGCGGTGAGAGTGGTCTTACCGTGGTCAACATGGCCAATTGTACCGATGTTGACATGCGGTTTGGTTCTCTGGAATGTTTCTTTTGCCATAATATTATGTTGTTAATTTGTTATTGCTTGTCCTTTACGCTTCAAGGGTGGTACAGGTTCCCCTGTATCGACCCAAGATGCCAAAAAGAGAGCCGGTGATGGGATTTGAACTCATGACCTCATCCTTACCAAGGATGCGCTCTACCCCTGAGCTACACCGGCTTTGTGGAGCGGAAAACGAGGTTCGCGAACTCGCGACCCTCAGCTTGGAAGGCTGATGCTCTACCAACTGAGCTACTTCCGCGTCACATTTGTGGGAGGAGAGGGATTCGAACCCCCGAAGGCATCGCCAGCAGATTTACAGTCTGCCCCAGTTGGCCACTTTGGTATCCTCCCTGGTATATTTTGTATTTCAATTCTAGCAACTTGGCCGGAGTGAGCCGATAGAGGGATTCGAACCCACGACCCCGAGATTACAAATCACGTGCTCTGGCCAACTGAGCTATATCGGCGTTTCCCCTTTCAAAGGGACTGCAAAGATAGTCATTATTTGACATTCTGCAAATCTTTCCGAGAAATTTTAATCAATTTTTCAATTTCTGCGACAATTCCGCCACAATCCAGACTGCATTCAGCCCTCTGTGATGACTGTTTGTCTTCGCGGATGAACCTGTCAGGAATCCCCACTCCGTGGACATGGCAGAGAAGGTCGTTTGATGACAGGAACTCTGTCACTTCGGAGTAAAGGCCTCCCTTTATGGCACCTTCCTCGACGGTCAGGATTGCGTCGAAGTGTGTGGCTGCAAACTGGATGGCTTCGGTGTCGACAGGCTTCAGGAACCTCATGTCCCAGACTGCCGGTCTGAAGCCGAACTTTTCGGAAATGACTTCTCTTGCTTCCATTGCCCTCCACGCCTCGGGGCCCAGGGCAAGGACGGCGATCCGTTCGCCTTCGCCTATGAGGCGGGCCTTCCCGAGGGGGATTTCCTCGTACGGTCCCTCTTCCCAGTCCCTCCCTTCACCGCAGCCGCGCGGATACCTTATTATATAAGGGCCCTTATGGGAGTCCTGCAGCGAGGAGTACATCATGTTCTTGAGGTCGGTCTCGTCGCTGGGTGCGGCAATTGTCACACCGGGGATCGGACGCAGGAATGAAAGGTCATAGCAACCGTTGTGGGTGGGGCCGTCTTCCCCGACCAGCCCGCTTCTGTCAAGGCAGAATACGACACTGAGCCCCTGGAGGGCCACATCGTGGATAATCTGGTCATATGCCCTCTGTGAGAAAGAGGAGTATATGTTGCAAACAGGTTTCATGCCTCCGGCGGCAAGCCCTGCGGAGAATGTCACTGCGTGTTCTTCCTCTATCCCCACGTCGAAGAACTGACCTGGGAGTTCCTTGGCGAAAGCGGTCATCCCGCAGCCCGTTGCCATCGCGGGAGTGATGCCGAGTATTCTCTTGTCTTTCCTGGCAAGGTCAAGCAGCACCTTGCCGAAAACGTCCTGGTACCTGTCCGCCTTGTACTGAGTGGGGATCCTTTCCCCGGTTTCGGGGTTGAACCTGCCGGGGGCATGCCAAACGACGGGGTCTTTCTCGGCAGCGGGATAGCCCTTGCCCTTGGTGGTGCACACATGCAGTATTCTCGGCCCTGACAGGTTACGGATGCGTCTGAAGGCGTTTACCACCTGACCGATGTTGTTCCCGTCGATCGGTCCGAAATAACGGAACCCCAGGGACTCGAAGAAAGCCCCGCCGGAACTTCTCACCAGGTTGGATTTAGTGTCCTTGGTTATCTTCTGGAGGAGGGAGCGGAAGGATCCCTCGCCCATGTGGTCCCAGATTTTCTTCTTGAGGGAATTGTAACGGCTGGAAGTGGTGAGTTTCAGGAGATACTCATGGAATGCACCGATGTTGTCGTCTATGGACTGGTCATTGTCATTGAGGACGATAAGAAGGTCATCTCCCGAGGCTCCTGCATTGTTGAGACCCTCTATGGCAAGACCTCCGGTAAGGGCTCCGTCACCTATGATGGCAATGACCTTTGAATTATCCCCGTTCATTTTTGCCGCACGGGCGAGACCCAGTGCCGCGGAAATGGAAGTGGAGGAATGACCTGCACCGAAAGCATCGTAAGGACTCTCGGACATTTTTGGGAATCCGCTTATTCCATTCCTCGTGCGAAGGCCGCAGAATGCTTTGCGCCTGCCCGTGAGAATCTTGTGGGCATAGGCCTGGTGGCCTACGTCGAACACTATCTTGTCCTGTGGGGTGTCGTATACATAATGAAGCCCCACTATCAGTTCGACTGCCCCGAGGCTGGAGCCCAGGTGACCGGGGTTCCGGGAGCAGCAGTCAATCATGTACTGGCGTATCTCCGTACAGAGGATTTCCAATTCGTCTATGGTCAAGCCCTTGATGTCCTCGGGGGAGTTGACCTTGTCCAAAAGAGTATATTGTGGCATTCCTATTTCGCTTTCATGCCCAAGTGGGCATAGGAATGCAAAGATAACAAATAATCCTTCGATTCCTGCAAAAACTTCAAGTGCTGAAAATCCCAAGTTTTAAGGGGCGAGGGGCGTACGAGTCGTTTTGGTGCGCTAGCCGCCCGTGTGTGGCAATTGTCCCCCGGCTGCGACCATGTCCGGAATTATCCCCTCTTCTTTCTATATGTCAAGGTTGAGTCGAATGTCCGATTCCCCACGGAAACTGCTTCTCTCAATGAGAGGGGTCGGCACTCACCCCGGGTAAGTTGCAGCTCCCGTCTCCCAACTCATTCCATTATGTATTGGATAATAGGTAAACAAATGTGAGAATTATCTCTATAACTATGCAAAAAGAAGGTTTGCCGCTTTCCTTGGTCAAGGGCTGAATTTGACTTCCGGTTGTCGAAACACGTATAATAATCGCCTTTTTTCGGGGGGGGTGTTGTAAAAATGCAAGGTCTGTTTTTGTAAATTTGAAAACTTTGGTGTTAACGCAAATTGACAAACGTGTAAATTTGTAGCGTGCTTATGTTAAAATCTAATCAAACCATAAATGACAGGAATTATGCCGTATTGAAATGGAATTGAAATGATAACCATCCGTTTTTCGGTGTATTTTAAAATGCAAATCCAGTTATTTGTGAATTTAAGGATAATCCCATTGCGGCATACGGATTGATTTGATTGTCGGGAAGGATTTAACACTGAATTTGGATAGATGGACACATTTTTCGTGAAGAATCACCTACATCCCATTCTATTATGGACTCTCTTTTGCAGCGCTGAATGACCTATGGAATCGACATCGATATTCATATATAGAATTCTATATACGGCCATGCTTACATTTTTTTATGTGCTGGCCTTTTATCTGCTCTGTTCTTCGAGGAATGCTTTCGGCAATCAAATCATCACCGACCAACGTCTCCGTCGTCAAGCCGGTTGGATGATTTTTGCGGAGGCATCGCTGTATCTTGTAAACATTCCTCTATACTACGTCAAAGATGTCAATACGGTGCAGGTTGTCTCCATAACAATGGATTTGTTGGTAGGGTTCCCACTCATTTTTCGATTCTTGTTCTCCCTTCTGCAGGATAAGAAACACCTCCCGGATAGTTTGTTGTGGTTATTCCTAATCCCTCTGGTACCGCTCATTCTGTGGTTCATTACACACAATGTACTGTTGATTTGGATTCTTTTTGTAGTCTCCATATGTCTGATTGCTTTTTTCGTCCTTCTTTACTTAAGGTCACTTCGCGAGTACAGGTCTTTTCTTCTTGACAACTTCGCCGACCTTGAGAGCAAGGAGGTCATGTGGAGCTATAACCTCATTATCGCTTTTACTATTCTTGAGATTGTCTATTTCATTGCTTGGAGCCAAGTTTCATCATTATCATATAAGTCGTTTTGGCCGTTTCTTTTCCAAATAATGGAAGCTGCGTTAATGGCCTTTATCGTCCTGCGCATTGACCGGCAGCAAGTGCTTACCGTTCCTTCCAATACTGGACCCCAGGAAGATATTCAGGAAGATTATAATACGATAGAACCAACTGAAAAAGAAGAGACTGTGGGTGATCCGGTTGTCAGCAGGATGGAGATCCTACTGAAAAAGTTCTGTGAAGAACCGGGGCTTTATCGTCAGCAGGACCTATCCCTCTCCGCTCTTGCTTCTGCCTGCGGAACTAACCGCACGTATCTAGGTCGTTATTTCTCCGCTAACGGTGTAACATATAATTCGTATATCAACGGTCTTCGCATCAGCTGGTTCCAAAACGCCATGCTTTCCGCAATGAAGGGAGACCCCAAGGAAGTCCCATCCATTAAGAGTCTTTCCATAGACAGCGGCTTCTCCAGCTACGACACATTCTCCCGCGCTTTCCATTCCGTCACAGGTACGTCCGTGAAACAGTGGCTCCTTGACATGGAAAACAAAAGCTGAGCACTTTATCTGTACCATTCATTTAAGTCCGTTCCAGGCGCTGCCCAAGCTTCTTTTTGGGCAGAACCTAAGTCAGTGTCCCTAAAATGTAGTAACTTTACGCCGATGAGCCAATAATGACCCCATCTGGGATTATTATTCACTTTTCATTCATTTTTTGATCCCCACTGCAGATAAAACAACTTTAGATATGGCAGAAACTGTAAGAAAATTCCTCAATGACTCACCTGCCGCGAGGTGGGCCGCACTTATTCTCATTGCCCTCATGATGTTCTTCGGATACATGTTCGTGGATGTCATGAGTCCCCTTCAGTCCCTCATCGAGAAGCAGAGAGGCTGGACCCCCGACGTGTTCGGAACCTATGCCAGCGCGGAGTACATCCTGAATGTATGCGGTTTCCTGATTCTTGCGGGTATCATCCTCGACAAGATGGGAGTGCGATTCACCGGAGTGCTGTCCGCATCCATGATGCTTGGCGGAGCGGTGATAAAGTTCGTAGGCATCTCGGAGTGGTTCCAGGGTACCGCATTCTGCAACTGGCTCGGTACATGGTGGACCGCCATGCCGGGAAGCGCAAAGATGGCAGCTCTCGGCTTCATGATATTCGGCTGCGGCTGCGAGATGGCGGGAACTACGGTATCCAAAGCAATTGCTAAATGGTTCAAGGGCAAGGAAATGGCCATGGCAATGGGTATCGAGATGGCAATAGCGAGGGTAGGTGTGTTCGCGATATTCTCCATCAGTCCCCTCATCGCCGAGAAAATGGGCTCCGTGGCTGCACCTGTAGGGTTCTGCACGGTACTTCTTCTCATTGGGCTCATCAACTTCATCGTCTTCACCTTCATGGATTCCAAGTTCGACAAGCAACTTGTCGAGGCGGGTCTGAAGAGTGACGAGAATAATCCTGAGGACGAGTTCAAGGTGTCCGATCTCGGGAAGATTTTCTCCTCGCAGAGTTTCTGGGTGGTGGCCATCCTCTGCGTCCTGTACTACAGCGCGATCTTCCCGTTCCAGAGATACGGTGCCAATATGCTCCAGTGCAATCTTGACGGACTTCCCCCTGAGGTCGCGGCAAACATTTTCCGCTGGTTCCCCATCGGGGCTGCTGTCCTGACCCCGTTCCTGGGACGTTTCCTTGACACCAAGGGAAAGGGTGCCACGATGCTAATCTGGGGAGCTGTCCTTCTCATTGTCTGTCACTTGGTGTTCGCATTCCTTCTTCCCGCGACCCATTCCAAGTTTCTTGCATATGTCACCATCGTGATTCTCGGAGTCAGTTTCTCTCTCGTACCGGCAGCCCTCTGGCCTTCGGTCCCCAAGATCATTGACGAGAAGATCCTTGGAAGCGCCTACTGCCTCATTTTCTGGGTCCAGAACATCGGGCTTTGCTTTGTCCCCCTGCTTATCGGCAACGTTCTCGCATCTTCCAATGCCAACAATCCAGCCGTCATCGCAGCCAAGGCAGCCAATGCGGACTTCATCCCGTATAACTATACCGTGCCCCTGATTATCTTCGCATGCTTCGGAGTGGCCGCCCTCCTGATCGCCCTGTACCTCAAGGTCCTGGACAGGAAACGTTCCCTGGGGCTTGAACTTCCCAACATAAAGCCTGCGGAAAATTCCGGGGAGGCCAAATAAATTTAACATTTTTGAACTTTGAGGGACGTTCCTTTGCAGGGGCGTCTCCCGCTTTTTATGGGCCAGGGTAGGGGTTCTGCGATAAGTAATAGTACTTATATGTGGCGGAAAAGTACTTAGTTACCACGTAAAAACAGTGTTCCGGGGGGATGTTGGCACATTTCGTGTAAGAAAAAGGCGTGTTCATCATATTTCTTGAGGGGGTGTTCCGGGTTTCGTTTTTTTTGCATACTTTTGCGACAGAGAAAGGGAGAACCAGTTGAATTGTTGTAGGAATAACAATTTTTAAACCTTCTCTTTCTGACCTTGGCTTTATTGTACACAAGAACATATTATTAACAAATTAACTTCAATAACACTCTTATGAAAAGGCTTGCAGCTATCCTTGTCACCTTATCCATGGGACTGTTCCTGGGCTTAAGTGCAACGGCTCAGACCCCTTCCACCACAGATAAGCAGGTTCTCAACCATCTGGCAATCGGAGTTTCCGCCGGATTGGACGGACTCGGAGGTCAGATCGCACTTCCCCTCGGAAGTCATGTCCAGATAAGAGCTGGTTACTCCTTGGTTTTTCCCAAGACTATCAATCCTATCTCAGTTGACGCTTCCAAGCTTCCCAGTGACGTAGTCTCCAAGTTCAACATCCCTACCGACAAGAGCATCGACATCACCCCCTCTACAAATTTCTCCACCGGTCGGGCACTGTTGGATTTCTTCCCCACCAAGAAGGGCGGATTCCATCTGACAGTAGGAGCGCATTTCGGAGGAGCTGATTATCTTTCCTTCAGGACCTCACCTCTCCCCGTGGATCCAGGTGAGTACGCCACAACTTACATCGAGATCAATGGTGCCAAGGTAGGAACCGATGCCAACGGAGTCATTGCACTCGATGTCATTGTCCCCAAGGTGAACCCTTACGTCGGTATCGGTTTCGGTAGGGCCATTTCCTCTAAACCCAGGAAGTTCGCTACCCTGACCCTTGACCTGGGAGCCCTGTACACCGGCGGAAAGCATTCCCTTCAGACTTATGACATTAACGGGAATCCCGTTGAGCTTAATGGACAGTCAATCAAGAGTCTTGTCGGAAACTCCATCAACGAAACGATTATCGATGTCCTCGATAAGGCAGCTGATTTCCCTGTCATTCCCATGGCACGTTTGACCATCAACGTGAAACTGTTCTAAATTATTGATGATTAACCAGGGGAGGAACTCCTCTTTCGGTCCTTCCCTATCAAAATGAATTTAACCATGAAAATCAAGAGTCTTCTTTTGGCCATCCTGGCCGTTTCGGCGATCACCATTCTGGCCGCATCCTGCGGTGGAAATGGAAAAAAAGACACCGAGAGTACCGCTGTCGCCCTTCCCGAGCCTACGAACGTGGAAAATGCCCAGAGTTTCCAATTGGATCCCACATCTGAGGGTGACAAGGTACAAGTCCCCTTTAAGACCATCAAGGAATTCGCTGAATTCTCCGCCAGTGAAAAATCCGCCAAGGCTGATGACTTTGTGTTCGAGCTCAAGGAAATAACCGTTATCCCCGGGGATAAGGTTGTCATGAAATTTTCCGAGTTCCAGAAGACAAAGGCTTCATCCCTGTCCACCATCATTGCCCTCCTCTCCTACACCAAGAGCGGAAACACCCTCAACATCCCTGGTTTCGGAACGGTTGAAATCGCCTCGGGTTCCCTCAAGATAACCTTGAAAGGCGGCGGTTCCTACAATACCCCGTACAAGACCATTGCTGCTAAGTTCAATTACAAGAGCGGACTCGAGATTGCAAATATCCTCCGTCCTCTCAAGGTCGACAAGACTGATATCTCCGTCACCGGAGGCGGACTGTCCCAGAAAGTCGGAAAGATCTTCACCGGTTGTGACTTCAACGAGATTGCTGATTACGCTATCAAAAATGGTGTCTCCTTTGACAAGGACCAGATTGAGGCAGGTCTCAAGGTAAATGTCATCTCTCTTGACATCTTCGGTAATTTCATTGTCACTTTCACCGGCCATTCCCCTTACGGTGGAAGCATCAGCAGCCTCTCTTCTTCCGCGATAAGTGGCCTGAGCTGGATAGAGAAGACTGGCAATGTCTTCCTTGATAATCCTACCATCACATATGCTTGCGTCAGTAAGAATATCATCCTCACCTGCAAGAGCAAGATTGTGAAAGGAAGCAATTCATACGACTGCACAGTGGAGTTCACCCTCTCTCCCGCATAAGCGGGATTGGTAGATCCTAATAGTACGCATGAGGACGGGACGTGGCAAACTCCCGTCCTCTTTTGTCATCGGTGGGCTTCCCTGCTTTACAGGAAGGGATGTTCCGAGATGCACCAGTGATCCCATAGATTATCGGGACAGGCTCCCAGGAGGATATATCTGGATTGACGGGGGGCAACCCCCTCGGTATGAAAACCCTCACAGACGAGTTCTTGGACGGACATGATTGGCTATTGGCCCGTGCAACCCTGTTAACAAGAAAGCACCTGAAAAACAGGCGCTTTCTTGATTTGGGTCATTTATCGTAGAATCTGGTTGCCGAGAAAATTATCTCTGAATTGTAGCATCCCTGTCGGGTCCAAGGGATATTATCTTTATGGGGACCCCCAGGTATTCTTCCATGAAAGCGATGTACTTCTTGAACTCATCCGGGAGATCCTCCTCACGGGTTATTCCGGCAAGGGGCTTGCTCCAGCCCTTGAAGGAGGTGTACTGGGGCTCGATGGGGGAGAGGACGTCGAAGGGGAAGTGGGTGGTTTCCTGCCCGTCGATTTTGTACGAGGTGCACACCTTTATCTCGTGGAACCCGTCCAGGCAATCCGCCTTCATCATGATGAGGTCGGTGACGCCGTCGACCATAACGGTGTATTTAAGGGCTACTAGGTCAAGCCAGCCACAGCGTCTGGGCCTGCCCGTCACTGCCCCGTACTCGTGTCCCACGGCACGGATCTTTTCCCCTGTCTCATCGAATAGCTCGGTAGGGAAGGGACCGCTTCCGACCCTGGTGCAGTAGGCCTTGAATATGCCGTACACATGGCCTATCTTGCTTGGGGCCACGCCCAGCCCGGTACAGACCCCGCCTACCGTGGTGTTGGAGGATGTCACGAAGGGATAGGAACCATAGTCGATATCAAGAAGTGAACCCTGTGCGCCCTCGGCCAGGATGGCACCTTTTTCACGAAGGAAAGAGTCTATGTAGTATTCACAGTCTATGAGCTTGAATGTGCGAAGGAACTGCACGGCCTTCATGAATTCCTCCTTCTGGGCATAGGGATCGCACTCAAAGCCAAGAGCCCCGAATTCATGTATGTGCCTCTCGGTAAGGGCATCGTACTTCTTCTCGAAATCCTCTCGCAGGATGTCCCCGACCCTCACGCCGTGCCTTGCTATCTTGTCCGTATAGGTCGGTCCTATCCCCTTGAGGGTGGAACCGATTTTCCCCTTGCCAGCAGCGCTCTCAAGGGCTGCATCCATCAGTCGGTGGGTGGGTAGGATGAGATGGGCTTTCTTGGAAATGAGTATCTTGTCCTCCGGAACAATGCCCATTGCCCTGACACTCTCGCATTCTGCCTTGAATGATATGGGGTCGAGGACGACACCGTTACCGATTATGTTGACGCTTCCCGCCCGGAAGATGCCCGAGGGGATGCTCCGCACCACGAAACTGTGTCCCTCGAACTGGAGGGAGTGTCCAGCGTTGGGTCCACCCTGGAACCTGGTTACGAGGGGATACCTCCCTGCCAGGACGTCCACAATCTTTCCTTTACCTTCGTCTCCCCACTGGAGACCGAGAACTACGTCAATCTTGTTTTCCATTGTCTTAAGATGAAGTTGAGCACAAATTTAGACATTTGCCTAGACTGGGCAAGTGGAATGGGTGCATTGTTGGGCTCTGACTAGAACGGCAGGTCTCCTGGCTCATCCCTTTCCTCGCCATCGGGGGCCTGCTCCGGGGCTGATTGCTGGGAGGCAATGTTCTGGCTTATAGCCGAGTAGGCTGAAGGAGAAGGGTTATTCCCTTCCACCCTTCTGAGGTGCTGCAGGTTGTCTGCGATTATCTCTGTCACCCGGTGCTGGTTTCCGGCCTGGTCCGTCCAGTTACGGGTCCTGAGGTGACCCTCCAGGAAAATGAGGCTACCCTTGCGGATATATTTCTCGGCATAGTCCGCAGCGCTTCTCCAGGCTACGATGCTGTGCCATTCGGTGTTTTCGTGTACTTCGTTGTTGCGGTCGCGGTACCTCTCCGTGGTGGCAAGTGAGAATGAGGCCACCTTCTGGGGTGCCGCATTCTGGGAAGAAGATTCATAGAAACGGATTTCCGGGTCGCGTCCCACGTTGCCCAGAAGCATTACTTTGTTGAGTGACATAACTGAATGTGTGAAGTGTATCTTATAGTTATGAAAATAAGTATCGTCTTTCCCGCCTTCAACCAAGTTCCACTCTCATCAGGTCCTCCATCGAGGGAGGGATGCCTCCGGTCATGAGGGTGTATCCCGAGAGGGCCTGGTAGCGAAGCCACCTTTCCCCTCCGATGTACTGGCATCCCACGGAGTGCATGAGAGATATCTGGGCGGGGTTGAATGAAGGGTTTTTGTAGTTTGCCTCAAGGATGATTTTACCGGGACAGAGGAAGCGGTAGCGGTCCGGCGTATCGAAATGCTCCGCCCTCAGATTGGCAAGGCCTTCAAGGGGTCCCGCTGCGCAGTACAGCACCAGGTCGCATTCCTGTATGGCACCGGCGAGGTCTGAGAGAGGAACTGGAATTACGTCATAGGAGGAGTATTCCCTGCTCAAGGCCTCTGCCTTGGAGGCGGTACGGTTCATCACGGCCGTGGAAAACCCCATTTCGCACGCGGCCACAACAGCAGCCCTGGCTGCTCCGCCGGCCCCGATTACGAGGGCCTGTGGCTTGCGGGAATAGAGGGAGAGGATACTGCCCCTTGCGAACTGATGCACCCGGATGTGTCCCTTGTCCGGATAGCGAGTGTAGCACTGGGATACCACGCCCGGCCACAGGGCCTCGGCCACCGAAAGGATTATTCCGCTGAAATCCGAGTTATGGGCGCAGATGCCGCTCTTCCCGTTCCCCAGGTCCTCGGGACATAGGAGGTTGGTGGCCCGGATCCTCATGCAGGGGCCGCTTATGCTCCCTTCCCCTTCCTTTGTCAGCTGGACAGCCTGCCTGAAGGCTTCTTCCTTGAAAGGGGCCGTAATGTTGACGGCCCTGTACAGAGAGAGTATTTTCCTGAAGTCCGGCTTCCCGTCCGAAGGCAGGTCAACCAGGTCATAGGTGTAACGCCCCCCGTAGGCAGCCCCGAAAAGGGTGGGACTCCCGGAGTGGCTGATGCCGCTTCCTACAAGGGCGAATTTTTCCATGGCATTATCCTTTAGAGGTCTGCCGTTGCCTCACAGCCTCGAAAACAAGGATGGAGGCGCTCACGGATACGTTCAGTGAATCAAGTTTTCCCAGCATGGGGATGCGGATATGGCGCGAGGCTGCCTTTCTCCAAAGTCCGGTGAGCCCGGTGGACTCGGTACCCATGACTATTGCGGTGGGGCCCGTCATCGGGGCATCGTAGTAGGGGAGGGAGTCCTGGAGCTGGGCGGTGTAGATTGCGAAGCCCCTTTCCCTGAGAAATGCGCAGGCCTCCTCGGAAGTGCAAGCCACCGTAGGAACGGTGAACACTGCGCCTATGCTGGAGCGGATGAGGTTGGGATTATGGATATCGCAAAGCGGGTCGCAAAGAAGCACGGCATCTATGGCCGCGGCATCTGCGGTCCGAAGCACGGCCCCAAGATTGCCGGGTTTTTCAACACCCTCAAGCACAAGGACGAGGCCGTTGTCCCCAAGACTCAGGGAGGATAGCGTTCTTTCCTTTTCCTGGAAAACTGCTATGACCCCTTCCGTCCCTTCCCTCACTGCCAGTTTGGCGTAAAGGCCCTTGGGGATTAGATTGACCTGAAGGGGTTCCGGGGTGCTTGCCTCCAGTAAGGACAGCAACTCCTCCCTCTCCCTGCCACCAATGATGTCCCCGCACAGGAATACTTCCCGGGCCCTGAAGCCTCCCTCCAGGCAGTGGGCGCTCTCCCGCCTTCCTTCCACTACGAAAAGCCCCTTCTCCTTTCTCTCCCTGGATTTTTCCTGGAGTGAACGAAGAGCCTTTATCCTTGGGTTCTGGGCGGACTGGATGTCCTGGAGGCGGAGAGGCATGAAAGTGAGGGTCTATCTGAAAGCTTTACTGCTGCGGGGGTTCCTCATCGGCGTCCTTATTCTCCCTACGGAGAATCTTCTCGGGTCTCATCTGAGGGAAGAAGAGGACGTCCTGGATGGTGCTCTGGCCTGTCATGAACATGGTCAGTCGGTCAATGCCCATGCCCAGTCCCGAGGTCGGGGGCATGCCATATTCCAGGGCACGTACGAAGTCATAGTCGATGAACATGGCCTCATCGTCCCCATGGCTCTTGAGGGCGGCCTGTTCCTCGAACCTCTCAAGCTGGTCGATGGGGTCGTTCAGCTCGGAGTAGGCGTTGCACAGTTCCTTTCCGCAGACGAACAGCTCGAACCTCTCTGTGAGGGTCGGGTCGGTGCGGTGACGCTTCGTCAGCGGGGACATTTCCACAGGGTAGTCGATGACGAAAGTGGGCTGGATGAAGTTCTTCTCGCAGAACTCCCCGAAAATGGCGTCGATGAGCTTTCCGACACCCATGCTGGGCTCGTACTCCACACCAAGGGAGGTGCAGGTCTTGCGAAGTTCCTCGATCCCCATACCCTTCACGTCCACTCCCGCATACTCCTTGATGGCATCGAGGATGCCTATGCGGCGGTAGGGAGCCTTGAACTCCACTACGTGCTCACCGATGGTGACGGTGGTGGTGCCGTTAACTGCCATGCTCACCTTCTCAAGCATCTTCTCCACGAACTCCATCATCCAGAGGTAGTCCTTGTAGGCCACATAGATTTCCATGCAGGTGAACTCCGGGTTGTGGGTCTTGTCCATGCCCTCGTTGCGGAAGTCCTTGGCGAACTCGTACACCCCGCTGAATCCTCCGACAATGAGCCTCTTGAGGTACAGCTCGTTTGCGATCCTCAGGTACAGGGGAATGTCCAGGGCATTGTGATGGGTGATGAAAGGACGGGCGGTGGCACCTCCGGGGATGCCCTGGAGGATGGGGGTCTCGACTTCGAGGCAGCCTGCCTCGTTGAAGTACTCCCTCATAGTGGAGATTATCTTGGCCCTCTTGATGAAGGTTTCCTTGACCTGGGGGTTGACGATGAGGTCCACGTACCTCTGGCGGTAGCGCAGCTCGGGGTCGGTGAACTCGTCATGGACGGTACCGTCCGCGTCGGTCTTCACGATGGGAAGGACCTTCAGGGACTTGCTCAGCACCGTGAACTCCTTTGCGTGGACGGACAACTCTCCGGTCTTGGTCACGAAGGCATAGCCCTTGACACCGATGATGTCCCCTATGTCCAGGAGCTTCTTGAAGACGGTGTTGTACATGGTCTTGTCCTCACCGGGACAGACCTCGTCCCTCTTGACATAGACCTGGATCCTGCCTTCGGAGTCCTGTATCTTTATGAAGGAAGCGGCACCCATGACCATTTTGGACATGATCCTGCCCGCTATGCAGATATCCTTGAAGTTGTCCTTCTCGGGAGAGTAGCCTTCCAGGATCTCCCTTGTTGTCGTGTTAACGGGGTACAGAGGTGCGGGATATGGTTCAATCCCGAGTTCACGAAGCCTCTGCATGGACTCTCTGCGCAGTACTTCCTGCTCGCTTAATTGCTGATTTGCCATATTGTAGTCTTTATGTGCCCTCACCTGGGGAGGGCGATTCATTCAGTTGTCGGCATCTCGCTGACAAAATATACATGAAATCCGTGGACTGTAGCAGTCCAAGCCAAACTATGCAAAAATAGGCAATTTGTTCGGTTTTTAGAAATATCTTGGGTATCTTTGTCTGATTGGAAAGCACTGAACAAGGCATTTGCGATAAAAATGTTTTCAAGGGAAAAGATGTGGATTGAGAAACCTTCCTCCAATCCGGAATTGGAGGGGAGGCTCTCGGCCGAGCTCGGGATAGACCCCGTGCTCGCGAAACTTCTTGTCCAGAGAGGAATACATTCTTTCCAGGAAGCCTGGGCATTTTTCCGCCCTTCCCTTGACAACCTCCATGACCCCTTCCTCATGAAGGACATGGACAAGGCCGTGGAAACCCTCCACAGGATGATCATCACGGGGAGCAAGATCCTGGTCTACGGGGACTACGACGTAGACGGCACCACGGCCGTGGCCCTTGTCTATTCTTTTATCCGCACCCTTACCCCCAATGTGGACTTCTACATCCCGGACCGCTATGATGAAGGCTCCGGCGTATCCACCAAGGGCATAGACTGGGCCGCCGAGAATGGGTTCTCCCTCATGATAACCCTTGACTGCGGCATAAAGGCCTCCGACAAGGTCTCCTATGCCAAGTCCAAGGGCATAGCGACAATTATCTGTGACCATCATCTCCCCGATGTGACCCTTCCCGATGCAGCCGCCGTACTGGACCCGAAGAGGTCCGACTGCTTCTATCCTTTCGATGACCTGTCGGGTTGCGGAGTGGGGTTCAAGATGGTGCAGGCCTATTCCCTCAAATACGGCATACCGTTCGAGGACCTGCTGCCGCTGCTGGACCTGCTGGTGGTGAGCATCGCAAGCGACCTTGTGAGCGTCACGGGGGAGAACAGGATACTGTCTGCGTTCGGACTGAAGAGACTCAACGAGAATCCCCGTCAGGGACTTCTCTCCATAATAGACATAGCCAAGCTGGAGCCAGGCCATATCACCATTGACGACATTGTCTTCAAGATAGGGCCCCGCATCAATGCGGCGGGACGAATCGAGACGGGTCGCTTGGCAGTGGAACTTCTCACCGCCTCCCAGGAATCCAGGGCTTCGGAGATCGCTTCCAAGATAAACGAGTACAACACCGAGCGCAAGGCCATAGACAGGGAGATGACAAAGGAGGCTTTGGAGAAAGTGGCTTCCAGGGACCTTCTCTCCCACGGCAATGCAATCATCGTATATGACCCGCAGTGGAACAAGGGTGTGGTCGGGATAGTGGCGTCCAGGCTCGTTGAGGCCTACTACAAGCCGACCTTCGTCCTCACCAAGTCAAACGGGTTCGTGACAGGTTCCGCCAGGAGTGTGAGGGGTTTCGACCTGTATGATGCAATCGAGAGCTGCTCTGACCTTCTGGAGAACTTCGGCGGACATCTCTATGCGGCGGGACTTACACTGAGGGAGGAGAATCTCCCGCAGTTCTCCGCAAGGATCGATGCGTATGTCCAGTCCCATATGACCCCGGACATGACGACCCCGGTTATCGAGATTGACTCAAAGCTTGATTTCAGCCAGATTACTCCCAAGTTCTGCAGAATCCTCAAGCAGTTCCAGCCCTTCGGCCCGGGGAACAATACCCCGGTATTCCTCACGGAGAACGTCTACGACTACGGTTCCTGCCGCAAGGTGGGACCGGCCGGGCAGCACCTGAAGCTTGAACTCATACAGGAACCCGAACCCGACCACCTGCTGAGGCAGATTTCGGCGATAGGGTTCAACATGTCGGATTTCTTCGACCACGTGAAGGCGGGAAACCCTGTGGATGTCTGCTACAGCGTGGTGGAGAACTTCTATCGGGGGAATTCCACGATACAGCTTCGTCTCAAAGACATGAGGGAGCACGATGACCTCATTTAGGTCCGTGCCGATGTGGGGTGACAAGAAAGTTGGAGGGGACTGTCCTGAACTCGGACAGTCCCCTCTTTCTCACAGTTCAGATGCTCCCTCCCCTCAGAACCGCAGGGTGTAATTCACCGAAGGCATGAAGGGGAAGATGCAAACGGTGCTGAGGCGGGCCTTGCCGCTCTCGTCCACTTCGCACATCACGGTATAGGGATTGTGATGATTGTATACGTTGTAGATGGACATGTTTACGGTATGACGTAGACGCCCGGTCCCGAAGTGGTAGTTGGCTGATACGTCCAGCCTGTGATAGTCATTGAAACGGTAGTTGTTGCGTTCCATGTAGACTTGAACGGGAATGGCAACCCTGGCAAACTTTTCATGAAGGTACTGTTTGTCATCCGGCAGCCACGCAGGATCCTGCACGAAGGAAATATTCCCCAGTCCTATGTAATGCGCCAGCGTGAAGCGATCACCGGTATTCCAGGTGAAGTGGGCGGAGAAGTCCCAATGGGAGTTCAATTTGTACTGGAACAGGGCCGACAGGTCATTGCGCCTGTCATGGGCGGCATAGAATTCCTTCCCGTCATTGATTTCTTCGAAACGCCTCAGGGACTTGCTCCATGTGTAGCCCAAGGTCATGGAGAACGGTCCGATCGACTTCTGTGCAGACACCTCCACACCATAAGCCCTTCCGCTGCCGGAGGTTACGTTGTCCTCCCAGAGCGAGGCATCGTCAATGACGGACGACTCCTTATACTCGAGAAGGTTTCTCATACTCTTGTAGTACCCTCCCAGAATCACTCGAAGCGGCTCTTCCCCGGGCAGTAGCGTCAGGTTGGCCTCTGCGAAGAGCTGGTCTCCAATCTCGGGACTGAACTTCCCGGACACGGGGACGATAAGGTCGGATGGCGTCATGACATTTGCGGACTGCAGCATGTGGATGGCCTGGGAGGACCTGCTGTAACCCACGGAATACTTCATGGCGGGGGTAGGGAGGTAGCTCAGCGTGACGCGGGGTTCCGGAACGAAGAAGGTCCTGCCACCGGCCCCGTAGAGTTGCAACCTTGCCCCAAGGTCCAAATTGAAATATTTGCCCAATGTCATGAGGTCCCGTGCCGAAGCGGAGGCGCTGACAAATGGCATGGAGAAGTCGGATAGGAAGGGGCTGTCCAGGGTCCGCTCCCCTGCATCGGGGAAGAATTCCCTCAGGCTTCCGGTGACATAGTTGTCCTCCTTGATGAGGATTGAGTGGCGAGAGAGAGATGCACCTAAAGTCAGTGAGTGGATGCCCTTGGACATTGTGAAGACGGACCCCAGAGAAAGAGTTCCGAGTGTGTTGCTCAGTGAGGATGTGGTTTTCTGCTGCTTCTCGGAAATGGTGGTCAGGGTAGTGCTCGACTCCGGCAGATATCCCTCCTTGACGCTATTCTCCTCATAGGTGCCGTCCTGCAAGTGACCGTAGAATGAATAGTAGGCATATGTCTGGACCGTGGAACCACTCGGGGAAGTGTGGGTCCATCTGGCACCGAGTACGGAATTGCCCCACGAAAGGCTCTGCCTGAGACGGAAGTCATAATCTGTCCACATCTCTGAAAATCCGCTGTAAGGTATATACGAACGACCCTTCTCGCGGCTCGAACCGAGGTCCGAATTGTCTCTCCCGTGATAGAGAGTCACCCTGATGTAGTCGGATTGGGAGAGTCGGTAGGTCAGTTTGCCGCTAAGGTCATAGAATCCCAGGCCGGAAAATTGTCCGAGATACTTGTTCTCCTGGGCAACACGTCTCAACAGCGGAACATACACTTCCTTGAAGTATGATTTCCTGGCGGCCAGTACGAAGGACAGCTTGTCCTTCAGAATAGGACCTTCCGCATACGCACTTGCCGCCAACATTCCCACGGACAGTCCCCCATGATAGGAGAGCATGTCCCCGTCCTTGGTCACGACATCCATGATGCCGGACAACCTCTCCCCGTACTCCGGGGGAAGGCCGCCCTTATAGATGCCGCAGTACTGTATTATGTCGGGATGGAAGGACGAGACGAAGCCACGCAGGTGGAAAGGCTTGTATACCTGTGCGAAATCGATGAGGTAGGAAGTCTGGTCGAAGTCTCCTCCGCGAAGGACTATGCCGACGTCACCCTCCCGGCTGGAAGAGATTCCAGGAACGAGTTGGGCAGCACGAAGGATGTCCCTTTCCCCGGCCATGGCGGGAACGGTCCCGAGGAAATTCTGGTCTACCCTGACGAGCCCCGGGACACTTTCCACGGTTGTGGATATGACGGATTCATTCAGCACTCCTCCATGCCTGGCCGTCGTATCGGTCTGGGGAAGCATCAACACTGAAATGACGAGGGGAAGAAATTGTAAAGACATCATAGCAAATTGTAGGAAACAATGTTGTCGTTCATTACAGTGAAGAAGCCATATCCGTTGGCAATGTTGGTCGGCAGGCTGCTGGGTTCCTCGAAAATGCTCACGTCATCGGAAAGATAGTACTGCATTTTCTTTATGTAGTTGTAATGCTCCTGCGGGATGCTCATGAGGTGGATAATGATGGGCAACGATTCCGAAGAGGCATATGGTCCATAGAAAGAGGTCGGGTCAATCGCAGGGAATGCAATTTGGAAAGTGACGTCCTTGCCGCTGAACAGCCTATCTGAGAAAACGTTGCTGAACCCAGGTGTGAAGCCACCGATGGAAGCCTTTATGTATGAATCGTGGAATAGCGCGTCTGCGCAGTTGAAATGGGCGAACCCCAAGGAATTGAACGCCATGTTGAATCCATACTGCCAGTAGGTAGACCCACCGACCTTGGTCACTCCATTGATGGCTATCGAATACAGGTATTCCACCGCCAGCATGTAATAATTATTCTCGGATGGGTCATCCTTGATTTGGATATCGGCCCGATAGTCGGTGATGACATTGGGCTTTTGGCTGTCATAAATGGGCGTTATCTCGCAGGACCAATCCGCTTTCCCGGGGAATCTGGCCTGGGCTGACACGGGGGAGAAATTGCCGTTCAGGTCTGTAAGTCTTATCTGTACGTCGGGGTTCTGCCCGCCCACATCGGCGATATTCGCCGATATTATCCTTCCTTCAGGTGTCTGTCCGTAATAAATGTCATCCTGGGCAATCTTTTCCCCGTCAACTTCAACTTCGAGCTGCAGATTGTCAAGAGGATACTGGGGGAAATCCTTGAAGTGGGACGAGAACTGTCCGGGGTAGACATCCAACCGTATCTTACCGTCATGGAGCAGTGCTGTGGCGGCTACATTCAATACGGCCTCCGTATTGTCACCGCTAAGGTCCAGATCATAGGGTTTGACGCATGAGGCGAAAATAGAAATAAACGATACTAAGATCAAAACTTTCCCCATTCTACGAACTTGGGGGGGGCGTTTTTTTTGAGTGCGTCAACATTTTGCGAATAGTTTGTATGGCAGTAATCCAATTGTTGTGCTGGCAGTATAAGACATTCAATAATAGCCATACCTAGGTAATGCACGCCCAAGCCAATCCTTGCATCTAAAGTGTAAAAAAGTGACAATAATTTCCTGATGCCAATTACAGGATGGAACTTAAAATACGAAAAACCCCATGTCTGACAAGATCTTGGCGGGTTTCCCGGGCGAGAGAAAGTTTTTCAATAGATTCTATTCGGAAGGATGCCCCCTTCACCAGCCTCTGTGATGATGTCCATTACTTTAAGGGCGATATCATCAAATGAAAGACCGTCCGTGTCGATGATGTGAACCCCTTCACCCTCATAGAGGGCCATTCTTCTTTCAAGAAGAGACGAAATCCTGTCTCTGAGCGTCCCTTCCCCTTCCAGCATCGGTCTTCCGCTTTCCCTTCCCTGAAGGTTGGAGAGGAGGGTATCCAGGCTTGCCCTGAAGTAAATCCTGAGGGTGCACTCATTGATTAAGGCCCTGCTCGGGGCATATGTGAGGGTGCCTCCCCCCAGGGAAAGGATGATGGGGGATGGGTGGGCATCATCCTCAAGGAAGTCCCTAAGACAGTTATACTCAATTTCCCGGAACCCTCCCTCCCCTAGGGAAGAGAAGATTTCGGGAATGGCGCTGCCTGTGCTTGTCTCGATGAGGGTGTCAAGGTCCACGAGGGGAAGGGCGTACTTATCCCTGAGGATGGCTCCCACCGTGGACTTCCCGCATCCCATGAATCCCGACAGGGAGATAACTGTCGCCTTCATGGCCGGTCTCTATTTGAAGAATTCAGAGAAGAGGTTCGGCTCCTCGTCCTCGTCATCGGGAATGTCCTCGGGACCTAGGTCCACAACATCTCCGACAGAGTGCCCTGTCCCCTTGTCATCCTTGGGGGCGCTTCCTTTTTTCTTTGAAGAGGAACTCTTCTTGGTCTCCTTAGGTGCCCTCTCCACGGGACTTTCCTCACCCTTGTCCCCGGGTTCAGCGACCGGTGGAGCGGCACTTTCCGTTACCGGGGAAGGGGAACTCCCGGTTGCATCACTGCTGTGCTGAAGTTCACATTCATTCTGAGGGGGAGCGCCCTGAATGTCCACTTCCTCGGGTGCGTTGTCCTGCCCCTCTTCCTCCTCTGCGGGGATGTCATCCTCCGGCAGATGGAGCGGTGTCGTGAATGAAACTGTCCCGACCTCGTAGGGGGAGCATTTTTTGCCCTTGGCGGTGACTCCCTTCTTCGCTATGAACTCGTCAACCCGGACCGTCTCATCGGGACGGTTGGCGTTCTTGCCCTTGAAAGTCAGGAGCATCACTGGATGGAGGTCCTCGCTTAGGTCAACGAGGTAGGAACCCTTGCCTTCGCTTATGAAACTTACCGCAGTGTTGTCGCTCAGTGCGAAAGAGAATCTCTTCACGTAGAATGCCTTCTGGGCATTGTCCCAGTAGAGGGCGGAGTAGACTTTGTCGGGGTCGAGCTTGCCTATGAAGCGCACGTCGCCCTGATAACGGTTGCTCAGGTCGTATGAGGTCGTATAGTAGGTTCCGCCCTTGAAGATGGCCAGGACCTTGTCGTCCCCCTCGAACTGCCCTAGGTACTCTCCTCTTCCCTCGTCGTTGAGCCTCTGGACATCGGTGTCGTACCAGATGTCCTTGCCGGAGATGGTGGATGTGCCCTTGGCCTTGAGCGTGATTCTCTGGACGGAGAACTTGGTTACCAGGTTCCCCCTCGCAGAGCGGCCCTTGATGGAGAGAGTGGAGAAGTCATACTCGAGGGAAGTCTTCTTGGTTTTCTGGCGGGGACGCAGCTGTACCCTCACGGTCTCCGCCTCACCGTTGTGGTTGACGGAGAGGTACATCAGGGTCGAACCTTCCGTCCCGGCAGTGAGGTCGTATTCCTTGTCACGGGTGATGCCTGTGATGGCGAACCTCTTGGCATAGTAGACGGAGGACTTGCCGTCTCTGTAGATCAGGTTGTAGATGGTCCTCTCGTCGCCCCTGTTGAATACGCCCACGTACTCCAGGTTCTCCCCGAAGAAGGCCTTGTCGGAGACCTTGGTTACGAGGAACGTGCCATTCTTTCTGATGACGATGACCTCCGACATGTCGGAGCAGTCGCACAGGTACTCCCCGCCGTCCGCTTTCTTCATGCCGATTCCCACGAACCCTGTCTGGAGGTTTGCCACGAGCTTTGCGTTGTTGCTGACCACCTTGGTCGCGGAGATGTTCTCGAAGGATGTGAGGGTCGTCAGGCGAGGCCAGTCCTTGCCGTACTTTTTCTTAAGTGAACGGAACCACTCGATGGTGTAGCGGGTCAGGTTGTCCAGATTGTCCCGGACCTTGGCCATCTCCGCTTCCATGCCGCGGATCTTGTCCTCCACGGCCTTCACGTCGAACTTTGAAATCTTCCTTACAGGTTTCTCGACAAGTTTCTGGATATCATCCATCGTGATGGGACGTCTCAGTAGATGCTGGTAGGTGAGCATCTTGTCAAGGACTTCCTGCAGCTGCATCTCCCAGGTCCTCTGGTCCTGCTCGAGGATCTTGTAGACCCTCTCCTCGAAGAATATCTTCTCCAGGGACGAGTAGTGCCAGTCCGCCTCAAGTTCGTCGAGTCGGATCTGCAGCTGACGGCCAAGAAGTTCCTTCGTATGGTTGGTGTCATACTCCAGGATATCGTTCACCGACATGAAGCGGGGCTTGTCGTCCACTATGACGCAGGCATTGGGATAGATTTTCGTCTCGCAGTCGGTTACGGCGTAGAGGGCATCTATCGTCTTGTCCGGGGACACATCGTTGGGAAGATGGATTAGAATCTCGACCTTTGCGGTCGTCATGTCGTCTATCTTCTTGAACTTGATGTTGCCCTTGTCCTTTACCTTGAGGATGGAGTCAATGAGCATCTGCGAAGTCTTCCCGTAGGGAAGTTCCGTGATGGCTATGGTGTTCTTGTCGATTTTCTCGATTTTCGCCCTCACTTTCACGCAGCCGCCCCTCTCTCCCTTGTTGTACTTGGAGCAGTCCGCAAAGCCACCGGTAGGGAAGTCCGGATACAGTTCATACGGTTCCCCCTTCAGGATGGCTATGGATGCGTCGATGAGCTCGTTGAAGTTATGGGGAAGAATCTTGGATGCCATACCCACCGCGATGCCCTCGGTTCCCTGGGCCAGCAGAAGCGGGAAGCGCACGGGAAGCTCGGTAGGCTCCTGGTTGCGCCCGTCATAGGATGTCATCCAAGGGGTTATCTTGGGATCGAAGATCACTTCCTTGGCGAACTTGGAAAGACGGGCCTCGATGTACCTCGGGGCTGCGTTCTTGTCACCGGTGAGTATGTTACCCCAGTTTCCCTGGCAGTCGATGGCATAGCCTTTCTGGCCGATGGTCACCAGGGCCCCCAGTATGGACTGGTCACCGTGAGGGTGGTACTGCATGGCCTGCCCGACGATATTGGCCACCTTGGTATAGGACCCGTCGTCCATCTTGAACATGGCATGCAGGACTCTTCTCTGCACGGGTTTGAGACCGTCCACGATGTGAGGGACGGCCCTGTCAAGGATAGTGTACGAGGCATAGTCAAGGAACCAGTCCTTGAACATGCCGGAGAGCTTGTATTTCTTGGAATCCTCTCCGAGGAGTTTGTCGAATTTCCCGCTGGACTCAGCATTTTCGTCAAGGGGTCCCTCGATATAATCGTCGTCTTCGATATCAGCCATGTGTGGTTGTAGATTACTGGTTTCAGTCTTCGTAGCCGTAGCGGCGCAGTGCGCTTCGGCTCTCCCTCCAGTCCGGGTCCACTTTGACGAACAGGGACAGGAATACTTTCTTCTGGAAGAAATCTTCCATTTCGAGGCGGGCTGCGGTGCCCAGCCTCTTGAGGGCGCTCCCGCCCTTACCGATGAGGATACCCTTCTGGGAGTCCCTCATTACGTAGATGACAGCGCTGATGTCATAGCGTGTCTCCCCCTCCTTGAAGGCCTCCACGGCGACTTCGCAGCAGTAGGGGACCTCGTCGCTGTACTGCAGGAGGATGTGCTCCCGGATGATTTCGGAAGCGAAGAACCGGAGGTTCCGGTCGGTGAAGGCATCCTTGTCGAACCATGGCGGGGAGAGGGGCAGGTTCTCCAGGATGGTGTCCATTATGTTCTCCAGGTTGAATTTCTCCTGTGCGGACACGGGGAAAACCCTGGCATTCGGCACCCTTTCGCCCCACCACTGCATGAGGGAAAGGACCTTGGCCTGGTCGGAGATGTCAATCTTGTTTATGGCAATTATGACGGGGCACTCCAGGTGGGAGAGCTTCTGGACATACTCTTCGTTCTTGTCGGGCTTCTCCACCGTATCGGTCACGTACAGGATTATGTCAGCATCCCCGATAGCCGTGTCCACGTAGTTCATCATGTTCTTCTGGAGACGGTAGTTCGGACGCAGGATGCCGGGGGTATCGGAGAAGACTATCTGATAGTCCTCCGTGTTTATGATACCCATGATGCGGTGACGGGTGGTCTGGGCCTTGGCGGTCACGATGGAGAGTTTCTCCCCGACAAGGGCATTTGCAAGGGTGGATTTGCCCACATTCGGATTCCCGATGATGTTGACAAATCCAGCCCTGTGTTGCTGCTTGGCGCTTTGCTTATCTGAATTGGGCATGAGCTGTCGGCCTACATGTAGGAACCCATCCTCAGGATGTTGGCCTCACCCTTTGAGAGGTAACGCCACTCGCCGCGGTTGAGGCCCTTCTTGGTAAGACCTGCGAAATAGACCCTGTCAAGAGCCTTCACGTCATAGCCCAGGGACTCGAATATCCTCCTGACGATGCGGTTGCGGCCGGAGTGGATCTCGATTCCGAGCTTGGAATGGTCCTTCTCGTCGATGTACTCCAGTTCGTCTGCCTTGATGTCCCCGTCAGAAAGGGTGATGCCCTCGAGAATCTTGTTGTAGTCCTCCTCTTTCAGGGGCTCGGACAGGGCGACCTGGTAAATCTTCTTCTTGCTGTATGAGGGGTGGGTGAGTCTCTCGGCTATCTCCCCGTCATTGGTGAAAAGAAGAACTCCGGTGGTGTTCTTGTCAAGCCTTCCCACGGGGAATACCCTGGAGGGGCAGCCCTTGATGAGGTCCATGACCGTCTTGTCGACGTTGGGGTCGGAAGCGGTGGTGACGTAGCCGCGGGGTTTGTTGAGGACAATGTATACTTTTTCCTCCCCCTTCAGGAGTTCGCCGTTGAAGCGGACTTCGTCAGTGAGGATGTTGACTTTGGTACCGAGCTCGGTGACGACTTCCCCGTTCACCGTCACGACACCTGCCTGGATGAGCTGGTCAGCCTCCCTGCGGGAGCAGACGCCGGAGTTGGCGATGAACTTGTTGAGGCGGATGACCTCCTGGATTCCGACGGGTGCGCTGTCGAAATCGGAAGTCTGCATCTCGGAAATCTGAGGGTTGCGCTCAAGCATGTTGTTGATGCCTGCCTCGCTGCCCTCGAACGGATTGGGATGCGCTTTCCTGCCGGGGCCTTTGGGGCCGCCCTGACGGAAGGGCTTGCCACCCTGGGAACGTCCACCACCCTGGCCGGGAGCGCCAGAAGGACGCCTGCCCTGGCCGTAGCCGGTGCGACGGGAGCCTCCTTCCTGCTTACGGGCGCCACCGCCGTAGGGGCGACGCTGCCCTTCATTCTCGGAGTCACGTGAAGGACCCCCGCTGTAGGCGCGGTGCTGGGTGCCTCCTCTCCTGTAGCCTCCGCCTTCTGTCCCTCTGTTGTCCCTATCCCTATAGGATGAGTGACGCTGGGGGCCTCCTTCGCCATGGGAAGGGCGCCTGCCGTAAGAGCTGCCGCCCTCGCCGTTGCCGTAGGGGCGCCTGCCGTAGGAGCCGCCTTCCTCGGAAGAGGGGCGGGAGCCGCCACGTCCATAGGAACCGCCGCCTTTTTGCTGGTAGGATGATGAGGGACGCCTATTGTATGATGAAGATCCCTGGGAGTCCTGGGACGGTCTTTCCTGGTCAGATGAATAGTAGCGCTGCGGGGATGCGGAATGATGAGAAGAAGATGTGCTTCCGCCATGCTGTGAGCCTCCTATGCGAGGCTTCCTGGGCCTGAGCCTACGCCCTTCCTGGGTGTAGGTGCCATTGTTTTTGTCTTTTTCGTCCATGATGCTGTTTCCCCTCACGGGGAAAGTTGTTAATAAATGACTTGTGTACTTCTGCCTGCCCCTGGATTGTCGCTGATTGGTTATGGGGTAAGGCGTTGCAAATTAATAAAAATGTCTTTTCCTGTGTGTACGTCCCTCCGTCTGAAGGAGGGCAGTGATGTGTTCCTGTACCGGTCGACTGTGTTTGGACCGGACAAAGTCAGTGCAGTTTGAATACGTAAGTGATTGTTCCTTCCTGGAGTGCGGGTGCATCGGCAGTCTGATTGAAGTGTGCCCCCATGGCTGCGGCACGGGCTGCGCTCCAAAGCTTGGCGTCCGTGATCGTAGTTCCTTCTTCACCGGCTATGGCCTTGGTGACATTGCCGTAGTTGTCCACCCATACTTTCACGACCACCGTTCCCTCGGCCTGGTAAGTGTAGTTGGGCGTAGGCAGCACGCCGACGACTTCCCTTCCCTTGACCCTTGCGGAGGGCTTCCCGTTATCCTTTCCGACCTGGGTGTTGCCGGTGGAGTGGCCTTCCTTGATGTTGTCGGAAGGGGTGTCGGAAGTCTGCTGCGATAGGGAGTCCTTCCGGGCGGAGTTGTTGGCGGAGCGGAACAGGGCCCTCTTGTTGATTTCCTTGGGCTTGGGTGCGTCCTTCACTTCCACGTCGCCCTTGTCGTCTATCTGGCTCTCGGCAGTGAGATTGGGCTTCTTGCCCTCGACTGGGGATTCGGACCTCTGCACGAGGTCCAGCGGCTTCTCCCTGTCCACTTCCTGCTGGGTGGGCTCGGTGCCCTGCCTTTCCTGGTGTACCGGCTGGGAGGGAACCTCTGTAAAGTCTATCACTAGGCTCTGCTCCTGGGGCGGGGGCCAGATGTACTTGAAACCGGTGAAGAATCCCAGCGGGAGGGCTATGGCATAGCATACCACGACAAGGAGCGCCCCGATGACGGTCGAAGCGGTCTGTGTCTTTTGTCTTTCCTGAAGATACTCTGCCATGTGCTTGTGGGCGTTATTCTCTTCCCTCCTATTCGGGGGATGTCGCGAGAATCACCTTATAGTGGTTCCTCTTCGCTATGTTCATTACTTTCACCACTTCCCCTACCGGTACGCTTTCGTCAGCGTAGATGGAGAATGTGGGGTCCTCCTCGCTCTGGAGGAGTTCTATGATGGCGTCCTCGACCCCTGCGAACGGGGTGGGGGTCTCATCGCCGTTGATGTGGTAGGTGTACAGGTCGTCCTGATGCCAGTCCTTGATGGACACGCTCACCGTCGCCTTGGCGCTCACCTGTCCCGTGCTCTTGGGAAGGAGGAGCTTCAGGGCATTGGGGTTGACGAGTGTGGAGGTGATGAGGAAGAATATGAGAAGCAGGAATACGAGGTCCGTCATAGATGACATGCTCATATCGCTCAGCACCCTTGTCGTTCTCTTGATAGCCATGGCAAGGATCCCTTATTGGACTTCATTCTCGGCGGGTTCGTGGAGCAGGTCCATGAACTCGAGGGTGGTGTTCTCCATCTTGAATGTCACGTCGGCGATGTTCGACACCAGGTAGTTGTACCCGAAATAGGCGATGATGCCGACGATAAGGCCTCCGACCGTTGTTATCATGGCGGTGTAAATACCGCTGGAAAGGAGGGTGATGTCGATGTTGTTCCCTGCCTGGGACATGTTGAAGAAGGCCTCGACCATTCCGATGACGGTCCCGAGGAATCCGATCATGGGGGCTCCTCCGGCTATCGTAGCCAGGATGGGAAGTCCTTTCTCAAGCCTTGCGACTTCGGAGTTCGCGGTGTTCTCCACAGAAGTCTGGATGTCGGAAAGGGGACGTCCGATCCTCTCGAGACCCTTCTCGACGATGCGGGCCACGGGGGAGTCGTACTTCTGGCAGAGGGTGATGGCGCTCTTGAGCTTGCCTTCGTGGACATAGTCCCTGATGTCGTCCATGAAATTCTTGTCGATTTTACCTGCCTGGTGGATCATCCACCACTTCTTGCCGAATAGGTAAATGGCAATGACGGAAAGGACTGCGAGGAGGATCATTAGCCATCCTCCCTTGGCGGCCATGCTGATCAGAGAGAATGACATCTCCTGCTGGACGGGTTGTGCCCCGGTGAGTGCTTCCGCAGCGCTTCCCAGGGTGTCGGGAACCTGTAAAAGTGTGAACATCATGATTAAGTGTAGAGTTCTGTTGTATCTGTTTGTCTTCGGTAATTGCTGTGTGTGTGCCTGGCTGTGATCGCAGTGTGCAGGGATGCAAAAAGCCTTCCAAATCCGGTTCAGGAGCAGTCTTTTTGTCCGTATGGTCCCCGTTAGGGGCCATAATTATGCAAATTTATGAAACATTATCGGCATTTTAGCTTTTTGTGCAAAAAAAAGAATCCCGAAGGGGTGGGATATTTATGACAAATCGGGGGATCCGGGCCGGGGGGTGGATGCCACACCCATGGACGAGGCTCTGGGCCAAAAGAAAAACCGGGCTTTCCCTGGGGTGGGGAAGAGCCCGGCAAACTATCTTTATCTGGTGGAGGAAAGGGTCATTCCATGGCCTGGGAAATGAGCCTTATGAGAATGTCCCGGAGTCTTTCGACCTGGTACTGTCCGACGGTGGGGGTGATGTGTTCCCCTCCCACCCCGGAGTCATCGGTGAGGAAGACATACGTCCCTCCGGTGGCTATGGCGAAAAGCCTGCTCATGAATTCACAGGACTTGGACCCCGAGCTGGCGAAAACGGGAATCACCCTGATGCCGCGCTCGGCGAACTTCTCGATGGAGGAGTGAAGGCTCCCGTAGATGTTCCCTTCGTCATGGGCGGGCGCATCGAGGATGAGGAAGGCGAGGGAAGAGTAGGCGGAAGGGGCCCAGTCAAGGCGCAGGGCTTCGGCGAGGGCTGTGTGCACCGCCTCGGGGATGTCGCCTCCTCCCGTGGCGTTCTGCCCTTTCACGAAAGAGA
Source organism: uncultured Bacteroidales bacterium (assembly GCA_905235445.1). Classification (GTDB taxonomy): domain Bacteria; phylum Bacteroidota; class Bacteroidia; order Bacteroidales; family UBA932; genus Cryptobacteroides. Next base: position 51,969 of record CAJOLJ010000027.1, read on the forward strand.
TGGTCTTGGAGAAATCCTCGGTGAAAGGCGAACTCCTTGTGACGTACTCATCCCCCTCGTCCCTGTAGAATACGGTCCCGGTCCTGATGGACAGTCCGCCCTGGCTCTGGGACACTTCCTCGAGAATGGAGAGAAGGTCCTTTTTGAGGAACTCGATTTCATCCCCCATGGAGCCTGTCGCATCAACGATAAACGCCAGGTCAAGGGTCCTGTCCACTTTGGAGGGGTCCCACCCCGGGAGGGTGAAAGTGTTGACTGTCTGGGGGTCCTTGGGGTCGTACAGGGTCAGAGGGGAGCTTTGCGTCACCCCGTCAATGCTGATCCTCAGGTTGGAGGGGTCAGCATCGGAGTTCTCCTGTCCAACTTGCTGGAAGATGCATGGCCAAAGGGACGCTTCCCCCCGGTTATCCGTCCTCGCTCTCCAGATAGTCTTGCTTCCGCTCAGAAGGTCGACCCTCACTCCAACGGCGGGAGTGGAGGTGCCTTCGGCAGTGACCCTCACTGCGATCCTCCTGGATGTGTTGAATCCCCACCTGGCGATTTCCTCCTTGTGCTCACCCTCAAGGAGGTCACACCAGAAGTCCCAGTTCGCAAGGTCGTTCCACTCCGCAGCCGTAAGGACCCCGGCCTCGGCCTGTTGGTTGTTCCCTCCGGGCCCGTTCGGTGAAGAGGCCCCGCTGCTTCTGTCCAAGTATGAGGCAGAGACCTCGTCGTATAATCCTCCAGCCTTCGTGCAGGCTGCCCCGAGAAGTGCCATGCCCACAAGGGCGGGAAGTGCCAAGGTAGGAAGAATCCCTCTTGGACAATTTCGGATAAGTATGTTCATGTCAGTGTCTTTTATGGGTTGAACAGGGGGGGCAATCTTTTATTGTCCCGTGAGTATAATGCAGGGGAGTGGGAATCCTTGCACGGGGAAAACGAAAAAAATCATGGGAGGGTATGGCATTCCCCCGACATTCAAAACTAAACTTTTGCTAACTCTTGCCTTTGCCCCTGTATGTTCATCGCCGATACGTCCGTCTCCTGCCCGCTTTCTATGGTGATTCTCCCAATTATGCCAAGAAGCGTTTGAAGGAGTACGAGGAGTGGAAAGAAAGGGTGGGGCGCGATTTCACTCCTGATAAACTGGTCAGCGACATCATTTCCCGGATGCCGGACCCGGAGGAGGAGGGACATGCCCAATAAAAAACAAGGACCGCCTTTCGACGATCCCGATACCTCCTTTGGCAACCTGGTCAATGAGATGTGACAAGAGTTACAAACTTTTTTGAACCAGCAAAATTTTCACAAAAATCGTGCAAATAACTGCTGCCGCCAACCCAACAGGATGACGGCAGTTCTATTATTCAGTCAATATGCTCGAAATCTACTTGACCCGAACAAAGTGTCGATAGTCTGAGCCCCAGGTTCCCACGGAATACGTCGTTCCTTCCTTTTGCCAGACCATCTCCTTGGAGGTCAATTTGACCAACGTATAAGTGACGCCGCTGTAGTCTGACATCTGCGGGTTGATGGTGATGGTTCCCTTATTGATCAAGTCAATGGCATAGATGCCGCTGTAGTCGTGAGACTCGCCGCTAAGTGCGTCATAGACAGGCATCTGATAGTGGTTGCTTCCGTCAAAGGTGTACTCCACGGAGCCGTCCATCGCAAAGACCGTAGGATCGTAGTGCTCTGACCAGCTGCCTTCCAGTTTGTTCACGTCGATCTTCTCACATTCGCACAGCCCCGCCACTACAGCGCCGCGCAAATCACTGTCTTCAAAATCTTCAGTATCGTTTACGTTTTCTTAATAAACACACAGAAGACCAAAATACTGCTTCAAAAATTATTCATTCTTCAATGTCTCCGCCGGATTCATCCTGGCGGTCTTGAGATAGTGATACAGCACCACGGCCGAACACAACGCCCCCACAATCACCAGCGCCAGCAGGAACACCGACGGCATG
>CAJOLJ010000028.1 GCA_905235445.1 uncultured Bacteroidales bacterium
GGATTGATAAATATTATGCCGACTTTTTATGATGCTAAAATACTGAACATCAAGTTTCGTTCCCCAAATATCGGCATAATAAAAAAGTCGGCATAACGGGCACTGTGGAAGGTGATGTCCTTGTCGATATCGCAGATGGCGATGATCTCCTTTATATAGTCGTTCATCTTCTGGTTGGAGAGCACCGGGAACACAAGTCCGTTCTTGGCTTTGCCCTCGTACTTATCGATGAGCATCAGGGGGATGTCCAGAAGGGGCACATTCACATTCGTCTTTGTTTTCTGGCGGTGGGTAACGATCCATTTCTTTCCGTCCTGCTTCTCCACAATCTCTTCCGGAGTGAGTTGTTTGAGGTCGATGTAGGCCAGCCCGGTGTAGCAGCTGAACACGAACATGTCCCGGACGGCCTCAAGGCGCTTGGAGGTGAACTGCTTGTTGTAAACCTTCTCGATCTCCTCCTTGGTGAGATAGCTGCGGTCGACCGGATCCAGATGCATTTTGATCTGCGCGAAGGGATTCTTGTGTATCCAACCGTTATCCCTTCCCATCTTGTATATGGAGGCCATCTTCTGGAGGACTTTCACCGCAGTGTTGTTGGCGTTGTTGTGTGCGGAGCGGAGCCAGAGATAGAACTTATCGAGGAAGCGCTTGTCGATTCCGTCCAGCGGCATGTCGGTGACCTTGTACTCGGCCATCATGAATTCTTCCACCCGGTTCTTGACGACATTGTAGCGGAAGAGCGTCTCCTTGCCGGAGCCTTGGGCCTTTACGAGTTCCTCGTAATCATCTATGAACATCTTGCACAGCTCCATAAAGGAGTGGGGAACCTTCTCCTCAGTTCCCATCGCCCGCATCTTGATTCTGTCCGGGGTTACATCGATGCCTATGGCCAGAATGTCATAGTAGGCATTCTGTGCCGAGGTCTGGATCTTGTCGAGGGCAGTGTTGATGTCTTTCTCTTCCTGATTGCGGCCGGGGGTGCGCTGGGCCTTTGAATCCCACCTCTCTGGTTTTACGGATTTCTGGGTGGAGAAGGTGACCATGTCGCCATTGACTGTGACGCGGGCCAGAATGGGGGCAGTTCCGTCTGCCTTAATCTTTGTCTTCTGTACGAAGAAGAGGATCTTGAATGTAGCTTTCATCTCTATATATGGTTTTAATTCATCCTGTTCTTGGCGGGATGACAAGAGTTGCAAGCTGATGCAAAGGTAGGGGGTTGCCCGGTTAGTTCCAAGGGTTCGAATGGACGAAGTAACACAACCGAGTAGACATTTTGTAGACATCCGGAAAAAATTCAGGGATACGGGGAGTAGACATGGGGGTTACGATTTGCATACTCTGCTCTGTCTATATTATGTCTATTCCGGGGCTGTTTTTAGTAGTCATCTCGTAGACATCGGGCCATTTCCGTCACGCGGGTTGTGGTGTAATGGTGATTCGAACCCTTGATATGCTGGTGAATCGAACCCCTGAACTTCCGGGGATATTATCGAGGTAACTTTGTCTCCTTTGGGTGGATACCCTGTATCCAAAAAGAAAAATCAGGCCGTAAAAGCCTGATTTTTAGCATTTTGGCGGAGGCGGAGGGATTCGAACCCCCGGAACGTTGCCGTTCAACAGTTTTCAAGACTGCCGCCATCGACCACTCGGCCACACCTCCTAATATGTCTCCTTTCCCAATTTTTCCGTTTCCTTGGAGACTGGCCGCTATTTTTAAAGCGGTGAGTGAGGGAACGCGGAGGGATTCGAACCCCCGGAACGTTGCCGTTCAACAGTTTTCAAGACTGCCGCCATCGACCACTCGGCCAACCTTCCTGATATTTAATGGGTCCTTATGGAGGGCCTCTCCAAAAAGGAGTGCAAAAGTACGAAATTAACCCTAATCCACAAAATAATTTTTAAGTAATTGATTTTTGTCCTAAAGTGGTGCATATCCAACAATTCGTCACAAAAGTCCCATACTTCGTCACTTATTTGCACTTTTCATGTATGGTTTATCACTTTTTGTTTTTAAATTTGCCACTAGAAGGAAATAACAGACACAAATCATAATTAAGAATTATCATTCATTAACCTTTTATCATGAAAAAAATTCTAACAAGCATCGCAGTTGTACTTGCACTGCTCGTGACCGTGGACGCCAATGCCCAGTTCGGTATCATCGGCGGTTTCACTTCCTCTAAGACTTCTGTCGACAAGGATTTGTCTGGTTATGCCAAGAGCACAAGCCTGTATCATGCAGGTATCGCTTACCGTGCTGACATGGGTCTCATCGCCATCCAGCCCTCCCTTACCTATCAGATGAAAGGTGGTGCTCTCGAAGGCGGCCTCTCCGCAGTGACCGGCACCCTTCAGACCCAGACCGGCTTCCTCGAGCTCGGTATCGGCCTCCAGGTCGTTCCCCTTAATCTTGGTGTTGTCAAGGCATATGGTTTCGCAGAGCCTTTCATCGGCTACGGTATCACCAACGTTGAGGCCATGGGTACCGATATCAAGGGCTTGATAAGCGGCGACAAAGCCATCAAGGATTGGGCAAACACCGAGAAGAACAAGCTCGAGTACGGTTTTGGACTTGGTATCGGCGTCATGGCTCTTGATTTCCTCCAGATTTCAGCACAGTGGTTCACCAACCTTGGTGGCCTCTACGGTGACAACGACAAGATCGACGGATCCGCAATAAGCGACGCGGCCAAGGTTGCCTTCAAGAATGGCAACTATCAGGGTATCAAATTCTCCCTCGGTATCTTCTTCTAGTAGATTCCGAACCTTAGTTTAAGCGCTTTCCCTCCTAAGCCGGAGGGAAGGCGTTTTGTTTAATGCCAAAGAAGACCTAAAAAGCCCGCAGGACCAAGATTACGCCTGCGGGCCTTGATTTCCAAGTAATTCCACCTACTCAGTAGGAACGGGACCCCACTGGTTTTCCGTAGGCTGGGAAGGAGTTGCTGCAAGAATGATGTTGTAGATGGGGATGAGAACGAACCATCCGCTCTTGCCCACATCGTGCATCCTGCGGACAGCGACACCAAGGGATGGGAGGAGGAGTGCCAGGCTTATAATTGACGAGAGCCAGTCAATGTGCAACAACTGGATCAAAAAGGAAACGGCAAAGGTTGCAAGCCAAAACCACCAGAATTCGGAACGGGAAGCCCTTCCCTCGAAAACGACATACTTCTTCAAGCACGTCTCGACAGATTGTACAAAACCCATAGCGTAAGAATTGTTAAAAAATGTTTGTGACGATAAGCGAACCTCTCAAAGGAGCAGTGCAAATAAAATAAAAAAATGTGACTTATCTCTTTTCCAGCCACCTTTTTGACCTAATTGACACGCTTATCTCCGTTCACTCCTTTACTGTCACAGGAAAACAGCCATCCTGACCCAGTGGGGGTGGATGGCTGTCAACTACTGATTCTATAGCCTATTACTTCCTGAGGGGAGATGCAGATGCACCTTTTTTCTTTCCCTTACCATCTATCTTTTTGGACTTTGCATCCTCGATTTTTCCTTCTTCATTCTTGTCCTCGGTCATGAAGAACTTGTACTGGAAAAGAATGAGGTAGAAGGCACCTACGGTGACGCAGCTGTCCGCAAAATTGAAAATGGGGCTGAAGAATATGTCCCCACCGAGGAGAGGGACCCAGTCAGGCCAGGTGAAAAGCGGGAAGTAGAGCATGTCCACTACCTTGCCGAACAGGAAGGGGGCATAGCTGCCTCCGAGGGTGGCCACCACCCCGGGGAGGGACTCGGAAAAGATGAGTCCGTAAAAGAGGCAGTCGATAATGTTGCCAAAAGCTCCGGCGGTAATGAGTGTAAGTCCTACGAGGACACCCTGCGGAACCTTCTCCTTTGTGGCTTCCTCCCCTTTGGCACGGGGTGTGCCACGACGGACGAGTTTCGAAATCCACCATACGAGAACGGTACAAAGCACAATCCTGAACAGGGACAGGGCCAGTTTTCCGGCCATCCCCCCGAACTTCATGCCGAAGGCCATGCCTTCGTTCTCGATGAAGTAGATCTGGAACCACTCTCCCAGGACATTGAAGTGGTCCCCTAGTGCCATATTGGTCTTGACCAGGAACTTTATGACCTGGTCAATGACCACGAGAAGCACGCCGAGGACAATGAGCCACTTACCTCGTGAAGACTTCATTTGCAATGCTACTTGTTTTTTGACAACTTCTCCTTGGCCTCCACGGTAAGGGTGGCATGGGGAACAAGACGGAGCCTCTCCTTGGGGATGAGTTTACCGGTGACGCGGCAGATGCCGTAGGTCTTGTTCTCTATCCTCACGAGGGCTGCCTCGAGATTCTGGATGAACTTGTATTGACGATGGGCCAGCTGGCTTGCCTCCTCCTTGGAGAGCTGCATGGCACCGTCATCCTCCACGGTCTTGAAAGAAGGAATGGTATCGTCGATGTCGTTGGAGCCGCCGCTGTGCATGACGACTTTCCTGAGGGCATTGTACTCCTTGCGTGCTTCATCTAGCTTCTCCAGGATGATTGCCCTGAACTCCTCCAATTCCTCATCACTGTAGCGGTTCTTCTCCAGAGGAGCCGTTCCTGTTTGCTTCTTCTCTTGTTCTGTCATAATTTTAAGTGGACCCCGGTGGAGGTCCCGGCTAAAATGGTTTTTAGATTCAGTATGGATCAGTTGGTTTATGCTTTCCTGAGGCTTATGCGAATTTCCCCGTTCCATTCGGGAGCGAAAGCATCCGATGTGGCCTCTGCGAGAGGACACAGTTGAAGGGACAGGGACAGGGTCTGGGTGCAGACATAGTCCCTGAACATGGACAGGGATGCCTCTATTTCGGAGGCCTGCTCCCCGTCGGCAAATATCGTGGTGTAAATTCTGTCGGTCACTTCGAACCCGCTGTCCTTGCGGAGCCCCTGGATTCTTTTCACCAGTTCGCGTGCAGTTCCCTCATGGATGAGTTCCGGGGTAAGGGTGGTATCGAGCACGATGGTGAGGGTACCGTCGGACTGGACGAGGAGTCCGGGAACGTCCTCGGTGGATATCATGTAATCCTCGGGACGCAGGGTAACGGGGGCTTCACCGATGGACAGTGTATAGTCCGCTCCTGCACTCTGGGCTGAGCGAAGTTCAGAAATGAGATCCTGGCTGAAGGTGGTGAAAGCACAGGCAATCTCTTTCATCCTCTTTCCGTAGACTTTCCCCAGGGTCTTGAAATTGGGCTTGATGAGAAGGGTCACGAAGTCCTTCGTATCATGGACGAATACCATCTCCTTCACATTGACCTCTCCCAGGATCAGGTCGGACACCTTCTCAAGCTTGCTCTTCTCGGAATCCGAGATGACTGGGATTATCATCTTGGAAAGGGGCTGGCGGACAATGATGCCGGCTTTCTTGCGGAGGGCCAGGACCATCGAGGTAGCCTTCTGCGCCAGGTCCATCCTCTCCTCCATGCCGGGATCGAGGACCGTGGTGTCAGCCTCCGGGAAATCCGTGAAATGAACCGACTCTCCTCCCGGGACCAGGTCAGTGTACAGACGGTCCATATAGAAGGGAGCGATGGGAGCGGAGAGCTTGGCTACCGTAACGAGGGTCTCGTAGAGGGTCTGGTAGGCGGAGAGCTTGTCGGTGGTCATCTCCCCTGCCCAGAAGCGTTTCCTGCCGAGACGGACATACCAGTTGGAGAGGTCGTCGCAGACGAACTTCTGGATGAGGCGGCCTGCCGTAGTGATGTCATAGTCCTCGTAGGCAGCCCTCACCTTCAGGATGAGGGTATTCATCAGGGAAATGATCCACTTGTCAAAGTCGGGCCTCTGTGCATAGGGGACCTTCGGGGACGAGGGGTCGAAAGAGTCAATGTTGGCGTAAAGGGCGAAGAAGGAATAAGTGTTGTACAGTGTACCGAAGAACTTGCGGCGCACCTCATCAACGCCCTGAGGGTCGAATTTCAGGTTGTCCCAAGGCTGTGCATTGGTGAGCATGTACCAGCGAAGGGCGTCAGGTCCGTAGGTGTCCATGGCCTGGAACGGGTCCACCGCATTGCCCAGACGCTTACTCATCTTGTTGCCCTCGGCATCGAGCACGAGGCCGTTGGAGATGACCCTCCTGAAAGCGGGAGTGCCGCTGACCATCGTATGGATTGCATGAAGGGTGTAGAACCATCCACGCGTCTGGTCCACTCCCTCCGCTATGAAATCAGCCGTCTGCCCGAAATACTTGTCTCCGAGGGAACGCAGGCCCGCCTGGGCGTAAGGCATGGCACCTGAATCGAACCAGACATCGATGAGGTCGCTCTCCCTGGTCATCTTCTTTCCCGTAGGGGAAACCAGGAAGATTTCATCGACATAGGGACGATGAAGGTCTATTTTGTCATAGTTCTCCTTGCTCATATCACAAGAGTCGAAGCCCTTGTCACGAAGAGGATTTGTCTTCATGAAGCCAGCCTTCACGGAAGCGTCGATGGCCTCGAAAAGTTCAGCCACGGAACCGATGCAGACTCTCTCCTTCCCGTCCTCGGTGCTCCAGATGGGAAGCGGAGTTCCCCAGAAGCGGCTGCGGGAGAGGTTCCAGTCCTGGATATTCTCGAGCCACTGCCCGAACCTTCCGGTTCCCGTGGACTCAGGTTTCCAGGTGATGGTCTTGTTCAGGGCTACCATTTCATCCTTCACTGCGGTGGCCCTGATGAACCAGGAATCGAGCGGATAGTAAAGGACCGGCTTGTCCGTTCTCCAGGAATGGGGATAGGAGTGGACATGCTTCTGGATCTTGAATGCCCTGCCATCGGCTTTCATCATGAGGCAGAGGTCGACATCAAGAGTAGGTGCATCCGCAGGCAGGGAATCGTCAAAGGCATTCTTCACGAACCTTCCCGCGAACTCGCCGTATGAGGGGGCAACGCACTTGTCCTTGTAAGTGGAGTCCATGTCCTCCATGCGGAAGAACCGTCCCTGGCGGTCCACCTGGGCCTGGTTGAAACCGTCCTTGTCCTTTATCATGATGGGAGGTATGCCATAGTTTGCGGCAACCTTCTTATCGTCGGCTCCGAAAGTGGGAGCGATATGGACCACGCCGGTTCCCTCCTCCGTTGTGACGTAATCACCGAGGATCACCCTGAAAGCCCTGTCGGCATTCTCCTGGGGAGTGAACCAGGGGATGAGCTGCTTGTAGCGGATGCCAAGAAGCTCCGCCCCCTTGAACTCTCCGTCAAGCACGGTGTAGGGAATGAGCTTGTCACCCTTCTTGTACTCAACGGGCGGGAGGTCCTTTGCCTTGGGATTGAAGTATGACGGCAGCAAGTCCTTTGCAAGCACGTACACGGCCTCGTCTCCCGTGTAGGGATTGAAGGAACGTACCCTTACATAAGTTACGTTGGGTCCGACACAAAGTGCGGTGTTGGAAGGAAGGGTCCAGGGTGTGGTTGTCCATGCCAGGAAATACACCGGCAGGGTCTCACAGCCGAAAAGCGGCTGGCTCTTCTCGTCCTTCACGACCTCGAACTGCACGGTGGCCGTAGTGTCGGTGACATCCTTGTAGCAGCCGGGCTGGTTGAGTTCATGGGAGGAAAGGCCTGTCCCGTCCGAGGGGGAATAGGGCTGGATGGTGTATCCCTTGTAGAGGAGCCCCTTGTCGTAGATCTTCCTCAGAAGGAACCACAGGGTCTCTATGTAGCGGTTGTCGTAAGTGATGTACGGGTCCTTCATGTCCACCCAGTAGCCGATCCTCTCGGTAAGGGTCTCCCACTCGTGGGTGTATTTCATGACCTCGGTGCGGCACGTGGAATTATACTGCTCAACGGATATCTTGGTCCCGATGTCCTCTTTGTGGATGCCGAGCTTCTTCTCGACCGCTATCTCCACGGGAAGTCCATGGGTGTCCCACCCGGCCTTGCGAAGTACCCTGTAGCCGGACTGGGTCTTGTAGCGGCAAATCGCGTCCTTGATGGAGCGAGCCATGACATGATGGATTCCGGGCATGCCGTTAGCGGAGGGCGGGCCCTCGAAAAACACGAAATCCTGGCATCCTTCCCTGAGGGTAAGGCTCTTGCCGAAAGCATCTATGCTCTTCCACTTGTCAAGGACCTCCGCTGAGAGGGTCACAAGGTCAAGTCTCTTGTATTCTCTGAATGATGACATATTCAATCTAGAAGAATTATTCTTCCTTAGTGGGTTCTTACTGATTTAGAATGGCAAATATACAATTATTCTATGACTTTTGAAAAACGGGATTATCCCCCTCTCTTTGCCTTCCCTTCCCGGCCTTATCATAAAATATGCCTTGCAGCCCCCTGCAACAGTGTTTCGGGTTATGGTTTTTTGTCATAGGTAGTACCGGGCAAAATAATTATTTCCACCTTGGTCAACACAGTCGGGCACGCCCCTCAGGATGGAAAGATAAAGGTTCGAGGTCATCTTTTTTAGGAAATCTCCTCATTTTTGGCTAAGTTTGCCAAACCTAATTCGCCTGACCCATTTGTGATGAACACACTAGACATTATCATCCTTGTAATCCTGCTTCCCTTCCTTGTCCAAGGAATCCGCAAAGGTTTCATTTCCCAGCTCACCGCCCTCATATCCATTGTCCTAGGCATCTGGATGGCCTTCAAGTTCTCCTCCCTCGTGGTGGACTGGATGAGGCCCCGTCTCCAACTGTCCGACCAGGTCCTGAAGGTGATATCCTTCATAGTGATACTGATTGTGGTGGTCCTGGTGCTGTACCTTGTGGGCAAGCTGCTGGAAAAGCTCTTGAAGCTGGTAATGCTGGGGTGGATGGACAAACTGCTGGGTGTGGTCCTTTCCCTCATCAAAGGCCTCGTTGTCATCGGGCTTCTTATCGTAGTGTTCAATTCCCTGAACACCAACTTCCATTTCATATCGGAGGAAAAGATAAACGGCTCCCTCCTGTATCCCGCCCTCAAGGATGCCACTTACACCATCTTCCCCTATCTGAAGGAGTGGCTCTTCCCGGCAGGGACTCCGACGGATGTCGATACCGCAAGCGTGCAGGCTGCAACCGACGCCATAACTTCAATGTTGTCGTAAATGGCAAGAATCCTTCTTATAGAGACATCCACTGCCCTCTGCTCCACCGCCATCTGCGACGGGCCGAGGGTTCTTTCATACCGTGAGAACCCCCATAGGGAACATTCCGCCCTGACTGCCCAGTTCGTCCATGAGATGCTCATGGAAACGGGCCTCAGGATCCGGGACATGGATGCCGTATCCGTCAGCCGTGGACCCGGTTCCTATACAGGGCTCAGGGTAGGTTCCTCCACGGCCAAGGGCCTGTGCTTCGGCGGCGGGGTGCCGCTTCTGTCCGTCAGTTCCCCCGAGGTCCTTTTCGGGGAGACCTCCCAGGAGGAAAGGGCCTCTCACCGTTACATCGTGCCCATGATAGATGCCCGCAGGATGGAAGTGTTCACCTGTGTATTCACGCCTGAGGGGAAGATGATAACGGAGATAGAGGCGAAGGTCGTGACAGAGGGGAGTTTCTCAGACCTGCTCTCCGAGGGAGACGTCCTGTTCATCGGGGACGGTGCCCTCAAGTGCAAGGACACCCTCCTCAGCGACAGGGCACATTTCAGGGAGTGCTACCCCAGTGCGAAGGGAATGACGGAACCTTCCCTCAAGGCTTTCTCCGAAGGAAGGTTCGAGGACATGGCCTACTTCGAGCCGTTCTACCTGAAGGAATTCAAGACAACGGTCAGCAAGAAAAAGCTCTTCTAGCGCCTCTCCCCCACATCCCCGTCCATAAACAATTATCGGAGCCTTCCCACTTCCAGGAAAAGGCCCCGACTTTTTTTCCTGTCCTCAGGACTTGCAGGTTCTCTACCTCAGGTTCGAGACCACGAAAGAGCGAAGCGTAGCTGCATCCTTTACGTTGTCCGACGGAATGATCTCCTCGTCCTTTATGAAGAAGACGGTGGGGATTGTGCGGACATTGTAGGATACCACGGAGGGGGATCCCCCACCCAGTCCGTCACAGACGTTGATCCACTGAAGGCCCTGCTGACGCACGGTGGTGGCCCAGCGGGTCTTGTCCGTATCGAGGGACACTGCATATACCTCGAACCCGGAAGCCTTGTACTGCTCGTAGAGGGGCTTTACGGTCTCGAAGTTGAAGATTTTCTGGGTGGTCTCCTCGGAGTTCCAGAAATAGACCATCTTAAGTTTACCGGGGACGGTGCTCAGGCGCACTTTCTCACCCTTGATGTCGGGCAGTTCCAGGTCGGGATACCCGAACTCCTGGGCTGAGGAAATCTGCGCGTTTATGTCGAGGATGTTCTTGCGGCGACGGGCCTCCTCGTCAAGTGCCTTCACATACTGGGACTGGGGATAGACAGTCATCAGGGAGTCGCAGCAGGAGCGGAAGTGCATGGCATCGGTAGGCTGTCCGAATACGGGCAGACCGTCACCTACGACCTGGTACAGGACGGGGATTACACTGAGGGAATGAGAGTTCTCCATCACGTACTTCACCCTGGACCGATAGTAGGAGATGTAGGACTTCGTCAAGTCACGACGTACCTGGAGTGCCGCCTCCGAAAGAGGGTCGAGATCCCCGAGACGGGCATTGTACGAAGCGAGTTCGTTGGCGAAGCGGGCCTCGTCCTGCTCGACCTCGATGAGCTTGGCGCTCTCGGGAGAGCCTTCCACGGAACAGTTGCCGTGAAGGTCGGTGGTAAGTTTCACCTTCTCGCCTTTCTGGAGGATCATGGAAGCGATTCTGTCTTCACCGCTGAAAAGGTACACGAACTCGGGCTGTCCCTCCTTCAGGGGAACGGTGCAGGCAAAATGTCCGGCAGCATCGGTCTTGACAGTGTCAATGACCGTGTACTTGTTGGAGGAGAGGGCCTTCAGAACGAGCTCCGAGTCGGGAGCGCCCTCAACGGTGGCATTTATCTTAGCACCCTTGCTGCAGGATGCCGCGACGGAAAGGACAGCTGCGACAAGAGCAGCTCCCTTAAGTATACCCACAAGAAAATTATTTGATCTTTTCATACTCGCTCAGGATATCGTTTGCCACTTTTGCCATCTGCTCCGGGCTGAAGGACTTCTTGTTGCGGAAGTCCATGTCACCTTCGGTGTTGAGGGGGACGAGGTGAATGTGGGTATGGGGAACTTCCATGCCGAGAACGGCCACGCCGACTCTCTTGCAGGGGACTGCTGCACGTATGGCTGTCGCCACTTTCCTTGCGAAGGCCCACAGGCCCTCATAAGTGGCCTCGTCCAGATGGAAAATATAATCGTCCTCAACATTCCTGGGAATCACCAGGGTGTGTCCCAGGGCAAGGGGATTGATGTCCAGGAATGCGTAGAAGTCCTCGCTCTCCGCTACCTTGTAGGAAGGAATCTCTCCGCCGGCTATGCGTGTAAAAATCGTTGCCATTGCAGTTCCGGGATTAAATGGAGATTTCCAGGATCTCAAGCTTCATGATTCCCTGGGGGACCTTGGCTTCGACAATTTCACCGACCTTGTGCCCGAGAAGCGCCTTGGCGATGGGGGTGTTGACGGAAAGCTTCCCCTTGGAGAAGTCAGCCTCGCTGTCACCCACGATCGTGTACTTCATCTCGAACTTGTTGGCGACGTTGCGGAACTTGACGGTGGTGAGGATGGAGACCTTGTCGGTGGAGAGCTTGCTTGAGTCGACTACCTTCGCCCCGGCGATTTTCTCCCTGAGGGTGGATATCCTCAGTTCCAGCAGGCCCTGTGCGTCACGGGCCGCATCATATTCCGCATTCTCGGAGAGGTCTCCCTTCTCCCTGGCCTCGGCGATTGCCGCGGCTATTATAGGTCTCTGGGCTATCTTTTCCTCGAGTTCCTTCTTGAGGGCATCGAGACCTTCCTGTGACATGTAGTATACTTGTGCCATTGTTGTGTATTGATTTTTTCTTTATTAACGTTCCCCTCTCAGGGGTGGATGCGTCCTGGTTCCAATCTGATGATAATATGGTATGGTCCCGAAACGGGACAATTAAAAAGGAGTCCCGCCATATGGCAGAACCCTAGATGTCACCGTTTTCAGTTGCAAATATACGATTTTTTATCGTTTTGTACCCTCCTGGGGAAGTTTTTTCATCATCCGGCGGGAGGAGTCGCTCACTGCTCGAATTTTGGTTCCATTAGCCGAGTAGATGATAAGGTCACGTTTGGAGGAAATTATTTTCCCATCAGAATCCCCTCCCTGTGAGGCCGCGGCAGCCGTGGCGGCCTTGCCACTCTCTTTCTGGCGATATGCAACAGATGAACTTCTTGCCTCCTTGGGTTCATGTTCCACCGTGCATATGCCCTCGTCGGGAAGTTCCTCCATCTGCGAATCACCGTCAAAGACGGGAGCGGCATCATCCTCATCGATTATATCCCCAAACAATTCCTCAAAGGTGTAAGTTCGCCTCTGGGCACTGGGGGAAGAGGGATAGGAGGAGGAAGAGGAAGGTGATGGAGCGGCAGAAGGAGCGGACCCCTGGAAGTCTTCCTCCCCGATTGTAAGACGACGGCGGGAAGGAGGAGCTACGGTGGTTTTCTGAGATCTCTTCTTATGCTTGTTAATGACCCCGACAATCACCGTGATGGCAATGGAAACGAGGAGTATGATATCTGAGTGGTCCATGAACTTCGGAAGATAAGCGATTACACCCTGCAAGATAGTGATTCTATCTCTTCCATGCAAATAATCCTGTCACGACACAGCTGCGAAGAGAGTTCCCCTACGGAGCCGAAACACCTTTCCTCCCTTATCCTCCGAAGGAACGTCACCCTCATATCCATGCCATAGATATCCTCATCGAAATCGAATATGTTGGTCTCGATTGTGCGGGTCCTCCCTCCCACGGTGGGACGCACCCCCACGTTGCACATGCCATAGAATTTCCTGTCCCCCAGTCCGACCCTGACCAGGTACACCCCGTTCCCGGGGACGAGCTTCAGCGGTTCCCGGCGAAGGAGGTTCGCTGTCGGGAACCCCATCTGCCTCCCTCTCTTGTCTCCTCCCACGACAACCCCGTCCAGGGAATAGTCATAGCCGAGCATTGCCGCAGCCCCGGCTATGTCCCCTTGCGAGAGAGTCTCCCTTATCCTGGTCGATGAAATCGCCTTCTCCCCTTCCGAGACAGAAGGAAGGAGTATGCACTCCAGGCCCTTCGCCTCACACAGCGCCCTTACCGACTCTCCGGAAAGGGAATCCGACCCTATGCGGTTGTCATAGCCCAGAAGGACTGTCGAAGCCTTTATCTTCCCTGCCAGGATATCCCTGACATAGGACCCCGCGTCCATGCGGCTGAACTCCCTGGTGAAAGGAAGGACATGGACCTTGTCGACTCCGAGGGAGCTCAGGAGGTCCTTCTTCTCCTCGAGGGAGGTAAGGAGGCGAAGGTCCCTGGCATCCTTCTGGAGGACAACCCTGGGATGGGGCCAGAGTGTAAGTACCTCAGCCAGCTCCCCCCGCCCGTGGGCGAGGGAAACCAGCTTATCAATCACAAGACGGTGCCCGAGATGGACACCGTCGAAAAAACCTGTTGTTACTACAGCCATCGCACAAGCCCTATGTCCTGACGGTGAGGGAGGATAGGGTTCTTAGCGTATATCCTCGTGGCAACCTGGTACATACCGGTGCGCTCGGGAAGGATGGATGCCTGATATGTGGCGACGGAGTTCTCGAACTTGGTATTCTGGAACTCAATCTTTTCCTGGATGTGCGGGGTTCCGCGACGGTCGGTGGTGCAAAGGAGCATCTCCACACCGATGTCATCCGGCATGAGGTCACCGAGGCTCAGGACGACCTCCGCATGCAGGAAGTTGTTCGGGGAAAGGTTGTAGGATGTATCGGGCTGATTGTAGGAAATCACCTCTATATCATTCCACTCCCTGTACACGTGCTTCTTCCATGCGGATATCTCGCGGGCCACCTTGAAGTCATCGGCGATGAGCTTCGATGCACGGGCGGCCTGGGGGTAGTAGTACTGGTTGCAGTAATCGGTGAGCATGCGGTTCGTCGTGAAGTTGCAAGCCACCTGGGCAATGGTGTTCTTGATGTAGCCGATCCACTCTTTGGAACGACCGGTACGGAAGTCGATGTCGTAGTAAACGGGAGTGATCTCATTCTCGAGAATGTTGTAGATCGTAGCCGCATCCAGTTCATTCTGGTAGTTCTGGTCATCGTAGGTGCGCTCCTGGGGAAGAGCCCAGCCGGCACCTTCCTTGTAACCTTCAACCCACCATCCGTCAAGCACGGAGAAATGCATCACTCCGTTCATGGCAGCCTTCTCCCCTGAAGTACCGCTGGCCTCCTGGGGACGGGTAGGGTTGTTCATCCAGACATCCACGCCCTGGACGAGCCTCTTGGCGAGGGTGATGTCGTAACCGGGGACGAAGACGATCTTGCCGATGAAGCGGGGATCCTTGGACACGTCCACGACCCTGCGGATGAATTCCTGGCCGAGGGTATCGGCGGGATGTGCCTTGCCTGCGAATATGAACTGCACGGGCTTCTTGGGGTCGTTCACTATGGAATCGAGACGGTCAAGGTCGCTGAAAAGAAGCGTTGCCCTCTTGTATGTCGCGAAACGCCTTGCGAATCCGATCGTGAGCACATCGTCCCTGAGGGTCTCCTTGATTGTCATCACCTGTGCAGGTGAGTAATGTGCGGAGACCGTAGGATCGGACAGACGCTCATTGATCACCTGTATGAGAGTCTTCTTCAGGAGCTTGCGGATGTTCCATATGACCTCGTCGCTAACCTTGTAGATGCCCTCGAAGCAGCTCTTGTCATAGTGATGGGTCTGGAACTCGGGTCCGAACACTTCGCTGTGGACCTTCTTCCACTCCTTGGCGGTCCAGGTAGGATAGTGGACTCCGTTGGTGACATAGCTCACATACAGTTCCTCGGGCAGGTAGCCGGGGTACAGCGGAGCGAAGATGTCCTGGCTCACTTTGCCGTGGAGCATGGACACTCCGTTGACATTCTGGGACAAATTGGCTGCGAGGAAGCTCATGGAGAACTTCTCTCCGGGGGCTGCGCCGTTCTTGCGCCCCAAAGCCATGAAGGTATCCCAGTCAATCTTCAGACGCTTGGGATAGTGGCCTACGTACTTGCGGAGCAGGGACTCCTCGAAGAAGTCGTGCCCTGCAGGAACGGGGGTATGGGTGGTGAAGAGGGAAGATGCCCTGACAACCTCGGCTGCCTCGCTGAAGGAGAGGTCATATTTCTCGACATACTCCCTGGCCCTCTCCAGGCCTATGAAAGCGGCATGGCCCTCGTTGCAGTGGTATACCTGGGCATCGATGCCGAGTGCACGCAGTGCCCTGATGCCACCGATTCCAAGCAGGAACTCCTGCTTGAAGCGGTTCTCCCAGTTTCCGCCATACAGTTCATGGGTGATCTCGCGGTCCTCCGGGATGTTGGCCTCATAGTCGGTATCCAGCAGGTACAGGTCGGTCCTTCCGACTGCGACCCTCCAGATACGGGCAGTTACGTTCCTTCCGGGGAAGGCCACCGAAGCGGTAACCCACTCGCCCTTCTCGTCAATCACAGGTTCGGCGGGGATCTTCAGGAAGTCCTGCGCGTCATAGCGGGCGACCTGGTTGCCCTGCGAGGAGAGGATCTGGGTAAAGTAACCGTACCTGTACAGCAGTCCCACCGCCACCAGGTTCACGTTCATATCGGAAGTCTCCTTGAGGTAGTCACCGGCAAGGATGCCGAGGCCTCCGGAGTAGATCTTCAGGGATGTATCAAGTCCGTATTCCATACAGAAATACGCGATGGACGGATCGGTGCGCTGTTCCTTGGCTGCCATGTAGGTCTCGAACTCGTCCATGACGCTCCTCATCTGGGAGAGGAATGCCTTGTCTTTTGCAAGTTGGTTGAACCTCTTGATGCTCACGGTATCGAGCAGGGCCATGGGGTTGTGGCCGCAAGAATGCCAGATATCTGAGTCGATGGCCTTGAACAGGGCCTTTGCGGAATCGTTCCAGCACACCCACATGTTCTTGGAGAGGGTCTCCAGGCCGCTGAGGGCCTCGGGAAGGTGGCGGGTAACCATGACGCTCTTCCAGTTGGGGGTGTTGATTTCGATCTTTGAGTAATTCATCTGTTTGTCTTCGTTTTGTGCGGCATATTCCTCTTTGCGAGCGTCCGCTTTCCCAAGTGCGACGGAATATGCCTTCTTGTAATATATGATTTGATTGGACCAAAGTGCGATGGAGGCCACTTCCTTGGCATTCTCCATGTAACGGGCGCGGCCCTTGGAATCCAGCGAACAGATTTCGACTATCCTTCGGTATACTCCTTCCACGACCTCGTCGTAGTTGTTGTCATCCCTGGGCAGGACGGTGATTCCGGGATGCTCCGCTCCCTTGTAGTAGTCTTCGACCCACATCCCGAAACCGGAAAGGGAAGTGGTGAGGGTGGGGACCCTGAATGCGAGGGCCTCCAGGGGGGTGTAGCCCCAGGGCTCGTAGTATGAGGGGAACACCGCCAGGTCCATTCCGACCAGCAGGTCATAGTACTTCGTGTTGAACACTCCGTCATCCCCGTTCAGGTATGAAGGCACGAAGTACACTTTCACCTTGGAACCGATGCGGTTCACAAGTCCGAGCTCACGCAGGCGACCGGTCACGGCGTCATACTCCGGGTTCATCAGGTAGTGGGACACCTGGGTGGAATAATGCTCCCCTCCGGTGGAAGAAAGTTTCTGGACAAGGGTCTTGTCAGGACCGTTGTGTCCGGAAGGAATCATGATGAAGGCATGGACGGAACGCTGGTTCGAGGAATCAGCCTCCAGCTTGGCCAGGGCGTCCAGGAAGACGTCGATACCCTTGTTGCGGTACTCGTACCTTCCGCCTATGGCCATCATGACGGCGTCGGTGGGGACATCCTCTCCGCTCATCGCGGCGGCCACCTCCACCAGGCGACGGCGTGCTGCAGCCCTCTTCTCGTAGTACTGCTCATCCGTTGCGGGAGTGAAAGACGGCTCGAAACCGTTCGGCGTCACGATGTCCACGGGTCTGTACAGGAACTGGGCGCACTCCTTTGCGGTAATGGAGCTGACGGTGGTGAATACGTCCGCATTCTGGGCGGATTTGCTCTCGAGGGAGTGGCGTGCCATCACCCCGAAGCGCCTTGCGGACTCGTCCCCGTCATAGGAGGACATTGCATTGTAGAGGGGAAGATTGTTCCCGGCTAGGCAGCGCCCCACGACAGTCGCATGGGTCGTGAAGGCAGTGGCCACGGGAATGCCGGTCTTCTTGAGGTACAGCAGTCCGGCACCTGTCTGCCACTCATGGAACTGGGCCACGACTTTGTCTGAGATACCCAGGTTGAAACGGTAGAAACTCTCGATTACCTTGCCTGCTGCATAGCCGAAGAGGGCGGACTCCTTGTAGTCCCAGTTTCCTGTTATGGAATCCACTCCGAAGTTCTTCCAAAGTTCGGTAAGTATGCTGTCCTGGTCATTGATGAGCTGCTTGTAATCCACAAGGATCGCAATGGGGTTTCCGGGGACGTTCCAATGTCCAACCCTCAGGCGAAGGCCCTCGGCTCCCGCCTGGGCTTTCCACTGGCGGAACAGATGGGTATCCTCCGTGAAATCGGGATTGCTGCGCGTATGCATCCATACGTCAGGACCAATGAGAATGTGGTGTCTCTTGAGCTGAGACTGGAGATAGAGGGATTTCGTGGCGATGACGGTATAGATGCCGCCGACTTTATTGCACACCTCCCAACTTACCTCGAATAAGTAATCGGGGTTAATAATAAGATTGTCAGCCATTTTTGTCTAATTGACTCCGGTAGGGGGGGGGGAAGCTCTTGTCCCTTGCTGGCGCCTTCCCTCCCTTCCGGGGTATGATATCTTTGAAGAGACTGTTCCCTGTGGGGGGGAGTCTACTTCTTTTTCTTTGTCCCGTCGGCCTTCCTGCCGGGGGCGATCACATCTGTCTTGCTCTTCTTGGGAGCGGAACGCTTGGGCTTGTTGACCTCGTCCGAGGGAAGAGCGGGGGCATCCGATGTAGTGAGCATATCATCGACCCTGATAATGAAATCGCTCAGAGCGTTCATGTAGTTGATGAAAGCCTCGTAGGGGGTGTCGTAGGGGTTGAAGTACTTGTGGACCTCCCCGTCGGAGAAGAACTTGGTGCACATGTAGTAGAAGTGGTCGGACTCCTGAAGATGCCCGAAATCCTCCCACAGGACACCGTTGTTGAGGATGGAGAGCTTCTCGTACTGGGCGTACAGTTTGTCGAAAGCGTCCTTCTGGAGCTCGTTTCCGAGCCATGCGGTAAGGTCGCGCTCCTCGTCCGCCCAGGAGATTGCCTCGGGGACATCGAGGTCGGCGACCGCCTTGTGCTTCTTTGCAACCTCAGAAGGGGTCCTCAGGGCGAATGTGCCTTCGCTTGCCACCAGCGGGAGAAGGGCCTTCATGAAGTCGAAGATGCCGGTCTGGGCGCTCTGGTGCTCACCGAAAGTCTCGTAGTCCATGAACAGGTTCACTGTGTCACCGCCGTCCTGGACAGAGGCCTTGAGGGAATCGAGGAATGCTTCCGCAGTCAGGCCGGAGCCATTGAAACGGAATGCGATATCGTCGGAGAGGATGTAATTGCGGAGCAGGAGCTTGAGTTTCGGCTGGGTCTCGCTCTTGTAGATGAAGTTAGGGCTCCTCCAACCCATGATGTGACGGGCTCCCTCGGAGAGCATCGTCGAGAATCCGAGGTCATAGACCTGCTCGCCGATGGCATTGGAGTAGATGAGCTCGGTGTTGCGGAACACTGTGGGCACCACTCCGAAATACTTCTCGATGGTGTCGCGGTGCTTGAGGACCTGCTGACGGAACTCAGCGGGGTTCACCAGGGATGCAAGGGAGTGATAGTATGTCTCCGACAGGAACTCGACGCAGCCCGTGTCGGCCAGGGCCTTGAAGGAATCGATGACCTCGGGGGCATAGCGGTCGAACTGCTCCAGGGCGCTTCCGGAAATGGAGAATGCAACCTTCACTTCACCGGGATTCTGCTTGATGAGGTCCAGCAGGAGGGCATTCATCGGGAGATAGCATTTCTGGGCTACGCGGCGCAGGATGGTCCTGTTGGCGAACTGGTCATAATAATGGGAGTCCTTGCCGATATCGAAGAATCTGTACAGGCGCAGCCTCGTAGGCTGATGTACCTGGAAATACAGACATAGGGATTTTTTGGCCATGATATTGTGTGTATTTTTTTGTTGCAGTGAAAAGAGGAAGGTACTGTTATTCTATTCCGAGGGCACTCTCGTAGACCCTCTTCATCTTGGCGGTTGCCCCGTTCCACTTGAGGGCGTTCACCTCATCGTAGCCGCAGCGGGCCGCGAACTTCGAGAGGGCGGGGTACTGGATGAGGGCGTAAATCTGGTCTGCCATGGCATCGACATCCCAGAAGTCGACCTTGAAGGCGTAGCGGAGGATCTCGGCGGCGCCGCTCTGCTTGCTTATGACCGAGGGGACATTGGTCCTCATGGCCTCGAGCGGGGAAATGCCGAAGGGCTCCGATACCGAAGGCATCACGTAAACATCCGAAAGGGCGAACATCTTCTGGACATCGGCACCTCTGAGGAATCCCGTGAAATGGAACCTGTCGGAAATGCCCAGGCGTGCGACGTGACGGATGCAGCGGTTCATCATGTCACCGCTACCCGCCATGACGAAGCGCACATGGTCGGTCCTCTTGAGGACCTTGGCGGCAGCCTCTATGAAATACTCGGGACCTTTCTGGAAGGTGATCCTGCCGAGGAAGGTGACGACCTTGTCCTTCACTCCCCTCTCGACCTGGAGATTGTCCCTGCCGGAGAAGTCGACTGCGTTATGGACGGTCACGACCTTCGAGGGGTCGATCCCGTACTTGGTTATCACGATATTGCGGGTAAGGTCGGACACGGTGATGACCTTGTCCGCCGCCTCCATTCCCTTCTTCTCGATGGCGTAGACCCTGGTGTCAATGTTGTCGACGCTGCCCCTGTCGAAAGAGGTGGCATGGACATGGACCACGAGGGGCTTGCCCGTCATCTGTTTCGCTGCGATGCCGGCGTTGTAGCACAGCCAGTCATGGGCGTGGATGATGTCGAACTCATCCTTCCTCTGGAGGGCGATGGTCCCTCCGACCATGGCATAGCGTGCGACTTCCTCCATGAGGTTGGAGCCGTATTTGCCGCTGAACTTGAATTTCTGGCCGTACTGGACCCTGAAATCCTTTACCTGCCTCTTCTTCTCCTCCTCAACCAGTTCATGGAACTCCTGGGGATCGAAGTAGGGGACCATGTTTGTGCCGATGTGGACGAACTGGACTTTGTCGAGGAAATCCTCGACTTCCTCCGTCGCGCCCACGGTGATGGGGACATCACTGGCATTTATGATAGTGGCCGCGCTCTGGTCCTCGTCCCCGGATGCGGAAGGCATCACGAAAAGGGTCTCGACACCATTGTAGGCCAAGCCTTTGACAATTCCGTAGCAGGCGGTACCAAGTCCACCTGCGATATGAGGAGGGAACTCCCATCCGAACATCAGAACTCTCATACTGTGTATTCTCCTGAAAATTAAGATTTCACTTAGCAGTTCACTCCATTTCTATGCATCTTCGTCATATTTCTCGACGAGGTACTGGATACCCAGCAGGGCAGCCGTCGAAAGGGCGGATGAGATGGCGCCATGGGGCTCGTGGGGCGGGTCGCCGTCGTACAGCTCACTGAATGCACCGACTCCATGCTTTCCGAGATCCTGCTCGAAGAAGCCTTCGCAAAGCCAGTTGATCCTTCCCAGGAAGGAAGGTCCCTGCATGCGGAGCATGATGGTGGTATAGGGAAGCAGCAGCCAAGGACGGGTGCAGCCCTGATGGTAAGCGAGGTCACGGTCTGTCTGCGATCCCTCATAGACTCCCTTGTAGTCATTGTCGCGGGGAGACAGGGTCCTGATTCCGCGGCGGGTGACAAGTTCCCTGTTCACAACCTGCATGACGGAGGATGCGACTTCGTCATCAACGGGGCAATATTCCATCCACAGGGGGAACATCATGTTCGGGCGGACCTGCATGTTCTGGCCGTAGCCGTCGACATAGTCTGCGAGATAGCCTTTCTGCGGATTCCAGAACTTGGCCTGGTAGTTCTTTGCGCACAGATCCCTCACGGGCTCCCATTTTGCGGTGAACTCACTGGAGGGGCTCATCCTGCGTTCCATCTCGGTGGCGAAGCACAGGCTGTTGTACCACAGGGCGTTGGTCTCGACCTGGTATCCGGCCCTCTCAGTGACGGGGAACCCGTTCACGTAGGCGTTCATCCAGGTGAGGGCAGTGCGGTCCTTCTGGGCCCACAGGAGACCGTCGGGGGTGAGGGAGACTTCCTTGCGCACCCCGGGAGAGTAGCTCTCGATGACACCCTTCACGGTAGGACCGTATTTCTTCCAGACCTTGCGGGGGTCGGCCCCGAAGGCGATGTACTGCTGCAGTACGCCCGCCAGGCAGAGGGGTGCCTCAATCTGGGTGGTACGGCGGAAGAGACGTTCCTGCTCCGCGGCGATGAGATTGTCAAGGATCTCCTCGAACTCCTTTGTATTCCCGTCAGCGTAGAGGGTGAGGCCGGGAAGGGCATAGAGGGTCTCGCGGAGAAGTCCCGTGTACAGCCATGAGAAGCCTGCCGTAATCATCTTCTTGCCCGAGAAATCCCTCTTCAGGAGGTTGGCGCAGTGCACCAGCTGGTCGTGGTAGGAAGAAATCTCGGGAGTGGCGCCGAGGCAGGACTCGAACTTCTGCTTGAGGGTACGGGGTGCGACCTCCTTGGTGGAGGCTGAGAACACCACGGTGTCCCCGGGGTTCATCTCCACGGTGAACGCACCCGGGACGAAGAGGTCCTCCTTGCATGCGAAACCGCGACGGGCCTCGTCGGAGTAAGTGATGCCCTTGTACCAGTAGGGTTCGCTCTTGAAGGCGGCCTTCTGGGAGGAAAGCTGGAGGTTAAGTTCAGGGAAGCCCTTGTACAGGCAGTAGGACATGCCGCAGCGTATCTCCTTGCCCTCGGTGTCGGCCTCGGCGTTCTCGGCAGTGAGGTCATGGACTTTGCGGAATGCGAGGAAAGGTTTCAGGTTGAGTTGCACCTTGGAGGGGGCGCTCTGAAGGGTGAAACGGATCATCACCTGGTCGGTGTCGGGTGAGATGAGAATCGTCTTCACGAAGATGATGCCTCCCACTTTGTAGACGATTTGGGGGACAGGGTCAGCCCCGAAATCCACGATGTACTTGTGCCCCCTGGGTTCATAGATGTCACCGTAGCAGTGAATGCCCAGGTTGAACTGCTTCCCGTTTACGACCAGGCTCTCGTCCAGCGAGGACAGAAGCAGGTACTGATCCCCTCCATACTGCTCGAGGGGAACGGCCAGCAGGTAGCGGCGAGTGTTGCAGGTCACAATCGAAGTGTTGCAATATGCACCCCTCTTGTTGGCGCAGATGATTTCCCGGCGCAACGAGTAGGACAGGTTCACAAGTTCCGATTTGTTAAACTTCAAAAAAGCCATATGTGTCGATTATAAATTTGCTTGCTTGACAACAAATAAAGCCCGTGAGGCCCCGTGGGAGGGGCCACGTCTTCTACCCCTTCTTCCCAGGGGCTTTGCCCACCTTCCTGAGCACGAGTGCGCACCTGCTGGGCAGGTACAGGAACATCGTGTGGTCGTAGTACTGATTCCCGTTGGGGCATCTGTTCGGCAGGGCGAAATGCCTTTCCCCGCTACGGATACGGTTGAAGCCGTTGAACTTATCCTCGTCTGAGTCAAGTACAACCGCCCACTCCCCTTCGGGAGCGGAAAACCCGTAGTCCGAGAAGGATGCTACAGGATTGAAATTGAATGCAAAGATACAGTTTCTCCGCTTGAAAATCAAAATCTGCTTCTGCTCATCCACGGTCAGGATGTCGGGAGCCTCGTCAAGGACCCCTTCACCGCGAACGAGTTTTATCATCGCCTCATCGAAATTCTGCAGGTACTTGTAACGTAGGTAATCCGGCTCCTGGAGGTTCCACTGTCTCTTGGCATACTTGAAGGACCAGCCATTGCCCTCCCTGGGGAAGTCGATCCACTCGGGGTGACCGAACTCGTTTCCCATGAAAGTGAGGTATCCGCCGCCGCTCGTGGCGAGGGTCACGAGGCGGATCATCTTGTGCAGGGCCACTCCCCTGTCCACTATGGATGACTGCGAGTCGGTGCGCATGGAAGTGTACATTTCCTTGTCCACCAGACGGAATATTATGGTCTTGTCCCCGACCAGCGCCTGGTCATGGCACTCGGCATAGGAGACGGTCTTCTCGTCGGCCCTCTTGTTGGTGAGTTCGTACCAGATCTCCCCCGGGCTCCACTGCTCATCGCTCTTTTCCTTTATCCACTTGATCCAGTGGTCAGCGATGCCCATTGCCATCCTGAAGTCGAACCCGACTCCGCCCCTGTCCAGGGGAGCGGCAAGACCCGCCATGCCCGAGACATCCTCCGCTATGGTGATGGCGTCCGGACGGATCTGGTGGATGAGGATGTTGGCGAGGGCCAGATAGTAGACTGCATTCTCGTCCACTCCCCCGTCAAAGTAGCTCTGGTACCCGTTGAAGGCCTTCTCCAGGCCATGGTCCCAGTAAAGCATCGAAGTGACACCGTCGAAACGGAACCCGTCCAGATGGTATTCCTCCAGCCAGAACTTGCAGTTGGAAAGGAGATAGTACTTGGTCTCGTCCTTGCCGTAGTCGAAGCAGCGCGTCTTCCAGGCTGGATGATAGCCCTGCGCCCCCTTGTAGAAGTACAGGTCGTCGGTGCCGTCGAAGCGGCTCAGTCCCTCGGCCTCGTTCGCGACCGCATGCGAGTGGACTATGTCCATGATGACCGCTATCCCCATCCCATGGGCGTCATCCACCAGGTGCTTGAACTCTTCCGGGGTCCCGAAGCGGGACGACAGGGCGAAGAAGTTGGATACCTGGTAGCCGAAGCTTCCGTAGTACGGATGCTCCTGGAGAGCCATTATCTGGAGGGTGTCATAGCCAAGCTGCGCAACATGGGGAAGGACGGTGGTGCGGAACTCCTCGAAAGTGGACACCTTCTCATCTTTGCTGCTCATGCCTATGTGGCACTCGTAGATGAGGGGATGCTCCCTCTTGCCGGGGAAGGGGTTCTTCCACCGGTACTTCGTGTCCGGTTCCCACACCTGGGCGCAGAACACCTTGGTGACGGGGTCCTGGACTGCCCTGCGAACATATGAGGGGAGCCTCTCAGCGCCTCCCCCCGGCCACTCGATGTACAGCTTATAGAGTTCCATGTGATGGAGGAACATGGAAGGAATGGTCAGTTCCCAGTTGCCTCCGCCGACGGGCTTGAGTTCATACGAAGGAAGTCTCTTCCAGTTGTTGAACTCACCTATGAGGTAGATTCTGTTAGCGGAAGGGGCCCACTCACGGAAAACCCATGACCCGTCCGCCATACGGTGAAGCCCGTAGTACAGGTGGTTATTCACCTTGTCGGCAATGTTCCCGTCCGGAGCGATGTGATGACGCAGACGCTCTATCTCCTTGTGACGTCCGTCGATGGTCTCCTTGTAGGGCATCAGATACGGGTCGGTCTCGTATATCTGCGGGGGAGGTGTCGGTGCAGCACCCTGGCCACATTTCTTCTCTTCAATGTTTTCCATATCTCGATTATTGTTGGTTGGTGTCTTCCTGCGTTTTCTCCTCAATGCTCTCCCGCACTGTCCTGAGATACTCCCTGCACTTGCCTGCAAGGGCCCTGGACTCAACTACCAGATCCCCGATCTCATCGAGGCTGGTCTGGGGATCCTCTATCTTGCGGACTATCTCGTCGAGACGCCCGAGGGCTTTGTTGTAATCAAACTTCTGTTCCATGGTATATTGGCTTCTTTCTGTATTTCCTTATCCTGCAACTGCCGCCTCCGGCGGAGGAGTGGCACCGTCCTTGGCATCCCCCGGCGCATCCTTTCCCGAAGCCCCTGGGACATTTTCCACCCGGGTCACTTTCTGGACGAGGCAGTCAAGGTTTCCGTCAGCGAACATCACCCGGATGGCGTCACCGCTCTTCCTGCCGCCCACGGAAGAGAGCTTGACCCCTTCCCGGTCGGTCACCACGGAGTTGCCTTTAAGTAGGGGATTGCGGGGGTCGGAACCCTTTATCCTCGTCTCTATGTACTGGATATGGGACTCTATGAGGCTTATCCTCATTTTGACCGTGGCCTTGGCTGTCCTCAGTATCTGCGAAGAAACTATCTCTATCTTCTGCGACCCCCTGTCCACGTGGGCAAGGGTCCCTTTCACGACCCTGTCCCAGAGAGTCGAGAGTTCCCGCTCACCCTCGCTGAGCCTCGAAGAGGACCTCTTGGATATCCCCTCGACAGTGGCGAGTAGCGACGAGAGTTCCCGCTCCAGCCTGGAGAGGGTCCCCTGGCGGATGGACTGGACAAGGGAGGAAAAGTGCGCCTCCTCGAGGTCCAGCCTGCCGATGACTTTTTGACGGAGGAGGGTTTCCATGGAAGAGAGGGCCCTATCCTCAAGGTCAAGCCTAGCGGCAGTCTTGTGACGGACAGCCTGCTCAAATGAGGAGATTATTTTTTCGTACCTCTCGAGATGGGCACCGACCGCAATGGTCATGCGGTTCTCAAGGGATGAGATGGCATCGTCCTGGCGTCTGGTGATGTCGATGAAAAGGTCAGCGAGGGCCGTGGGAGTCTTCACCGACATATTCGCGACCATGTCAGCCACGTGGTTATCCCTGTCATGGCCTATCGCCGTTATGAGGGGGACCCTGGTCATGGCCAGCGCCCTGCAGAGTTTGTAGTCGTCAAAACAGGAGAGATCCACCTGGGAGCCTCCCCCACGAAGGAGGAGCACAGCATCGAAGGGGACCGGACTTGTGTAAATCTTCCTCAAGGCCTCGATTATGGAAGCCGGGGCACCATCGCCCTGGACTATGGCCTCGAAGAGGCGGACATCGTACTTGAATCCCCACTCGTTTCCCGTCAGGTGGCTCAGGAAGTCCCCCCATCCCGCTGCGCCCGGGGAGGATACGACGGCAAGCCTGTAGGGTATGGGTGAAAGGACGAGGGATTTCTGGCGGTCAAGGAGGTTCTCTTTCTTGAGGGCCTCGATCGTCTTTTTCCTCTCGATTTCCTTGGCGCCGACATTGAACTCCGGAAAGATGTCCCGCACATTGAGGGACAGGGAATATGTGAGGGAGTATGTCACGGCCACCCTCAGTACCACCTCCATTCCGGAGGCGAGAGGATAGCCGGTCCCCTGCTGGAACTTGTTCAGGATGTACGGTGCCTGCGTGTTCCAGATATTGGCCCGCATGCTCGCCAGAAGGCTTCCGCCGCGAGTCTCGGCAAGGTCGATGAACACATGACCCGACTGGGAATTCCTGTTCATGCTGACAATCTCTCCCCGGACCAGGAGCTCGGAGGGAAAGGAACGCTCAACGTCAGCCTTGATGCGACGTTGGAGCTGGGATATCGTCAGGGGTTCGGACTGGGTCATGTCGTACTGTTTGAGTTTCAAAGATACGCATTTTTTACTCACTTGCCCTTAAGGGCGAGGGCGGTTTTTCGATTAAATTTGAAATTGAACGTTTTTCCTAAGCGCAGATTGCAAAAAAAAGGGATTGCATAACGTAGAAAAGAAGAGCGGAAATGTACCCTAAAAATAGGGCGATTATTCCATAACCAAATATATCAATATATACTTATCCACTTATGTATCCAGCTTCCGCCGGGTGCTTTTGACATAGTTGGACGGGCAATGTTTAGTTATGTGCATTTTTATGTGATTTATTTATAGTGTCCATTCCATGGCGGCAAGGCGTTTCATCGGGGCTCTTTATTTTGTTCTGTGTGTCATATTTTGTATCTTTGCGCCCGAAATCCCGCCGGGGTACCCGGCGACAACCCTTGCAGCATGAAAATTTCTTCGGCCACCTTCGCAGGAAGCAGCACAAAGACATCCGGAAGGCCTCAACCGAGGCTTCGGGAGTTCGCCTTCATCGGAAGAAGCAACGTCGGCAAATCCTCGCTGATTAACATGCTGTGCTCCAACGGCAAGCTTGCCATGACAAGCGCCACGCCGGGCAAAACCCGCCTCGTAAACCACTTCAACATAAACGGCAAGTGGTACCTGGTCGACCTTCCCGGCTACGGCTATGCCAAGATGCCCCCGCAGGAGAAGGCCAAGCTGGAGGCCATAATAAGGGACTATCTCAACCACTCCGAAGAACTCACCGCCCTTTTCATACTGGTGGACTGCCGCCACGACGTGCAGAAAGCCGACCTCGACTTCCTTGGAGAAGTGGGCGGAAGCGACATCCCTTTCTACATCATTTTCACCAAAGGCGACAAGCTGGGCCCGGTAGCCCTGCAGAAGAGAGTTGAGGAAAACGTCTCCCAGATCAGGGAGCACCTCGGGAAGCTGTATCCCGGGGAAGAATTCCAGCTGAAGCATTTCAGCAGCTCGGCCAAGTCCTCCCTGGGACGCGACGAGATCCTTTCCTTCATCGGGGAGATGCTCCAACAGCAAACGACAACGACTACTTAAGTATATACAACAACCCATTTTCACCATGATCGGTAAGAACAGAATTGAGATATTCGCAAGCAGGGCATCCAGGGACTTCGCCCTCAAAGTGATATCCGAATACAACAAACTCGTCACACCCGAGGAAGGCCCCCTGCATCTTGGTACATGCGACATCACTTCCTTCAGTGACGGTGAGTTCCAACCCGCCTACACCGAAAGCGTGAGAGGCGCTACCGTATTCATAATTCAGTCCACCTTCCCCCCGGCGGACAACCTGATGGAACTCCTGCTCATGATCGATGCGGCCAAAAGGGCTTCCGCGGAGAAGGTGATAGCCGTGATTCCATACTATGGCTGGGCCAGGCAGGACAGGAAGGACCGCCCCCGCGTATCCATCGGGGCCAAACTGGAAGCGAACCTGCTCCATGCCGCAGGAGCCGACAGGGTCATGACCTGCGATCTCCATGCGGACCAGATCCAGGGATTCTTCGACTTCCCCGTGGACCATGTTTACGCCAGCAAGGTTTTCGTTCCTTACATCAAGAGCCTGAACCTCTCCAACCTCTCCATCGCCGCCCCCGACATGGGCGGGGCCAAGAGGGCCAATGCCTATGCCAGGGAACTTGCCTGCCCGGTGATTGTCTGCCACAAGACCCGCGAGAAGGCCAACATCGTTTCCTCCATCACCGCCATCGGCGAGGTGGAAGGACGTGACATCATCATCGTCGATGACATGATAGACACCGCCGGTACCCTCACCAAGGCTGCCGACGTCCTCATGGAGAAAGGTGCCGCCTCGGTAAGGGCCTGCGCCACCCATCCCGTGCTTTCCGGCAAGGCCTACGAGAACATATCCCGTTCCTCCCTCAAGGAGGTCTATGTCACCGACACCATTCCGCTCAAATGCCCCGAGGGAATCGACTGCTCGAAGATCAAGGTCGTCAGCATGACCGAGACTTTCGCGAAGATCATCCGCAGGGTATACAACTGTGAACCTATCAGCACCGAGTTCATCTTCTAGGAAACGGAAGATGGCCCGGTGAGGGCAATAATGCAAATCGCGCCAAAGTGAAAGTTTTTCTGGCGGCACTGCTCCTCGTCGGCGCCGGGGTATTTGTCATGTGCTTCAACATCATTTTCCGTAAGCGTCCCTTCCCCGAAAGTGACGTAGGGAACAATAAGGAAATGCGCCGTCTCGGGATCCGCTGCATGAAAGAAGTGGATGACGAACTGTTCTCTTCTCCTGGCAAAGAGGGGAAGAAGGCTTCCCTTGACTGCTCGGGCGAGTACACCCCCGACTGCAAGGGCTGCTCCCTGTATAAGTTGGAAAGCAGGAAATAGAGAGGTGTACCTACTTTAACCCTTAACAAAAAGAACCGATATGGGACTCGTAGCAATAGTCGGGAGACCGAATGTGGGGAAGTCCACCCTCTTCAACCGCCTGGTCGGAATGCGGCAGGCAATAGTGGATGAGACAGCCGGCGTGACAAGGGACCGTCACTACGGCAAATGCGAATGGTGCGGGAATGAATTCTCGGTAGTGGATACCGGAGGATGGTCCTCCGGGAGCGATGACATGTTCGAGGAGGAGATAAGAAAGCAGGTGGTGATAGCCGTAGAGGAATGCGACGTCGTGCTCTTCATGGTCGAGGCCGCCACCGGTGTCACTGACTACGACAGCGAAATCGCCGACCTCCTCCGTCGCAGCGGAAAGCCTGTCGTGCTCGCCGTGAACAAAGTCGACTCAGCCGAGAAGATGTACGACACCTATCAGTTCTATTCCCTAGGCCTCGGGGAAATCTTCAGCATATCTTCCGCCAACGGAGGCGGGACCGGTGACCTCCTCGACGAGATCGTGCGTCTTCTTCCAAAGGAAGAGAAAGAGCGGGAGGACCCCTTCGAGAATCTCCCTCATATAGCGATAGTCGGAAAGCCGAACGTGGGGAAATCCTCCCTCACGAACGCCCTGCTCGGGGAGGAAAGAAACATTGTGACGCCCCTTGCGGGGACGACCAGGGACTCGATTTCCAGCCACTACAACAAGTTCGGGCATGAGTTCATACTGGTGGATACGGCAGGAATGAGAAGGAAGAACCGGGTCAGCGAGGACCTGGAGTTCTACTCCGTCATGAGGGCCATCAGGGCCATCGAGCACTCGGACGTGTGCATCCTCATGATCGACGCGAATTCCGGCATGGAAGCCCAGGACATGGCCATTTTCAACCTCATCCAGAAAAACAGGAAGGGTTGCGTACTGGTGGTGAACAAATGGGACACTTTCCAGAAGGACTCCGGAACGATGAAAGAATACAACAAGCTTCTCAAGCAAAGACTCGCCCCCTTCGACGACATCCCCATCATTTTCACTTCCGTGACCCAGAAAGTCAGGATCCTGGATGTGCTCGATGCGGTTCAGAGGGTGAGCGACAACTACCGGAGGAAGATTTCGACATCGGCCATAAACGAGGCGATGCTTCCCGAGATAGAAAACTATCCACCGCCGGCATGGAAGGGGAAATACGTGAAGATAAAGTACATCACCCAGCTTCCCACCCGAACTCCCTCGTTCGCTTTCTTCTGCAATCTTCCCCAGTACGTGAAAGATCCGTACAAAAGGTTCCTGGAGAACAAGCTAAGGGAGCATTTCGACCTGTGCGGCTGCCCCGTGCAGATCTATCTGCGTCAGAAATAATTCCTCATCCTCGCTCCGGGGCGGGGAGGGAAACATTACGGGTTGGAGAGGCTTCCTTTCCAGCCCGCTTTCATTGAAACGCCCCTCTTTCCTTCGTCTACCCCTGCTTCTTCTCTTCCTCCTCCAACGCGGCAATCTTCTCCAGCTCGTTTTTCAGAATCTGGGCGGGGTCCCCCGTATTGAAGGCGGCCTTGAGATAAGGTATGCGTTCCCTTGTGATGAAACCGAAGTTGAGGATCTTGATATGCTCGGGCATTCCCGTGGCCCTGGAGGACTCCACCAGAGAACAGTGTCCGCCCTTCTGTCCCTTCCTTGTAGATTTTACGACGTGTACAAACATAGCTAAGTCAGATTAATCCGGTTGCAAACCTACTGAATTTTTTTCTTTTGACAGACCTGGACAAAAGAAAATATCGCAAATATCCATCCTAAACATTGTTCATGCCGGCCGAACTATCGACCGGTGCATAGGGTGGACGGTGGGGGTGAGGGGCCTCCTTTTACCTGCGCCCCACCTAAGTGAGGGCGGATTCAGCGGACTTGGGGTTCAGGTTCAGTGGCCTCGGGACAGGGGGCTTAAGCATCTGCCTTTGGCATCCTCACGGTGAAGCATGCCCCGCCAAGGTTGAAGGAGCGGGAGTAGAAGATATCCCCGCCGCATCTTTCCAGGATGTTCTTGCAGATGGCAAGACCGAGACCTGTTCCCGCACTCTTGGTAGTGAAATTGGGGGTGAACAGTTTGGAACGGTTCTCGTCCTTCACCCCGGGTCCGTTATCCTCGAAGACGATGTCATAGAAGCCGTCTTTCGTGGAGTTGCGCAGCGACACCCAGACTTGCCCCACCTTCGGAGCTCCCTGCTCGGCCTGCATGTTCTCGATTGCCTGCACCGCATTGGTGATGAGATTCACGAGGACACGGGTCAGCTGGGGCTTCGGCCCCATGACATAGGCGTCCTGGAAGCCTATGTACTGGAAGGAAATGTTCTCCCTCTCGTCGAAGAGGGCCACCTGGTCCTTGCAGAGGGTATCGAGGTTTATGCGTACCGGCTCTTCCCCGTAGAGCTTGGCGAAGGTGGAGAACTCGTTGGCGGTATCGGTGAGCGTGTCTATGGAATCCAATATCACAGGGACCACCGCATCGAATTTCTCCTCCCAGAGTGGATCGCCCTTTGACTTGAGGCGCGCAATCCTCTGGATCTGAAGTCTTATGGGGGTCAGGGGGTTCTTGATCTCATGGGCTACCTGACGGGCCATCTCGCTCCAGGCCTTGTCCCTTTCAAGCTGGGCCGCCTGCTTGCTGCTTTCCGAGAGGTCGTGCACCATGAGGTTGTAGGCCCTGACAAGTGGGGATATCTCGTCATCCCTGTCGTAGATGATGTACTCCAGGCCCTCGGTCCGCGCCTGTTTCATCTTGCTGGACATGACGAAGAGGGGATGGAACATCTTCTCGACCACCTCGGTGGTTATGATCCGGGAGAGGATCATGAGGATGAGGAAGACCGTGAGTATGAAAATGGAGTGGAAAATGGCCTCCGACTTGAAGTCGGTCGTGGACTCCGTATAGGGAGAGGAAACAATTGCGAGAAGGGCCCCGTTCTCATTGAACAGCGGGGCGTACATCGCACTATAACCCTGTCCCGATATAGTCTCCCTGTTCACGAAGAAACGCCGGCTTCCCTTCAATATCGCATTGTAGGGTCCAGCCTCGATTCTCGGGCCCAGGATCATTTTCTCGAACACCTCGGGATAGGTTGAGAGGAAGACCTTGCCGGAAGGAGTGTAGAGGGTTATGTCTGAGTTCGTGAACCCGCCGATGTCATCGAGTGAATGGTTCATCGGTTTTGTCGCGAAATCCTGATAGGAAGTGAAGTATCGGCAGCCGTTCTCGAGGAGGGTCTGTATGGTGCCGATCTTCCCCGTCATGAGGTTCCTCTGGTTGCTCTCGTTACGCCTGTACACGAAGAGGACGCTCACCACCGCCATCACCACCAGGGTCGTAATCAGTGAAATGTACAGGACGAGATTTATCCTGGACTTGAAGTAGCCCCTCTCAGCAGGCTTTTCCCGGTGCCTGGCCCAATGCGGGATGTTGACAAGCAGCAGAGCCATCAGGGCAAGCAGGAAAAGGGACATGGCGTACTGGGTCACGGTGGTACGCTGCCTGGAGACTATGATGGTCTCCTCCGGGTTTATGTTCGTCGTGAAATGCACGTACCCGTCCCTGGCAGTCACGTTGTGGGACTGGTCGTAGTCTTCTTCCAGGCGGGTCGGATAAGGGAAGGCCCCGCGGTAGTTGACCAGCTTTCCTTCCAGGTACTTGGCATAGGAATACCTGGCCGGGATGATTACCGAGCCGGAGGAGGTGCTGCCTATTATGGCGGAATAGCCCTTGTCCTGCCTGTCCGCATTGTCACCGAGGGAAAGAAGCAGACGCGACACCCCGCTCGAGGGGGCATAGTAGAGGAAGATCCCGGTATACTGGGCCCTGCCGCTCGGGGAGCGGGAGTACATGAAATGCGAACTGTCCGCTATCGCCACGGAATTTCTCAGGCGCTCATTGAAATAGCGCATCGCATTCTGGTCGTTGTCGTTCTCCCTGGAAATGTACACGTCCAGGTCCCAGGACTGGGAGATCCTGCCGAAATAGTTTTCCACAAGTCGGTTCATGACCACCCTGTAGTCACGGTCCCCGCTTACCAGGGCATTGATTACGGGATCCACCGCAATGCTCTTCTCGATGTTGCGAAGCTGCAGCTCGAATCCCAGGTCCCTGTCTATGGCAAGCCTGTTGGCCCAGATTTCCACACGGGACGCCTCCCTCCGGAATCCCAGGACCGAGGCCATGCTCACAAGGTAGATGGAGCACAGGACCGCGAACAGTGTCCTTCCCACCCTCGAGAAAGGCTTGTACTTCAACCCGAAGAAATACCCCAGCGGCCCCCTGGCCATCTCAAGGATGAACCATACGCTCAGAAGCTGCAACAGAAGCAGCAGGTACACGGGGAACGTGTACCGTCCGATCTGGGCGATCTTGTACAGTTCCAGGGTGATGTTGGAGTTCTGGATTACACTCCGGAATATGAAGTTGCTGTATACTATCAGTGAAAGTGCCGAAACCAGAAGGAAGGCGAGCCAGGCTCCCATCCTGAGGTCCCCTTTCCTGGTCCACTTGTAGATGCGGATGCGGTTCATGTACAGGAGCAGCACCACCAGGAACACGATGAACCCCGTGATGAGGACAGAACCCAGGGAATAGAGGATGCTTCCGCCCGAATAGATCATCGGGGAGAACAGCTCGGTACGGAAAGCCAGCGGGGCGTCA
Source organism: uncultured Bacteroidales bacterium (assembly GCA_905235445.1). Lineage (GTDB taxonomy): Bacteria > Bacteroidota > Bacteroidia > Bacteroidales > UBA932 > Cryptobacteroides. Next base: position 33,532 of record CAJOLJ010000028.1, read on the forward strand.
TGCTCTCTTATTATCTTGAAAAGAGGTATGCCCTCGGCCCTTACGGGAGTTCCCCCGGAGTAAGAGATGGGATAAATATGGAACCTTTCCGGGACATGCAGGGCCGGATTGACACCGTTATAGTTTCCGTCTACGTTGCGCTTGATTTCCAGGGCGCCGATGACAAGGGACTCGGTGGAGGGGTCCTCCACGCTCTTTATGAGATACCACTTAGGTCCCAGGTTCATGTACTGGAGGGTAGAGGTGACATCCCTGAGCGGCGAATACAGATTGTTCCTCAAGTACAGGAATCTCTGCTCCAGCACCTTCGTCGTTATGTCGTCGTTGTCCAGGATGAAGGAGTTGCACCAGGACTGGAGAGTGTCCTGGACATACTTGTAGATGACCATGTCACGGCTCAGCCCCGCAGGTGAGGGCCACTGCGAAGGAGGGGTCCCGAGAGCCTCTTCCATGCAGGAATTGAGGCGGTCAAGGCGTGTGGACAGATACTTCTGGGTCCTGCGTCCGGTCAGTTCACCGGTATCGTTCACGCTGTAGTACATGAGCAGGATTACGGACAGGATGAGCACCAGCACCACTCCTGAAAGCCTCAGAACACTGCGAGGAGTGCGCCTCAGCCACCCTATAAGACTATCCACCACCTTGTTACTCATGATGATACGGTTCCCCCTTTATTATGGTGAAGGCCCGGTACAGTTGTTCCGTGAAAATGGCCCGAACCAGTTGATGCGAGAATGTCATCCTGGAAAGCGACAGCTTTGAATCAGCCCGTCCGTATACTTTCTCGCTGAAACCGTAGGCTCCCCCTATTATGAAGACGATGTCCCTGCCCGAGGCGGTGACAAACTTCCTCTCAAGGAATGACGCAAACTCCACCGACCTCATCTCCTTGCCCCTTTCGTCCAGGAGAATGACGTCATCACCGCTCTTCACCTTCGAAAGAAGCAGCTCCCCTTCCCTCTCTTTTATGGACTCCTGGGAAAGTGAAGAAACGTTCCTGAGTTCCGGAAGCTCGACCACCGAGAAGGGGGCATAATGGGAAATCCTGGAACTGTACAGTTCCACGGCCCGTGCGACCCAGTCGAAAGCGGTCTTCCCCATCAGAAGGAGCGTTATCTTCATGTGCCTATAAATCTTTTTGATAGGCAAAGATACTCTTGTGGCTCAATATTTGCAAACAATACCTTTGGAAAAGAGCCGTCCGGGCGGGACTCCCCCCCCACCGACAGGATACATTTACTTTCAGGATTCGAAGACAATGAGGTTTTTAAGGAGAATACTCATCACGGCGATGATTCTTCCTGCACTGCACACAGCTGCGGCGCAGTCCCGCTTCGCTTCCACATCCGCCACCGCCCCTTCCGAACAGCAGGGCTACGATGTCTTCAACCCCATTGCAAAGTACATCCGCCAAGGGGATGCGGAAAAGCTGTCCGCCTGGTTCGCGGACAACCTGGAGATAAGCATCTTCTCATCCTCCAACGCTTCCTCCCGCAACCAGGCCAGGCAGATCCTGAAATCATTCTTCGACACCTACACCCCACGTTCATTTGACATCACCCATACCGCAGGGCGGGCCAACATGAAATACGCCCTCGGAAGCCTCAACGCCGGCGGCGAAGCATTGGAGGTCACGATCTTCGTGACGAACAAGGGGAACTCCTACAAGATCCAACTTCTGAAAATAGACAGGACTGACTGATGGGTCAGTCTTTTTTTTGTGCGTGCCGAGCGCAAAGTGGTATTATTCTCGCAAAGAATGATATTATCCAGCAATTCTGAGCATTTTAATGGCGCAAATTGAATTTGGCACGCGCTTTGCAATTTATTAAGTCGGTTAGTTTAGTTGATAATAATAGGGTTTAGAAAGGCGAGCGTCGTGAGGATGCTCGCTTTTTCTATTTAACTTACTTTGGCATGCACTTTGCAATTTAAAAAGTCGGTTAGTTTAGTTGATAATAATAGGGTTTGAAAAGCGAGCGTCGTGAGGATGGTCGCTTTTTCTTTTTTATCCATACCCCATGACGGTGGGCTCCCTACGGCCCGCCCACTCCTAAGCCATCCCGGTCCTGGCCAGGGGCAGCCCCCTCCCTTAAAACCAAGACGCCGGGCAAGGGATGATCCCTGCCCGGCACTGAAGTCAAATCGTCTGGAAAGAGTCCTAGACCCTCTGTCCGTATGAACGGTCGGAAGTATTGACCGCGATCTTTTCGCCCTGATTGATGAAGAGGGGAACCATGATCTTGGCCCCGGTCTCGAGGGTGACTTCCTTGAGGGCGCTGGTGGAGGCGGTATTGCCTTTCACTGCAGGCTCAGCATAGGTGACCTCGAGTTCCACGTAGGTGGGAAGCTCGCAGGTGAGACACCTCTCCTCGGGTTCGGTGACGAACATCATCTCGACATGCTGTCCCTCTTTCATGAGGTCTGCGTTGTCTACGAGATCCTTGGGCAGATGAATCTGCTCATAGGTCTCCTCGTGCATGAAGTTGAATCCGTCCTCATCCGCATAGAGGAACTGATAGGGACGCCTCTCAACGTTGATGGTCTCGATCTTGGCACCTGCCGTGAAGGTGTTCTCAAGGATACGGCCATTTTCCAGGTTACGAAGTTTTGTCTTTACGAAAGCGGGACCCTTGCCGGGCTTCACGTGCTGGAACCATACGATAGAGCAAGGCTTGCCGTTGAAGCTGAGGTAAAGTCCGTTCTTGAAATCAGCTGTTGTTGCCATAAAATATCTTTGGTATTGTTTCTTCCTGCGGTAATGGACTGATATCCATCAGTCTTTAATCGTGCAAAAATAAGGATTTTTCATAATATATCACTCAGGTGCGGCCCCTTTTATTTGGAAGAATCCCCAAAGAAGTGTTCATCTGCCCTCCCCGCCAAGGTTCCTCACTGCGGCAGCGACGCTTTCAAGGAGCCACCTGGGGGTGGAAGTCGCACCGCAAATCCCGACCTTGTCGCCTTCCCGAATCCAGTCCGGGGATATCTCCTCGGGCTTTCCTATGTGATAGGTCCTTTCGTTTACGCTGCGGCAGAGGTCGAAGAGGACCTTGCCGTTGGAACTCTGTTTCCCGGACACGAATATCACGAGGTCATGCGAGGTGGCGAACCCGAGGAGCTGTTCATGCCGGGAGGCCACCTGGGCGCAGATGGTGTCATGGACAACCAGGAGACCACTGTCCCGGATTGAGTCCGCATCCATATGGAGGGCATCCTGCATGCGGGACAGCAGGGTGGAACACAGTGCCCTGTACTCGGAAGGGCTCTTGGTGGTCTGGGAGAATACGGCGAGGGGACCGTGAAGATGGATGACACCGGAGGAAATCGCATCTTCAAGCATCCCGGCACTCTCCACTATGACTGCATTCCCGTCAGTCTGCCCGAGAAGTCCGAGGACCTCCGCATGCCCGACTTTCCCGAAGATTATGACCTGGCCGCCGCTGGGGGTGAGCCCAAGATAAGCCTCACGGATGTTTTGCTGAAGCTTGAGCACCACCGGACAGGTGCAGTCCACGACGTCCAGGGACAGCTCTGCTGCCCTCCTGTAGGTGGAGGGCGGTTCGCCGTGGGCCCTGATAAGGAGCGTTCCCCCGCTGCTGGGAATCATTTCCTCGACGCTTCCCACGGTATGAAGACCCTTCCCGGAGAGCCTCTGAAGTTCCTCCTCGTTGTGGACAATGGCCCCCAGGGAATAGAGGTCCACTCCCTCGTCCAGGCACTCCTCCGCCTTGCGGATGGCCCTGATGACCCCTCCGCAGAATCCGGACCTGGGGTCTATGTCTACGGTGAGGGCTGCCATTATTCAAGTATTCCGAAACGCCCCATGAGGAATCCCCTCGTCCAGACAATCTCCTCGTGGAGGGTCATGTCGGAGTTGTCCATCACAAAAGCGTCATCCGCCCTGCGAAGGGGATTGGTCTCTCGGTGGGAGTCTATGTAGTCCCTCTCCTCGAGGTTCTTCCTCACCTCCTCCATCGTGGGGTTCTCCCCCTTGGCTACCATCTCATCGAAACGTCTCTGCGCCCTCACTTCGGGAGATGCGGTGACAAAGAGCTTCACCTGGGCATCGGGGAACACTGCGGTCCCGATGTCCCTTCCGTCCATGACTACCCTACCCCTCCTGCCGAACTCGTGAAGGAGGTTGTCGACGAAGGCCCTCACGAATGGCACCGCAGCTATCGGGGAGACCTGCGAGGACACTTTCAGGGAACGGATCTCCTTTTCTATGCAGCGCTCCCCTGTAAACAGAAGGTTGCCGTCGGGGGAAAGGGTGAAATGAAAGTCTACACCGCTGTCCAGAAGAGAGCGCAAGGCGGGAAGGTCGATATTATTGCCCTCATCTATGAGCCCCGCTTCCTGTGCCAGGAGGGTAACTCCCCTGTACAGGGCTCCGGAATCAAGGTATACGAAGTCAAACTCTTTGGCTATCAGTTTTGCGAGCGTGCTTTTGCCGGTAGCGGAAAATCCGTCTATCGCAATGATGATGTCTGGTACGTTCATGTCTATGATGCTTTAGGATGGTGCATGGTAAGGGGGGAATGGTGCCTTCCCGAACTTTACAAATGTACGAAAATCCTATCAATCCCATGTGCAAAACAAAAAGAGTCTCTCTTATGCCGCCCCGCTGCATTCTCCTGTGACCGTCCCCTTCCCCCACGGGCCTCTTTTCCCCCTTTTTGAGAATTGAGGCGAATTCAGTAATTTTGTCGGTAATTAAGAAAAGACCCCTCTCCAAGGTCTTTTCCATCATGAGTAAACGACACACACCCACAATGAAAATTCTCATAATCGACGACGAAAGATACATCCGCTCCTCCCTCAAGGAGATCCTCGAGGACGAGGGATATGAAGTGGACCTCTGCGAAGACGGCCCCAGCGGCATTGCCGCAGCCACCAAGGAAAGATTTGACGTAATCTTCTGCGACATCAAGATGCCGGGGATGGAAGGGACCGAGGTCCTGGAGAAGCTCATCGCGGAAGGTGTGGACTCCGCAGTCATCATGATATCCGGCCATGCCGACATTGACGGTGCGGTGGACTGCATGAGAAAGGGAGCATTCGATTTCATACAGAAGCCACTGGACCTGAACAGGATCCTCATCAGCGTCAAGCACGCCACGGACAAGGCCCGCCTGGTCAAGGACAACAAGATTCTCAAGAAAAAAGTCTACGGACAGCAGATGATTGGCGAGTCCGAGGCCATCCAGCACATAAAGGACATGATAGCGAGGGTGGCTCCCACCGATGCCAGGGTTCTTATTACCGGGGCCAACGGGACCGGCAAGGAGCTCGTCGCCCGTTCCCTCCACCAGCAGAGCGCCCGCAGTGCGATGCCCTACATCGAGGTCAACTGTGCCGCAATACCCTCCGAGCTCATCGAGAGCGAACTCTTCGGCCACGAGAAAGGCTCCTTCACTTCCGCCATCAAGCAGCACAAGGGGAAGTTCGAGCAGGCTGACGGCGGAACCCTGTTCCTCGACGAGATCGGGGACATGAGCCTCTCGGCCCAGGCCAAGGTGCTCCGCGTCCTCCAGGAGAACAAACTCTCCAGGGTCGGAAGCGACAAGGACATAACCGTGAACGTGAGGGTTGTGGCGGCCACGAACAAGGACCTCCAGGAAGAAATCCGCAAGGGAACTTTCAGGGAGGACCTCTACCACAGGCTCAGTGTGATCCTCATCAAGGTTCCTTCACTGGATGAGAGGAAAGAAGACATTCCGCTCCTGATCGACTACTTCGTGGAACAGATATGTTCCGAGAGCGGAAAGCCCAAGAGGGAGTTCTCTCCCGATGCCGTCGGGCTCCTCCAGGAAAAGAGCTGGCCCGGGAACATCCGTGAACTGAGGAACGTCGTCGAGAGGCTTCTCATCCTGGGCAACGTTCCGGTAAACGTCCAGGATGTGAAAGACTACGTTATGTAGTTCCCCCATGAGACATTTAGGGAGACGGTCCCCTTCGCCGGGGAAAGGCCGTCTCCTTTCGTTTTCCTTTATTCGCCCCGTTCCCCCTCGGATTTTCGGGGCATCATTTTTTCCGGATTATCCCAAGACCGTCCCGAAGCGGGAGAAGAACGACCTCAACCCTCGGGTCACTTGAGACCATGTCGTTGAAACGGCTTATCCCCTGGGTCTGGGCATCCTGGGGGATGGGATCGGAGTAGAGCTTGCCGTCCCAGAGGATATCGTCAGCAAGGATTATCCCGCCGCCCCTCACAAGCGGGAAGAAGAGTTCATAGTACTGGCAGTATTCCCTCTTGTTGGCATCCATGTACACGAGATCGTACTGCCTGCCCTCGAGGGCCAGGGCGAGAAGGGTCTTCCTGGCATCACCGAGGTGAAGGGAAATCCTGTGGGACACTCCGGCCCTTTCCCATCCTTCCCTGATGAGGGGCTCAAGCTCGTCATTGATTTCCAGGGAATCGATGTGTCCCTCGCCCTGGGGCATCCCGTAGGCCATGCACACGGAGGAGTAGCCGGTGAAACAACCGATTTCCAGGATGCTGCGGGCCCCCGTCATCTGGACTATCATGGTGAGGAGGCGGCCCTGGACGGGACCGGAGAGCATTTGGGGATAGTTCGTTCGGATATGCGTCTGACGCTCTATCCACCGAAGGGCCTCGCCCTGGGGTGTGCAGTGGGACAGAAGGTATTTTTCCTCTGGGGAGAGCATGGGAGTGGGGGGGGTGGGGGTGATAATGAAGCTTTCTTTCTTAGTTAAATGAAAACCAGCCGGGAGAACAAATCCCTGGAGAAGAGGGTCCGGGAGAGTTCCATTATTTTCTCAGGGGTTATCGCCTCCACTTTGGAGATGATCTCCCCGTCCTCGGAAATCCTTCCGAAAGAAAGAAGGCTCTTTCCCATGCTCAGGCACTGGGACTCCCCGCTTTCGGAGGAAACGGCAAGCTGGCCGATAAGCTGCCTCCTGGCGGCGGCAAGGCGTCTGGGTGAAAGAGGCGACTCCATCAGCTTGTCCAGTTCAGCCCTCATGGCATTCTCGCACTTGGAAAGGTTTGTTTTGTCGCAGCCCAGCGATATGGCGAACACACCCGCATCGCTGTACTGGGTGTAACCGGTCTCCACTCCGTAGACCCAGCCGTGACGCTCGCGGAGGACATCGTTCAGGATGGAGTTGGAGGATGGACCGCCAAGAAGGTTGGCCAGGAGGATGGCGGCGAAACGGTCCTCCTCCTCATACAGGGAAGGGGCGAGGGATCCATACACCGCATTCACTTCGTGGTTCCGCTTGTCCATGCTCTTGTCAAATAGGGTCCTCTCCGGGGTCCTGAGGACCCTGGTGGGCGCCCCTTCCCCGGCACCTGCGCCGTTCGGGAAATATTTTCCGAGGATGGACCCTGCGACTTTGGCAAGCTTATCCTCCGGAAGCGGGGCCACAATCGTGAGGGCCATGGAAGATGGCCTGAATGAAGAACGGTAGAAGTGCCGAAGGTCATCCGTGGTTATTTTCCTTACGCTCTGCACCGTTCCGAGAATCGGGCGGGATAGGGGATGCCCGGGAAAGAGCATGCCCTCGAAACGGTCATACACGTCATCGGCGGGGCTGTCCTTGTAGGACTTTATCTCGTCTGTCACGACTCCCCTTTCAGTCTCGATTGCCTCTTCCGGGAAAGTGGCATCCGTGGCAAGGTCCAGAAGCAGGGCAAGAGCCCTGCGGAGGTCCTCCTTCAAAACGGTGGCGTGGAGGACTATCTCCTCCTTTGTCGTGTATGCATTCAGTTCCCCGCCCAGATGGTCCAGGCAGTTATTGATGGAGGTGGCACTTCTTTTCGAGGTGCCCCTGAAAATGGTGTGTTCCGTGAAATGGGCTATCCCGAGAGGGAAGTCCCCTTCGTCCCTGGTACCGGCCTTGATGCTCAGCGAGCAGTAGGCCACGGCCTTGCCCGAGGACTTGACCGCCCAGCGTACGCCAGATGCTTCTTTTCCTACAATCATTCCGTAGACTGTTTCTCCTGCGCTTTTCCCTCTCTATCTGTGGGAAATGACATCCCTGATGTTGCCCTTGCGGTAACCTCTACCTGCGCCGCCCACCTTCTCTTTCTTGAAATAATACAGTTCGTGGGTCCTGGCATCTATGAGCAGCAGGTAGCATACTGAATGCTTGGTCGGGCTCAGGGGAGCCACCACATAGCTGACAAGGGAGGGAAGCGTACCGTTCAGGACGATCTCCAACTGCTCGGAAATATCCGTCAGGAGCACCCTCTTGCGGGCCAGGCCCTCGACATAGGAAGTCTGCACCTCGGGGCAGAGGTCCTCCGGCACGAAGTATATGTCCTGCATGGTGACTTTGCGAAGGGAGGAAGTGGGGATGGCATTGCCTCCCGAGAGCATGGAGTTCTCGATGTGGCTCTGGATTATGTCCAGGAATGCAGGGATGAAGGCATCCTCCCTGCCGGTTGCACCGTCACCGCCGCAAAGCGGGAATGAGGCCACTTCGTACATGTCCTTTATTTTCTTGGCGCCCTGCGTGCCCTTAACCACCCTGAGCAGCCAGATGCCAGGATCGTCCGGTTTTTCCTTGTCCAGGTCCTGCACCATGAAATAGTACTTGCTGTCTGTCATGAGCTTCTCGAACTCCTCCTGGGTGCATACCTCATAGGGGGAGATGCTCCAGGAATTGCGGATGGCATCCGACAGGGCCGCATCATTGAATTTGTTGCCGCTCAGGACAACTTTCATGGTCTTGATGGTAAAGTCCCCGATCTTCTCCTTCCTGGTCTGGATCTGGGCCTGGGCCGATGCATCCTCACTGATGAGCAGTCCCCCAAGCATGGAGGCGAGGGCAAGGGCTGTAAGCAGCAGTCTTTGTATAGTATTTGAGCGTATCATTTTCCGGTATTTATTTGCGCAAAGTTACAAAATGAATTCCAGTATTGCTTTCCCCGGGCACCTGCGTGTGCAGTTTATGGGGATTTCTGCCGCGTGGCGGGGGCACTTTTTAAGTATTCACTCCAATTATTCCAGTTCAAAAAAGTATCTTTGCATTCTGGAAGAGAATGCACCACAGCACAACGATGCAAAGAACGAGCCTACCATGTCAGAATACATAGTTTCCGCAAGAAAATACCGCCCCGACTCCTTCGAGTCCCTCATCGGACAGGACACCATAGCCCAGACCCTCAAGAATTCCATCAAAAGGGGCCAACTGGCCCATGCCTACCTGTTCTGCGGCCCGAGGGGCGTGGGAAAGACCTCGGCGGCCAGGATATTCGCGAAGACCATCAACTGCGAGAACCTGGGCGAGGACATCGAGCCCTGCGGGCACTGCGAGTCCTGCGTCTCCTTCCAGGAGGGGCGTTCCTACTGCATCCACGAACTGGATGCCGCGTCGAACAACGGAGTCGAGGACATCAAGACGCTCATGGAACAGGTGCAGATCCCTCCCCAGGTCGGGCGCTACTCCGTGTTCATCATAGATGAGGTCCACATGCTCACCACCAATGCGTTCAACGCCTTCCTCAAGACCCTTGAGGAACCACCTGCGCATGCCATTTTCATCCTCGCCACAACCGAGAAGCACAAGATTCTCCCGACCATCCTCTCCCGTTGCCAGACTTACGACTTCAACCGCATCAGCATCCCTGACATAGTCCGCAACCTCCGTGACATTGCGGGGAAAGAGAGCATCACAATTGATGACGCGAGCCTTCACATCATAGCCCAGAAGGCGGACGGAGCCATGAGGGACGCCCTCACCATCTTCGACCAGACCGTGGCATTCTGCGGAACGGACGTAAAATACGAGGATGTCATCCGCAACCTCAATGTCCTGGACTACGAGAACTGCTTCAAGCTGGTGGAGTTCTTCCTGAAGGGAGACTACGAGTCATCGCTCCTGAAGTTCGACGAGATACTTTCCAAGGGCTTCAATGCAATACATTTCGTGGGAGCGCTGAGTTCCCATTTCAGGGACCTCCTGGTGGCCAGGAGCGGAGGGGCCGATTCCCTTCTGAACCTTCCGGACAATCTGAAGGAACAGTACCGGGAACAGGCGTCACGCTGCCCCATCCAGTTCCTCTTCGATGCGATGAACATGCTCTCGGCCTGCGAGAGCGCCTACAGGACATCGGTGAACCCGAGGCTTCTGATTGAGCTGACCCTGATGAAACTGAGTTTCTACATGAGCCGGGAAGTAGCCGTAACCCCCGCCCAGAGGGCTGCACAGGCCCCTTCCCAGGCACATGCAGCTCCCGCACCCCCTAAGTCTCCCATCCAGGCTCCCGCTCCGCCTGCCCAAAGAGAGCAGGCTCCCCCCATAAGAGAGGGGACAACACCACCTACCGCTCCCCAGCAGCAGCCTTCCCCTTCCCAGGGCACCGCTTCGGCACCTTCCTCCCCCGCCACGTCCCAGGGTCCCGCCCCGACGGCCGAAAGGGGAAGACGGGGTGCCAAGGTAAACATCCCCATGAGCGGGCTTTCCATCAGTGCCGCCCAGCAGAGCATCCAGCAGCAGAAAGCCGTTGTGGAAGCCATATCCTCAAGCGAGGGGGACGTGATTCCTTCCGATGAAAAGGTGATGGAAGTGTGGAAGACCCTGCCGACGGTCTATGCCAAGAAAATGCGCCTCGCCGAGACCCTCGCCCATGCCAAGACCGCCATCTCGGAGAGCGACGGGCTGAAGTACTTGACCTTCTTCGTCATGAATGTCCCCCAGAAACAGTGGATCGAGGACAAGATACTGCGTGAGATAGAAGGGAAGGTCATCCAGGGCGTGGGAAGCACGAAGGTCCGGGTCCTTGTGGACGTGACCCCCGACGAGCAGGTGGAGGCGAAGCCCTACACCGCCAAGGAAAAGGCTGAGGCCCTGATGCAGCAGAACGCTGAAGTGAAGAACATTATCCAGGACCTCAACCTGGATGTCTAAAGAATGAGAGCAGCATGAAACTCAGGTGTGAAAACCTCAAGAAGAAATACGGCGTAAGGATGGTCGTAAAGGGTGTCTCCATGGAAGTGAACCAGGGAGAGATCGTAGGGTTCCTCGGCCCCAACGGAGCCGGAAAGACCACTTCCTTCTACATGATAACCGGACAGGTCGTCCCTTACGACGGACACATATACCTCGATGACGAGGAGATAACGAAGCTCCCCATGTACAAGCGTTCCCAGAAGGGAGTGGGATATCTCCCGCAGGAGGCTTCGGTGTTCCGCAAGATGTCCGTCCAGGACAACATAATGTCAGTCATGGAACTGACCGACATGACCAAGGCCGAAAGGACGGAGAGGCTGGAAAGCCTCATCGACGAGTTCAACCTGTCCAAAGTCCGCCGCAGCCTCGGCATCCAGCTTTCCGGAGGAGAGAGGAGAAGATGCGAAATTGCCCGCGCACTTGCCACTGACCCCAAGTTCATCCTCCTGGATGAGCCCTTCGCCGGTGTGGACCCCATCGCAGTCGAGGACATACAGTACATCATCGCCAAGCTGAAGTACCGCAACATCGGTGTCATCATAACCGACCACAACGTGGCCGAGACCCTGGCCATCACCGACAGGGCCTACCTCCTGTATGAAGGTTCCATCCTCAGGCACGGCACTCCCCGGGAACTTGCCGACAATGAGGAGGTGAGAATCAAGTACCTCGGTGCGACCTTCATCCTGAAGCCTTCCGCATCGGTGAAGAGGGCCAGGATGGAAGAGAACATCAAGCGCCAGGATGCGGGACTCCCCTTCGTGGAAGGGACACCCCCCGAGGAGATAGGCGAACTGGAAGGGTACCGCATCAAACTGGAGGAGATGAAGAAAAACGCCCCCAACAGCACGGAAGATGATGGGACCTCGTACAAAAAGAAAGGTTTCCTGGGAATCCTCGGCAAAAAGAAGAGGAAAAAGGACACCACGCCCCTATCGGATGCGGAAGGGGCCTCCCCCGTACCCGGGGACATCCCCTCCCCATCTCCCGATCTTCCAATCGAGGAAGAGCCTTTTGATGGCACTTCCCCTGAGGCGAATACCCCTACGGCGCAAGTGCCTGCCGAAGAACCCACGACCACCCCTGAGCGCGCTCCCGAATCCGGGCAGTAGGCCCCTTTCCACTCACAAAGACACCACATCTGCATAACGGCTCATAACCAGACACGACTATGACAGATAATGCCGCCCAAAGCGGGATGGAAGAACTGCTCCTGAAAGCCAAGGGGCTTATCGAGGAAAAACGGAGCAAAGAAGCTGCCCTCTTCCTTCGCAGCGCCCTGGATATTTTCGAGAAGAATGAAAAGACGGATGCAACCGAGATCCTGGCCGGGCAGTGCCACCGTCTTCTCGGGGATATCCGCCTTGGGAACTTCGACTGGATGATGGCTGAAGTGGAATACATCAATGCCGTGAATCTTGGATATTTCGAGGCCTATGGCCCTCTAGGACAGCTTTTCTACGAAGGCAAAGTCACCGAGGACATGGAACCGGACATCCACACCGCCCTCGGCTTCTGGATGGAAGGCATGGCAAAGGGGGTAAAGGAGTGTGGGACACTGTACCTCGCCCACAAGGACGAGGACATTCCCGAGCCCGAGGACCCTGTGGAATTCACCACGGAGAATGGTGACTTCTACTGCGGCGATGTGGACGAAGACGGACTTCCCCACGGAAGCGGCACCATGACTTACGGCAAAGGAGCCACAATGCAGATTCTCGGAAGGCAAATGCCCCCCGAGGAGTACTGCGGCACATTCGAGCACGGTAAAAGATGCGGCCGGGGTGTCATGTCCTTCAATGTCAGCGGGAAAGGCCTTTATTCCTTCAAGTACAGCGGGCAGTGGAAAGACGACCTTCCAGACGGGAAGGGCAAGGCCGAGCAGTACGGAAGTACGACTACCGAGACTTACGAGGGAGACTGGAAGGAAGGCAAGCGCCACGGCAGCGGAATCTATTACGAGCACTGGGACAAAGGCACACTCCCGACCGAGGAATATGACGGAGAGTGGGTCGAGGACAAGAGGGAAGGACAAGGTGTCTGCTCCTATGCCTCCCCATACAGCCACAGTCCCAAAGAGTATTACAAAGGAGGATGGAAAGGCGGCAGGCGCTTTGGCCACGGGAGGTGGGAATGGCCCGACGGCTCCATGTTCGAAGGAGAATGGGACGGGGACAAGAACGGTCCCGGAACATTCACGACCGGGGAGGGTTTCACGTTCAGCGGAGTTTGGAAAAACGGGAAAGTGGACATGCTGAGCGTAAAATCGGAAGAGAAGTTCCTCAAACTAACCATCGAAGCCTCTGGTTTCGACTATCACCACCGCTCCGTCTGCCTGCTTCCCGTGAAGGAAGGTTCCTTCACATTCGGACAGTGCATTCCCCTTGGCAAGGGGGCAGAGAGCGAGAGTGAGGCCGTACTTGAGATAACCGCCATCGACCCCGACGGAACGGTCCATTACACGGTTCCGGGCACCTACACCCAGAGCAGGAATCCCCTCCCCGACTCCATCGCCCCGAGGCAAGTCAAATCCTACGAATGGGCAAAAGAAGCCTCCGCCGAAATCTACGGCGACACCCACGAATACACCATCAAGAGCGGCATCACCATAGAGTCCGCCATGTAGGACAGGAAGCGAACAAGGCCACTGCTTTTTGCAGCGGCCTTGGTTTTTTATGCCCGGCAGTGTATCCCGCCAGGAGACTATCCTATGGTACTTCCTTCGAGGGCTATGTCAACGGGACTGACGAGGGTAAGTTTCCCCTCGGGGTCCTTAGCCATCAGGATCATGCCCTTGGACTCGATGCCACGGATCTTGCGGGGGGCAAGGTTCGCAAGGATGCAGATTTCCCTGCCCACCATCTCCTCGGGAGTGTAGTACTGGGCAATGCCGGATACGATGGTCCTCTTGTCCAGGCCGGTGTCAATGGACAGCTTGAGGAGCTTATCTGTCTTGGGGACCCTCTCGGCCTCAAGCACCTTCGCAACCCTTATGTCCATCCTGGAGAAGTCATCGAATGTTATCTCCTCCTTCTGCGCCTCCAGTGCAGGGGCCGCCTTAGCGGCGGCAGCCTCAGCCTTGGCCGCATTGAGGGCCTTGGTATCCTCGAGTCTCTTCACTTCCCTTTCCACCACCTCGTCATCTATCTTGCTGAAGAGGAGGAATGCCTCCCCCAGTTCATGGCCGGGGGCGAGAAGTTCCTCCTTCCCGAGGTCTTCCCACCTGAGGACCGTGTCAAAAGCGGAGGGGACACCCGTATGAAGAGCGGCGCCCTCACCTTCCTTGTAGAAGTTCACGGTAGGGGTGCCCTCTCCCTTCCTGTGGTCCTTTCCGGCATCTATGCCCACCCGGAGCATCGAGCGGAGCTTCTCGCAGGAGAAAGGCAGGAACGGCTCGAATGCGATACTGAGGTCCGCACATATCTGCAGTGACGTGTACAGGATGGAAGCGGTACGGTCCATGTCGGTCTTGGCGACAGCCCAGGGGGCTGCGTCGGAGATGTACTTGTTCCCTATGCGGGCGATTTCCATGGCCTCCTTGAGGGCCTCCCTGAAATGGAAGGTCTCAAGGTAGTTCTCGAGGTTCTCTTTGCAGGTACGGATGGAAAGGAGGGTTTCCCTGTCAATGGGCTCACTCTTGAGGGGGGCAGGGACCTTTCCGCCGAAGTATTTCTGGGTAAGGACTACCGCCCTGTTCACGAAGTTTCCGAAGATTGCCACCAGCTCGGAATTGTTCCTCTGCTGGAAGTCTTTCCATGTGAAGTCGTTGTCCTTGGTCTCGGGAGCATTGGCGCAAAGCACGTAACGGAGGACATCCTCCTGCCCGGGGAAGTTCTGGACGTATTCGTTGAGCCACACGGCCCAGTTACGGGACGTGGATATCTTGTCCCCCTCGAGGTTCAGGAACTCATTTGCGGGGACGTTGTCCGGAAGGATGAAAGACCCCTCCCCCTTCAGCATCGAGGGGAACACGATGCAGTGGAACACGATGTTGTCCTTTCCGATGAAATGAACCAGCCTCGTATCCTCGCTCTTCCACCATTTCTCCCAGCTCTCGGGAAGGAGTTCCTTCGTGTTGGAGATGTAACCGATGGGGGCATCGAACCAGACATACAGGACCTTGCCCTCAGCTCCCTCCACCGGGACGGGGACACCCCAGTTGAGGTCACGGCTCACGGCCCGGGGCTGTAGGCCTCCGTCCAGCCAGCTCTTGCACTGTCCGTAGACATTGCTCTTCCATTCCTTGTGGCCATCCAGGATCCACTCCCTGAGCCAACCCTCGTACTTGTCCAGGGGAAGATACCAGTGGGTGGTATTCCTGAGCACCAACGAGGAACCGGAAACGGTGGAACGGGGGTTCAGCAGTTCCTCGGGGCTGAGGGTGCTTCCGCATTTCTCGCACTGGTCACCGTAGGCATCGGGGTTCCCGCACTTGGGGCACGTCCCCTTGATGTAACGGTCAGCGAGGAAAGTCTTCTCGGTCTCATCGTAGAACTGCTCGCTCTCGCGGGTGACGAACTTGTCCTCATCGTACAGCTTCCTGAAGAAATCCGAAGCGGTCTTGTCGTGGACAGCGGAAGTGGTCCTCGAGTATATATCGAAATTGATTCCCAGGGCCGTGAAGGAATCCTTTATGGTCTTGTGGTACCTGTCCACTATATCCTGTGGACTCACGCCCTCCTGCCTGGCCTTTATGGTGATGGGGACCCCGTGCTCATCGGATCCGCAAACGTACAGCACGTCCTTCCCCTTCAGCCGGAGATAACGGACATATATGTCCCCGGGGACATACACGCCTGCAAGATGGCCTATGTGCACAGGGCCGTTCGCATAAGGAAGGGCACAGGTCACGAGGGTTCTCGAATAGTTCTTATCTGACATATAGTTGATATATTATATTATTTATAATCAAATGGTTGAATGATGATTTGCATACACAGAGGTATGCAAGGAGAGGCTAAGTTATGCGGCCCAGTTTCTCCTCGAACTCCTTCCTCAGGTCAGTGCACTCCTTTATCCTTTTCAAGCAGTCCAGCTGCTGGTCGGACCCCTCGGGGGCGGTCTTGAGCAGGGCGGTAAGCTCGGAGAGCTGCACCGTAAGCCTCTTCACGTTGTTAACCAGTATGGCCTTCGGTATGTCCCTGACAAGCCGGGTGGATACCGCAGTCATGGAGTTGCGGAACTTCTCGACGGTGAGAGGATACTTTTCCATGACCAGGGAGGCCACGAGGTTCGCAGTGGCCCTGTCCTCGGAATCCACGATGGCGCTTATTATCTGGTCCTGGCTCAGGTTCTCATCCTGGTCGTACAGCTCGAAATAAGCATCATATGCCGCCGCGTACACCTTGTTCCCGAACTGTGCCCCGTCACTTTCCCTGAAGGCTCGGATGAAATCCGCCACCGTGCATTTGTCCTCGGCACTGTAGTACATGGAGTCCGTAGGGAAGTCCATCGTATGGGTCCCGTAGTTCAGTATGAAAGAGAGCAGTTCCTCCTCGCTTGGCTGGAGGGTCATGTTCTCGAAGACAACGCCCTGTCTTGAAGGCGAAGTCCCCTGTTGCCGGGGACCCTGGGCAGGAGTCTGTGAGGGGGAGGCAACCTGGGAGGGCGCACCCTGGGCGGTGGAAGGAGAAACCTCCTGAGGGGTGGAAGGCTGCTGCGTGGAGAGCTGCTGACGGTTCTGTTCCCTTGAGGCTGCCTTCATCTCCTCTATCCTCATTCTCTCACGGGTGGCGTCGATTCTCTCGAAAATCACCTTGTCCGCGATCCCGAAACGCTGGGCGCTGGCCTGGGCATAGGTAACCCTCTTTATGGTATCGGGGATGAGGGCAATGGTGTCGGCTATGTCGTTTATCAGTTCCGCCCTCTTCAGGGGATCGGAACCGACTTCCGAAAGAAGCAGGTCCGTCTTGAACTCAATGAAATCCTTTTCGCTCTCCTTTATGAACTCCTGGATCTCCTCGAGGGTGTGCTTCCTGCTGTATGAGTCGGGGTCGTCCCCGTCAGGGATCAGCACGACCTTCACGTTCATGCCCTCTTTCAGCACGAGGCCGATGCCACGCAGTGCGGCATGGATCCCGGCGGAGTCACCGTCATACATGATGGTGACATTGCTGGTGAACCTCTTTATGAGCTGGACCTGGGGAACGGTAAGGGATGTTCCGCTGGATGCGACCACATTGGTGATGCCTTTCTGGTGCATGGACAGCACGTCCAGGTAGCCTTCGACAAGGTAGCAGCGGTCGAGCTTGGCGATGGTGTGCTTCGCGAAATAGATCCCGTACAGGGAGCGGCTCTTGTCGTAGATCTCCGTCTCGGGGGAGTTCACGTACTTGGCGACGGACTTGTCCGTCCTGAGGGTCCTCCCGCCGAAGGCTATGACCCTTCCCATCAGGGAATGGATGGGGAAAATGGCCCTGTCGAAGAAGCGGTCCACGACCCTTCCGTCATCGTACTTGATGCAAAGGCCCGCCCCCACGAGGTACTCCTCCTTGTATCCCGCCTTCCTGGCATCTTCAACGAAAGCATTCCTTGAGGAAGGTGCCCATCCCAGGCCCCATTTCGCGATGGTCTCATCGGTAAGGCCCCTCATCTTGAAGTACTCATATCCCAAGGCCTTCCCCTCGGGAGCATCCAGGGACTTGACGAAGAACTTGGCCGCATACTCGGATGCCAGCAGGAGGCTTTCCTCCCTCTGCCTTGCAGCCACCATCTCGGGGGACAGTTCCTCCTCGACGACCTCGATGCCGTACTTCTTGGCCAGGTAGCGGAGGGCTTCGGGATAGGTCATGTTCGCATATTCCATGACGAAACTTATCGCCGAACCGGCCTTGCCGCAGCCGAAGCACTTGTACATGCCACGGGAAGGCGTCACCACGAAGGACGGCGTCTTCTCATTGTGGAAGGGACAGCATGCCATGTAGACGCTTCCGCGCCGTCGAAGCGACACGAAATCCGATATGACGTCCACTATCTGGACTGAATCCCTTATTTTCTGTACGGTCTCAGGAGGTATCAAGGAAAGTGCTCTGTCTTTATCTATCAGTTATCATTACGTCACAATCCACTACTCGCCCACCTTCTCGTAGTCCACGTCCTTGACGCTTCCCATGTCCCTTACGACAGGACTCTTCGGGGTGGAATCCTCCCCGAGGATCACCTGCGGAGTGACTCCCGCTCCCGGGGTGCCGCTTCCCGTGGAAGAAGAGGAACGTGTTGATGATGAAGATGATGGGGAAGATTGCCTCTGTTCATCGGCAGAATCCCGGCCATGCTTTCTTGGAAAAACATTCCTCCAGACCTGGGCCACCGCAGAGAGTCCCCTCAGGAAAATGAGGAAAACCAGCAGGAACAGGAACAGTATAATTATCAGCAGGAATCTCAGCATATCTTATGATGTTAATCGGTGATGAGGATGTTTTCGCAACAATCCCGCCAAAGGGGCTTGCCGGCGCTTTTTCCGACATTACCTGCAAAATTACAAAATACGGCACAATCTTGCGACCTTTTCACCTTGCAATGAGAGCCCCTCCCTGGTCATTTTGTCATTAACGGCGCCTCCCACTTCCCAAAGGGGAGGTTGCCCTGTTTTGTCCCCATTCGGAGAAAAAGCACTATCTTCGCACCCTAATCCCCTAACCTGAATAATTCACACTTGGGGGCAAGCATACATATGAAAATACCGGGAGGCTATTCCTGCGTGCGAAAGATTACAATCGTGACCCCGGAAACAC
>CAJOLJ010000029.1 GCA_905235445.1 uncultured Bacteroidales bacterium
TTCTCATCTGTCTTAGAAAAATAAATGCGCCACTGTTCGGTCACATATCTGCCTTAATCCTCCTTGCCGCTGTCCTTTCCTGCGGCAAGGAGCCGGCCTCTGAGCCGGCTTCCCCGGACCTGACTGTGCTCATCGGCTCGGACGGATACGGGGACTGCAGTTATAACGACACGATTCCCGTGGGTATTCCGGGCTTCTGCAAGGATTATCAGGACGCGGTGCTGACTCCATTTGCAAAACCCCAGGAAATGCCCGAACTTACAAAAGAGCCAACCTTAAGATTATCAGTCTTTTACAAACAATCCCTTTCGTAAAACCATTTGTAAGTCATTTGTAATTGACGCACTTTACGAATGATTCCATGAAGCAGTCGAAGCATGAAGTCTTTGACTGCCTCGATATGTACATGCGCATGAGGTTGACGGAACCAATTGGAAAGATTACTTCTCGACGGACTTCATCAGGGATATGGCGGAGCAGCTCGGCCTCTTAAAAGATACGACCGGTGGTGATGGGCCCAACGGCCAAGGGGAGAGGGCCACCCGGAGCGACTAGGGAGAGCAGGGTGCCTCGACCGACCCGAAAAGTGCATAGGGGCTAGAATTGCCGATTCTTTATTCAACATAGTTAGCGAGCCGTTTGGCAAAACCGACTGTGGGAGTTATTTTGCAAAAGTTTGACAATAATATGATTGTCCAGTTTTCAGTCGAGAATTACCTTTCGTTCAAAGAACAAAGCACACATTCTATGGTGGCAAGGAAGATTCCTCAAAAGGATTGTTTTTTAGCGCAAAATCAATCTTTCACGGGAAAGGCATATAAGATATTCGAAATCATGTGTATATTTGTAGAATATGGAAAGAAATGACGCACTTACATACGAACCCCCATGCTGCCAGATTATAATCCTTCAGCCTGGGAGGATACTTAATAGGAGCTCGCGGGCTACTACCAAAGACATCGATTATGAAGAACTTTAAATCCATTCCGCTCATCATTCTCGTCTTTCTTGCGTGCCAGCGCCAGGAAGTTCCCCTGCCGCCCACCGAGGAGCCCGGTACAGACCCGGTGCCTCTGCTGGTGGAGCATACGCTTTATGCGTCTACGCCGGGCGAGGATGCTCCCCAGACCCGTACCCAGGTGTACGTGATGAATGACAAAAAGATTCTTTGGACCGCACACGAAAGTATTTCCATCCTGTCCGGGGGCGGGAATTACCCGTTTGTGGGCGATAACGACCTACCTGCCGCAGATGCCAGTTTTACCGGAGAGGGTCCTGCCGACCTTGGCAACTACATTGCCCTGTATCCGTACAATGCATCGGCAAGCTACGACGGGGGATATGTTTCCACCACGCTGCCGTCCATCCAGACCGGCAAGGCCGGCACTTTTGCCGATGGATACCTTATCACCGCCGACGATGCCACCGGAAGCAGCATCTCCTTCAACCACGTGTGCAGCGGCCTTCGTTTCGGGGTAACCCGGAACGATATCAAAGCCGTGAGCATCCGGGGCAACAACGGGGAGAAGATTGCCGGTGATTTCCGCTTCGGTTTTGCTTCGGAAGATAAACCCGTAGCGGAATCCGGTACGGAGCAGTGCGTAACCCTAAGGGCTCCCGGTGGCTATTTTGAAACAGGGACGTACTATTATATCGTCATTCTTCCTACGGTTTTTTCCAATGGATTTACCATTATTGCCGATACCGGAAGTGAGACTGGCTCTCTTGTTTTTAACTCCAGCGTAACCTTCTCTCCCGGCATTTTCAAGAATATTACCGGATTCCTCAATGAGAGGATTCCCGCTTGGTCTGCATCCCAAGTATACTACGGCCCGCAGAACAGTTTCTGCCTGCGGCCGGGCGGGAGCGTTTCCTTCGACATTTCGCCCCGTTTGATTGAAGGGGACTGGCAACGTGGATGCGTGCCGGCGATGGCCGATATACCGGATGCCGCCGAGGTGCTGTGGGGCGAAAGTGCCATTTCCGCCGCCTCGATATCTGACAGCAAGCTGACGGTCACCGCCTCCGCCACGCCCGGCAGCGCCCTCGTGGCCATAAAGAAAGGCGACACCATCCTCTGGTCCTATCTCATCTGGGTTACGGAATCGGCCCCGGTAGAAACCGCACTTCCCGGCGGGGCGGTCATTCAGTCCACACTGGGCGGCAACTGCTATTTCCAGTGGGGCCGCAAGGATCCGCTGGTGGACGGCAGCCCCCTCATCTCCTATCCGGATGGAGATGCGAATGCCCTTTCGACATCCATCCGGAAGCCCAACTGTTTCATCGACCAAGGCACCAACGGTTTTGACTGGTATGCTGAAAACTTAAATAATCAGGATGCCACTCTATGGGGCGGCACGAGCGGCAGCAAAACCGTCTGGGACCCCTGTCCGGCCGGCTGGCGCGTGCCAACGGTGGCTGATTTCAACGTAGAAGCATTGACGGAAGCGTATGCAGCAAGTTTTGATAAACTAGGTCTTCTTGTTCCTGGAGGGGATTCCGCTGAGAGTAATGGTGATTATGGTTGGGATGCAGACTGCTGGACCCGTGAAGACGTTGACACTAAAGCTAATTCTCTACTGATGGAGACAGACGGTTATGGGTTCAAAAAATTCAGTATAGTAGGGAATACCCGTTACATGGGCCTTTCTGTTCGCTGCGTAAAAGAATAGAAAACAAAATATAAAAATAATGAAGACAAGAACATTCTCTTTGGTTTTATTATTGGCCGTGATTCCATTTGTGTCGTGCCAAAAAGACAATCCGGAAGAAAATGAGAATCTTGTGGAGATTGACGATGCTTCCTCCTTCATCGGGCATTTCGTCAGCCTGGACGAAAACGGTCAAGTGGCGCTCTACCTTAGCGGTTACCTTTTGAACGAGACTGATCCTACGGAAATCTCCTACACGCAACTCCCTACGATTTACCAGGATATGGTGAACCGGAGCCATAATATGAAGAATACCGGCGTCAACGATGTCGATTGGGTATTCATGGAAGAGCAACTTGATAGGGTGAGGTCCTTCAGGGACGCTACATATTAGACAGATGCGCCATTACCGAATATATTCCCTGCTGACTGTCCTGCTCCTTCTCCTTTCCTGCGGGAAGGAACAGCAGCCTAAGCAGGAGACTGCTGCCCCGGAGCTTACGGTGCTTATCGGCACGGACGGCTATGGCGACGGTAGTTATAACGACACGATGCTCGAGGGGATCCTTAGTTTCTCGGAGGATCATCCGGATGTAAAGCTTACCCTCCGGCAGCCGGAAAGCATTGCCGATGCCGGGAAGCGTCTGGACGAGTGGCTGGCAGCCGAGTCATCGGCAGACCGTGCAATCATTCTCGCCAGCAACAGTTACGAGGACATCCTTCGCGGGAAAACGGCCCCAAAAAACGGCCGAGTGCTCATCCTGGAAACAGATGATGTCTTCCCGGGACATTCCTCCTACATCATTCGCCGCTACGGCGCCTCCTGGCTCTGCGGAGCCATGTCCAGCTATTTCACAGGCATTATCTTCAAAGCTATGGACGGCAACGATATGATTGAAGAGAGCGCCCGCGGCTTTTCCGACGGCTTCGGCGCGGTTTCCGGCAATAAACTGTACACCTGGACGCTGGCCGATGGCCCCGAAGGCTTTGCTATGAGAGACAGTACGTACCGTTTCGTTTACAGGAAGTACGAGGAGTTTTATACGTCCGGAGAATACTTTGGCAACATTTTGTTCTTCCCACTTCTGGGAGGCTCCCTGCCCGGTCTTTTTGACTACAGCAGGTACAATGGCTTTATCCACATTGCCGGGATGGACGTGGACTGTACGGCCATCAATCCAGCGATTGTCCCTTACTCCCTGTGCGTAAACAACCATCTTGTCCTGAAGATGTATCTGGAGGACTGGCTCTCCGGAAAATCCTGGCCGGAGCACCAGCAGTTTGGACTGGAAAGCGAATTCGTCCAGGTGGTTCCAAACCCACAATACACTTTCGCCAATCAGGATATGGTGGCCTTGAATAAAGAGTTTTATTCCCAAGCCGTTGAAAAAGAGAAAGAATATGGGAAGGAGTAAATTGCTGCTGCATACATTGTTACCCATGTTGCTAATCTGTGCATGCAACGGGAAAGAACCGCTGGAAACTGAGCAGAAGGTGATTTCCTACAAGGTGGCTGTAGTGCTGCCGGCGTCGGAGAAAGAGGACCTTTCCAAGATAGTGGACTGGGCTCAGGAAACCATCAAAACCGCCCAGCAGGGACAGGAAAGCCGCATAGAACTGTCCTTGGAATGGATTGACGAGGAAGGCCCCACTATGGCCCAGGAGGTTTCACGGGTGACCCACGACGATTCATACGCGGCCATCATCGGCCCGCGTTACAGCCGTAGTGCCCGGACAATCGCGCGGGAGAGCCTTTCCTACCGCATCCCCGTCCTGGCTCCGTCGGTCACTTCCACTGAATTCCAGCGCATCTACGCGGGAAGCAATATGACAGAGCCCAATGTCTTCTGCCTGGCCGAAAACGATATGGCGCAGTGTCAGGCAATGCTCTCGAAGGCCCGGGCAAACAACTATTCCCGCATCTCCCTGATCTCCAGGGACGGAAAGAAAGACGATTATGCCGCTTCCTTCCAGCAGTTCTACGCCTATCTGGCGCGCGAGATGGACATGACTGTGGAGGAAACGTACTTCTATGAGAATAAGGCGGAGCTGGAATCGGCCGTCCAGAGATTCGTCGCCGCCGAGGAGGCGCCGAGGAGGATTCCCCATTTCCCGGCGTGCTCTTCTTCGTTCCTTCATCGGCCCGGGACATGCTGGACTTTGACGAAGCCCTGGGGCGGAGCGGCGAGCTCAGCTACATAGACATCGTCTGCACCGACATGGCCTACGACTTCTCCCTGGAAGGGAAGCTGAAGAACTACAACTACGAGGGGACGGCCCTCGCTTCCAGACCCGGAGAAGGGTTCGACGTCGCCTGGAAGACCCGCTTCGGGACGCTTCTCCCCGGAGGCTACGCCCAGCTATATGACTGTTTCTATCTTCTGGCTATGGCGGCAACAGTCGTAGAAGGCGGGGGGGCGGCTTCCATCAGGGAAGCCATTATGAAACTCACCTCAGCAGACAAGGCTTCCGCACCCATCTATCCCTGGACAGCTTCGGGTATGCGTGATGCCTTCCTGGCGGCAAAGGCGGGGGATTACAGGCGCGTCACAGGTGTTTCCGGCCCGCTTGGATTCGAGAGCCAGACGCATATCTGCCAGCTTGGCACAACCTACAGCACCTGGACATATACTGGTGGCCGATTTGTGGAGTCAGGGCGTTTTTCCCGCAATTATACCGGCGGAGACCTCTGGAACTGGACCAACACCCGGATAGTTGATATTTTTGACTGGGAGGCCGCAGACCTTTCTTATCCGGAGCTTGAGGATAACTACGCGGTGGTTATAGCCACCTCCACCGGACGGAATAACTATCGTCACCAGGCCGATGCGCTGGCCCAGTACCAGATGCTCAAGGGCTTCGGCTATGACGACGACCACATAGTCCTTATCCTGGAGGACGACCTTGGCTCTGACGTCCACATTACCCCGGGCGGGGAGAACCTTCGCACTGGCGCAAAAATAGACTACAAAACCAGCCGGGTAACGGAGGATGACCTCCGGAATATTTTCTCGGGTACGGTCACCGAGCGCACCCCGGCGGTGGTCCAGGGTGGTCCCGGCACCAACGTGTTTCTCTTCTGGAGTGGCCACGGCGCCCACGACGAGATGCTGAAATGGGCCAATTCCGACCTAGATGCAGAGACGTTCCGTGGCCTGCTGGAGGCGGCCCAGGGGCATTACCGGAAGATGCTGGCAGTGATGGAAACCTGCTACAGCGGCTCCATCGGCACGTATTGCGAGGGGCTTCCCGGCGTGCTGCTGCTCTGTGCGACCAGCAGCGGTGAAACCTCCCACGCCGATATCCTGGAAGACGGGATCTATCTTTCCAACCGTTTCACCCGCATTTTCCGCAGCGAGGTGGAGGCCAATCCGTCCATCTCCATCCACGACCTCTACTACCAACTCGCCACCCACACCACCGCCTCCCACGCCGGCCTATACAACGACGCATTCTACGGGAATATCTACCGAAACACCCTGCAGGAATTCCTGATTCCTGCAGATACGAAATAACTCCGCTGAATCACTTCAGTTTGGTTTTTGTGTGACTCCTGCAGGGATAATGTAATCTCCTGTTCCCTGCGGTTGAGTTGCACTATGCCAGAAGGACCAGCAGGAACGGATGCTTGGAGGTGTCAGTTATCCCGGCCAAACCCTTGAACAGCCAGAAGATGAAAAGGAAAGCTAGCAATAGCGTGACCGCTGTCAAGATTCCCCGGTTCACGCCTTGGCGACGCTCGTCATCCAATGATGCTATACGAAGAAGATGGGTTGCCGAGAGACGAGAAAACAAGCATTCTGCCGGTACTGATATTTCGACCTTTTCTTCTGATTCTGAACCTGTTACAAATTCGGCGATTGGCAATCGCCGAATTACCAACGTGCTATTAGAAAGGTATCCAACAACTTCAACTCCAAGCTGCGGATATACAGAATATAGTCGTCTGAATTCGCGGAATCGGCGCTCTGTAAGCCCTATTTTCTTAACACGTATTTCAAGATTCTTAAGAAGTTTCTCTCCATATGCGGCACGGTCCTCCCATGTTGCTCAAACTCTACGATATAGTATCCTATCAGCCAATTTCTTGCAGTCAGGACAAGGTTGACAGCGTGGGCGGCTTGTGCCTGAAGGGTCTCATGGACCGAGTTGATATTCTACTAACGACCCACAATTCATAACTCACAGTTCATATTTCTGCGAAGATAATCACATATTCCAGTTTCAAATCATTGTCCACCCTGCAGGCCTTTTGTCGGAAGGCAATGTCGCGGAGGGCAAAGTCATCGCGAAACTCCTGTTGGTGGAAGAAACCTGTTTTGTATCTTCACATCATCAATAGTTCAGCCATCTGTGAGCGAACATCGAAGTTGATGAGCAAGCCATTATCTGACATCCTTGCTCACCTGCTGAAGGTGGCAAAGAATTTGCAAGATTTGACATCCGAACGAAAAAAGAACACCTATACAAAAAAATATTGACCATGAAAAAGATTTGCATCCTTGCAGCTGCCGCCCTTCTTCTTTCGCAGGTAACATTCGCCCAGGTTTGCGCCTTTCAGGTAGATGGGACAAAGATTTCCTTCAATTCAAAAGAGATAGACATCCATGACGTGGGAGACATAATTGCCGGGTTCGATTCCGAATTCCAGGATATCTTCGTCTATGTCACTTACGACACTCCGCTTGGTCTGGCAAATGACTTGAAGGCTATGATCGAGGGTTCCAGCACTTCGGGAGTTGTTTTCCTGAACCCTGAACGCAGCACCGACTTTCCTCGCTTTTATGGACCGAAGATGGTGTACCACACCAACTTTATCGAGATGGAACTGCTCAAAAAAGGCAACATCGCCACCTTCACCAACACGAATGAGGACCCGTGGGATTTCATCCTGAGCGGGGCCGCCCCAGATGACTACGCATACAACAGTACCAGGATGGAGAACTACATCCGTACTCCCCGCAACGTAGGCGATCATGGTGCCCAGACCGAGTGGACAAACAAATTCGACGGCGTGGTGCTGAATCTCTCTTACCAAACCCCCATGGGAGTGCTTTATTCTTTCGATAAATACCTCAACCAGGATGGACTTCCTTACATGAATGTCGTCTATCACACCGAAGGGACTCCCCTGTGTCCCGAAAAATGGTTCACCATCCGTGATACTGCCCTACAGGATTACGACTTTGAGAGGGTCCTGCCCGGAGGAGAAGTTCAGGCCATCTACAATGGAAAGGACATCAAGTCTTTCAGCGACACCGAAAATGCCTACGCATCCATAAGCGCCCTCAAGGGCAAGGAAGCCCGTCCTGGCAAAGGCCGCGCTGTCGTGGAATTCGAAATCACTCCTCTCGGAACCGTTCAGAATGCTAAAATCCTCCGTCCATCCGCAATTGCCGGCCTGGATGAAGTGATAGTCGATTTCATTAGCAGAAAGCAACTGTGGGAACCTCAGTTCGTAGGTGGAAAACCTGTCGTCGTCAAGGTATCATGTCCCATCTACGGTGAGATTAGCCAGTGGTAAAGGGTTCTTCGTATTTCTACGATATCCTCCACATGGATGGCAATCGTAGATAATGCAATCCTCCACCTCCGAAACTTTCCCTGACAACAGGAATGGTGAAATACCTTTCCTGTTGTTTTTTCTTGTCCTCACGATTGACTTACTCATTGAGATATCCGGACATGCCGATGAGTGGGATGGCAATGCCCAGTAGTGATAATGAGGTGAGATCAGAGTGCGGATATCTTGTAAAATCCTTTTACAAAAAGGGGCGCCTGTTGTAAAGATTTCATACTTACTCCTTTTTCATTATTATCACAACACTTTGATAATAAAAACCTTACGCTCAAAGGCTTGATTTTTGCGTTGTCTACTTCTGTTTCATAAGCTTTTTGGGGGTCGCAATGAGTGCAATAAGAATCAAATGGAAGTGGATTCCGGCAGTGATGAATGTCATCGGGCTGGGAATCGCTTTCTGTGTGTTCCTTGTCCTGATGAGTCAAGTCTGGTGGGATTTCACGTACGACCGCTTCAAAGGCGGGAAGGATGTCTATATCGTGGAATATCTCCGCGAATTCGATGGAAAGTATGCCCCTATGATCCTTCGTCCCACCATCCAGAAGATCCTGGACAGTTCGGTGGACATAGAGGCCGCCTGCGACTATTTCGAAATGAGGAACGATGAAATCGGATTCATCCAAATCAAGAACGGAAACGGTGAATACGAGCCGGCCAGGGGACTTAGCCATGCAAGGACGGAGACTTCAGTGCTGGACGTCTTCAACATATCCCTCCTGAGAGGAAGAAGGGAAGACTTCTCGCTCAAGGGGGATGCCCTCATTAGCGAGAGCGCTGCCAGGCGGTATTTTCCCGACCGGGATCCGATGGGAGAGACCTTTATCTTCGAATGGGGAAAGGAGTGCAGAATCGTCGGGGTTTACAAGGACCGGAAGGAGAATGAAACGATGATCAGTGGCATTCTCATTCATGAAGGGGAGGAAGACCTGGACCTTCCCAACAGTAGTCCGCATGTCTGCTATGTAAAGCTCGCTCACGGGGCCGACGGAAAGGCTGTCAAGGAAAATCTCAAGAACCTGGACGCAGGATATGGACACAAAAATTTCAGGCTTTCGAAACTCCATTCCTACTGGTTCATGCGAGGTGACGACATCTTTGCCAGGAAAACCGGCGGCAACAAAACGCTCTGCCTCATCCTTCTTTCAATCGCCCTCCTGTTCATTGCGATAGCAACGTTCAATTACGTGAATTTCGCCATGGCCGCCATCCCATTCAGTATTAAGGACATCAATACGAGAAAGGTGTACGGGGCGTCCAGGGGCTCTCTGGTCACGGGGCAACTGCTGCAGGCCCTGGGCATCGTCGGGACGGCCTTCCTTATCGGAGTCCTTGCCATGCACACACTCAGCGGGACCTCCTGGGCAGCTTTCCTTTCCGGGAACATTGACCCCGGGAAAAACATTCCCACTCTCCTGATAGGTGGAGCCATCGCCTTGGTCACATCTTCAATCTCCGGACTTATCCCCGCCCTGTACAGCACATCTTTCCAACCCGCATTGGTTTTGAAGGGATTCTCCCCGATGGGCGCAAAGGGTGGCGGACTGAGGACGGCAACCCTGACCGTTCAATATGTCCTATCCTTCATCTTCATCATATCCGCCCTGTGCCTTCAGCGCCAGACAGCATTCATGATCCGAAACGACGCCATGGGATTTGACCATGACTATGTGCTGAAGATGTCCTCGCACGGATACACCGATGTGAAGGATGTGGAGGAGAGACTGAGGAACATTCCGGGAGTCGTGGACGTAACACGGGGAGACTCTCCCATGGAAGCCGGTACTTCTTCCATGTCTGAAATCAGGGACAATGACAACATCGTCCAGTACAGTTTCCGCTCCGTCCCTCCCGAATATCCGGGCTTTTTCAAATTGACCCTTCTCGACGGGCGGCTCCCGCTTCCCGGGGAGAACAATGTTGTCCTTGTCAACGAGTCTTTCCTGGAGGCCCTGCCTTCCTACGGCATCGGCAAGACACTGTGGACGGGAACCGGGGAAAGTGCACTCATCATCGGCATCCTCAAAGACTTCCATGCCCGTCCCTTCCGGCATGATTACTCTCCCCTCGCCCTCTTTGTGGCCGACAAATGGAATTTCGCATCCTTCATGATCAGGGTCCGACCGGATGCCGACGTCAAGGGCGTCCTCGAAGAGGCCAGAAAGTACTACAGCGAGATGAAGAACTTGGACGAGGAGGAAATAGAGACCTGTTTCCTGGACCGGGACATCGAGAAACTCTACGAAGGGGAAAGACGCCAGACTGCCCTCATCGGACTGTCCTCGATCCTTTCCATGCTCATCGCCCTCGTGGGGATTCTGGGACTGGTGTGGTTCGACACCCGCTTCATGCGCAGGGAAATCGCTCTGCGGAAGGTAAACGGGGCGACTTCCGGTGAAATCCTTTCCATGATCAACCGCAAGTACATCATAATTGTCGGGGTGAGTTTCGTCATTGCGGCTCCCCTTGCCTATGCCATATGCGGGCGTTGGATGAGCCAGTTCGCTTTCCGGACCGACATACCGGCGTGGATTTTCCTCGTAAGCCTCTTTGCGGTCCTCGCCCTCACCCTGGGGGTCGTCACGCTGCAAAGTTCACATGCAGCCAGCGCCAACCCCTCAGATTCCCTGAAAAATGAATAAACATCAACTGTCATGATAGAAGTATCCAATCTCACGAAAGTCTTCCGCACTGAGGAAATCGAGACCACAGCCCTCGGTGGCGTTTCATTCGAAATCAAAGATGGAGAGTTCGTTGCCATAATGGGACCTTCCGGCTGCGGCAAGTCCACGCTTCTGAACATCCTGGGACTGCTTGACAATCCCACCGACGGTTCATATAAGTTCCTTGGCACCGAGGTATCCCGCCTCAAGGAAAAGGAGCGCACCGTCCTCCGTAAGGGAAACATCGGTTTCGTGTTCCAGAGTTTCAACCTCATTGACGAGCTGGACGTCTATGAGAACATCGAGCTTCCGCTTAGATACCTCAGCGTCAGCGCAGCCGAACGCAAACGGAAGGTTACCGACATCATGAAGAGGATGAACATCTCCCACCGCAGTGGGCACTTCCCCCAGCAACTCTCCGGGGGACAGCAGCAGAGAGTCGCCATAGCCCGTGCCGTTGTGGCCGGCCCCAAACTCATCCTCGCCGATGAGCCCACCGGCAACCTCGACTCCAAGAACGGCAAGGAGGTGATGGACCTGTTGAGGGAACTGAACGCCGAAGGGACCACCATCGTCATGGTGACGCACTCACAGAAGGACGCCTCCTACGCCCAGCGCACCATCGACCTATTCGACGGCCAGATTGTCTCCGATGTGAAGAACGAGCTGTAGTACCGCAGCCTTTGTCAAGAGTCCACAATGAGATGAAAAGCTACCTGAAGTTTTTATCCCGCCACAAACTGTACTCTGCCATCGAGTTCATCGGCCTGGCAGTAAGCCTCGCTTTCGTGATTCTGATCGGGTCGTATGTGCAGCAGCAGTGGAAGGCTGCCCGCGGATACGGGGATTGGAAGAATATCTACGTACTCGGCACCACACATGAAACCGTAGAGATGGCACCACAGTATGGACTGGCCGAGCTGTTGAAGGAGAGCGTTCCCGGGATCGAGAAAGCATCCGTCTATTCGTACCGGGGAATTAGAGGGAAGTTGGGGGACATCCCCCTTCATAGTGAAAGCATAGCCACTGTGAATTCCGACTTCCTGGACATGTTCCCTATTCGGTGGGTACAGGGTAACCCATCTGAACTCCTGCAGTCAAACACCGTTGCCATAGCGGAAAAGTTCGCCCTCGAGCATTTCCACGGGGAAGATGCCATCGGCAAGGTCTGGGAAAACGGCAATAATACTTGTACGGTGGTTGCAGTTTTCAGAGATCTGGGTTCCCCCATATTCCGGGATGAAAACCTTTCTTTGCTGGAGATGCAGGAAAGAAGAGAGCTCAGACAAGGTTCAACCGGCAGTACCACATGCTTCATCAGAAGCGGCGTCCCGGAAGAGAAGTTAACCTCCGACATAGATGCAGTGCTGGAAACCCATCTCAGGAATACATGGAACCGGAATGAGAAGAGCGTGATGGTCAACGGTTGCATCGAGAGGATGGACCGAGTGTATTTTTCGAATCTGAACCGGGGACAGATATTCAGGAAGGGGAACAAGTCACTCCTGCTGATGCTCTCCGCAGTGGTGCTTCTACTGATGCTCTCCGCCATCTTCAACTACATCAATCTCAGTTCGGCCCTATCTTCCCGACGTGTCAAGGAGATGGGGGTGAGGACCGTCCTTGGGGCATCGAGGGGACAGATAGTGGGGAACTTCCTTAGTGAGTCCCTCCTCTTCACCGCCGTCTGCAGTGTCGTGGCGGTGCTGCTCTCATATGCCTTCCGACCGGTATTCACGCATTATGTAGATGCTCATGTCGCATACTCCCCCGATTCCATCCCCTTCTCGTGGGACTGGAATTTTACAACAGTTTCCGCAGTCGTACTCCTTTCCCTGGTGATAGGCCTCTGTGCCGGATGGATCCCATCCCGGATCGCATCCCGCTTCGATGCCATAAGGGTCATCAAGGGCGATTACCGCACCGAGTCCAAGCGCATCCTGTCCAAGCTTTTCATCATCTTCCAAACCGGCTTGTCCGTGCTGTTGATTTCGTTCTCCCTTATCATGGAACGGCAGTACAGCCATATGGTCCACCGCCCTCTCGGAGCGGACATCGATGGTCTGTACTATCAGTATTTAGTGCCGGCTTCAGGACACGAGGACGCATTGAAGGCTTTGCCATATGTCTCGCAGATCGGACAGGGCAGCGGGTTCCCGGGAAGCCCATACATGACCATAGGCATGGCGGACACGGAAAAGGGAGGAACATTGAGCCTGGCATTCCTGAACTGCGACCCTGCGGCTTTTGATATGTACCATTTCGAAATCGTGGAAGATTTCCACGCCCCTTCAAGGAACGGCTACTGGCTTACGGAATCGACATTCCGCCGTTTCGGCATCGACCCCACCAATCCGAGGATGCCCTCCTTCCTGGGCGACTGGTTTCAGGGAACGGTGGCAGGCGTAGTGAAGGACTTTGCGCTTACCGATGCAGCCCACGTCAATGACGCACTGCTGGGAGCAATCAGCGTGGATGACCATCCGGATGCCTCATACCGCATCCTGCGAATCGAGGGGAACCGCAAGGAGGCGGAAAGAGAGCTGAGGGCACTGGACAGGCGATACAGCATGGAAAAAGAAGGATATGAGGGCATACCTGGCCTCAGTGGATATATGAAGGACAGGCTGGATGAACGCCTCGGGGAAGCAGAGAACTACATGCGTCTGATTGAACTTTTCATGTTCCTGTCGGTTATGGTCTCCCTTCTTGGCCTTCTTGCCATGTCGGCCCTTTACGCTTCGGAACGCACCCATGACATCGCCGTTCGCAAGGTCTTCGGAAGCACCGTCGAACGGGAAACGCTCAAATCGGTGGGAGGGTATATGGTCCTCGTCGGTATCGCCACTCTCATAGCGGTCCCGCTGGCCGTCTGGCTTTCCGGGAATTACCTGGAGGATTTCAACTACCGTATTTCGGGCTACTGGTGGATTTTCGCCGGGGCGGTCCTGATCACCTTCATTATCTCTTTCGCCTCCGTCCTATGGCAGGACCTGAAGGCGGCGAAGACCAATCCTGCAGTGGAATTGAAAAGGGAATAGGGAAGGTGAGCGGCGGCTGTTGAGGATTTCTCATTTTCTGTCGTGCCCCTGCCCTGGATCCGGGAAGAGGCCACCGGAACCTCCGGGGAGGCTTTTGTGGGCAAATCATACCCCATCAGAATCTTCCCCGGGGGTGTAGCGCACAAGTGCAAAATGCCCATCACGACTGTCTTGGCCCCTTTGTCGAATCCCAATGAGGGACTTTCACAAGATTTGACCTATTTTTCCCAAAAGTTACTACCTTCGCAATGCCCACTTGAGGGCACATCCTTTTACTATGAAACGAATCATCATCCTTTCCCTTGCGGCAGTTCTTTGCACAACCGCATCCTTTGCCCAGAGCAAAATCATCACCGACACCCTCCCCAGTACGACCCTTGGACGGGCCGTCCCGGTAAACGTGTACCTTCCCAGAGGCTTTGAGGGCGCATCCTCCAACCACTACCCCGTACTATACCTTCTCCATGGCCTTTACGGAACCCACATGGACTGGGCCAGGACAGGAGGACTGCAGACCGTCCTTGACGAACTCATCGGAACGGGGGAAGCAGTCCCGATGGTAGTCATTATGCCCTGCGCCGGGGGCAGCGACGTTCATCATGTCCAGAACGGATACTTCAACGTAAAGGATAACGCCTATGAGGATTTCTTCTTCGGTGAGCTCATGCCTAAGATGGAAGCCAAATACGCCTGCGGCGGATCCAAGGGAAAGCGTGCCATTGCGGGCCTCTCCATGGGAGGTGGCGGAAGCGTAGTGTACTCCCAGCGTCATCCGGACCTCTTCTCAAGCTGCTACGCAATGAGCGCATGGCTCGATACCCAGGTAAGGGAAGCGCGTACCCCCGAGGAGAAGGAGGACAAACTCTTCATCACCAACCAGTCGGTAAGGGAACACTCCGCCCTTGACTTCGTGGACCATGCGGACGAGGCTACGGTATCCTCGCTAAAGACAGTGAAATGGTTCCTTGACTGCGGAGACGATGACTCCCTGATGGAACTCTCCGTAAGGCTTCACCTCGGAATGAAGGCAAAAGGGATAAAAAGTGAACTGAGAATCCGGAACGGGGTCCACAACTGGGAATATTGGCACACCGCACTGCGTCTGTCGCTGCCTTTCGCCACCCGCAACTTCGATTAGCGTCGAAGAAAAACTGGGGACGTTATTGAAAACGATGGAGGTCGTAATGTCGATTTTTTTATGCGATTCCGACCTCCATCGTTTCTTCTGAGTCCATTCTAGGACTCTCAGCATTGACTGAATTTCATTCTAAGTCTCCCCCAAAAAAGGCTTCCTACCGGGATAGCAGAAACTCAAGCGGCCCATCCAGCCTGGACCTCCAGTCATCCTCGCAGTGGGAATGTCCCGGGTAATATTTCGCCATGAAATGCTCCCCGTCCCATCCCATCGACAAGATAGCCTCGTTTATCGCATTCTGCGGCTTGACGTAGCTCCCGTCAAGTGTCCCGTCTCCGTTATCCATGTACAGCTTGGCAGTGTTCGCAGGAGGCAGGTGGGTCCTCAGGTATTCCCTGTAGGCATCACCCACGGTAGCATCCTTTGACTTGACATCCGGATATGCCAACGTGCAATGGGTCGAGAGGCATGCCACTCCCCCGAACACGTCGGGATACTTGCAGAGTGCGTATGACGAAATCAGACCTCCGCAGCTGCTTCCCATCATGAAGGTATGTTCCCTCGAAGGGTCCGTGGAGTATGTGCTGTCGACAAACGGCTTCAGTTCCTCCACTATGAATTTGAGATAAGCGTTTCCCTTGGATGGCAGGCCCTTATAGGGGGTCATGCCTGAGGGCAGCAACTGCTCCACATCATCGGGACAATACTCCGGGAGCCTTTCCTTTGTATTGTCGATCCCTACGACTATGCAAGGACGGACTTTCCCTAGCGCCATCAAAGAATCCAGTGCCTCATCCACTCCCCACTCCTGGTGGTTCCATGAGAAGAGAGAGTCAAATAGCATCTGGCCGTCATGCATGTACAGGACATCGTACTTCACCGACGGGTCATATGAGGACGGTGTCCACACCCTGATGGCTCTAGGTGATACATATGATGACGGGAAAGAAGGGTAGCTGTCAAGTTTTCCCGAACTTACGGAAGGGGCTGAAGGCTTCCTGCCGCATGCGGACAAGGAAAGCAGCACTATTGTGATGAGAATGACTTTGAGTGTTTTCATGAGGCAAATTTACAGCTTTTCCCTATTTCCGGGAATCTCTCCTTATTTTCAACATACAGCACACTCTTTGGGGCTTCCTGCGGAAGGGCGGGGAGCCCCCTTTTCGTAGAACCCACTTGGGTGGAGACAGAAAAAAGGCTTCACCCTTCATGCCGGCACATAAGAAGAGTCCCGGCTCTGTCTCATTACTGGAGAAAGCCGGGACATGATGACTTGGCGGAAGAATCCTATTTGAAAGAATGCCCTCCGTAGTTCACTCTCACGCCCTCGCGGGTGTATACATGGTCAAGGCCACCGAGCCCGGCCGGGACCTTGTCCCCCTGGACCTTGCCCGAGAGAAGGTCTTCGCTGATTGAAATGAGGTCCCACAGACGTTTGGGGCTCTCGGTATTGCTGCCGTTGAAATGACCGTTGTACAGCCAGTATATCTCGTTTGCGTACATGTAGTCAAGCGTCTTCTGGCAGGTCTTCATCAGAGTCGTGAACGTACCCATCAGAAGGAGGTTTCCGTTGCCGAAGGAGTCCCCGCTGAACCCGTAATGGTTGGTCACGTCCATAAAAGTTGTGGAGCCTGGAGTATGGGCGGGAGTGTAGAGGGCCTCGATGATGCGCCCTCCAAGGTTCCAGCGATGTCCGTTCCCGAAGATGCGGACAGTCCCTTTGTAGTCATCCCCGAGGTATCCTCCGAGGTCCTTCTCGTCCGCAGGGTTTACCCATACCTCGTCAAAGTACTTGGCGGCCCCGCTATGGTCGGGATGGGCATGGGTGATTACCACAGTCAGGGGAAGAGAGGTTATCCCGGCAACTATCTTGTCCAGGTCCGGGATCTCGGTGCCGGTATCTATGAGCATCGCCCTTTCGGTCCCCTCAAGGATATAGAGGGACTCCGTGGCCATGACATGGCCGGATCCGACATACAGTCCGTCAGCAATTTTGCGGAACACCACATCGGGGCCTTCGTAAACTACGGGATAAGGGAGCTCGGCGGCAAATCCTCCCCGGAAAGCGGGCTTCCCCCCGTCACGAGGCTGCGCAAAGAGGGCAGCTGACGACAGGAGAGCCATCGCCATAATAATCATTGTCTTTTTCTTTATCAGTGGTTTATTGTTATCTAATCTTGATGACATTTTCCCCTCCCTTGAGGGTATATTCTTTCCCGCCCCAGACAAAGACTCCGCCCACGGAAGCGGGAAGGTCGATCTTTGCCTCGATGCCGGTCCTTCCTTTCCTTTGGTAGGCAACCTTAATCTTTCCATCGGGATGTGGCATGGCCCCGCCTATTTTTTTGATGTCCCCAAGATGCGGGCAGACCCTCACCCTGCTGAACCGCACTCCGTCAGAGTCTATTCCCAGTACGGTGCGGAACAGCTCCACATTGGGACTGGAACCCCAGGCATGGCAGTCGGAGCGGGAATTGTTTATGTCCGACATCTCGGCCCAGGTCGAAAGGCCCATCTCGAGGTTCCGCTTCCAGATATCCAGCCACTGCAGGTACTCATCCGCAAGGCCTGCCTTGATGAGGCCCTGGTGAAGGTAGAACTTGTAGTAGACGGAACAGGGAGCGAGGGTCGTGTCCGTAAGAAGTCTGCGGGCCATGGCCTTCGGGTCGGGGGCTATGCCGCAAAGAAGCGCAAGCGCCCCGGCATGCTGGGAGTAGTTGTCCTTCTCGATCCTGTCCGAAAACAGTCCCCTCTCCTCGGACCAGTAGGCCTTGATGATGGACTCGGACAGAGTACTGGCCTTGTCCGTGTACACTGTGGACAGGTAAGTGTTGCCCCTTTCAGATTCCATTTCAGCCATCAGCTGATAAGCATACAGGAGCTGCATGTCCATCAGGACAGAGCATCCGTCACCACCTTTGAGGGGGGCTCCGTAGTTCCAGGTAGGAACATCCACCCAGTCGGAGAAGTTCCATCCGGGCAGGTTGCGAAGCCTCCCGTCCTCGCCTTGATATCTCCCGAAGTACTCCATTATCTGCTCCGCTCCGGGAAGGAGGTTCATGACGAAGGATGGGTCCGAGCCGTACATCATGTAGTCATGCAGGGCATAGACATAGCTCAGGGCATAGGGCTGGATGTACTGGGTGATGGTCGTGGGGTACCGGCTCTTGGTGATGCCGTCCGAGTTGCGGCTCTCGTCGGAGAGGGTCAGGAAGTTGCGCACGAGCCTTTCGTCACCGCTGTTGAAAAGAGTCACGAGCGCCTGTATCCTGGTATCCCCGAGATACTGCAACTGCTCATAGTAGGGGCAGTCCATGTAGGTCTCGGTGGCGCACAGCCTGGCGGTTCTCCATCCTGTCGAAAGCACGTCCTGCAGGAACTTGTCATCGGTATCGAGAGATGCCTCCATAGTGAAAGGATAGCCCGTGAACACGCCGCCGATGTCTTCTATGGTAAGAGGATCGGATGCGGTCTCGACCTGCACCCTCACATATCTCCAGGTCCTCCAGGCCAGTGTGGAGAACTCCTGTCCCTCCGTACCATCCGGCAGTATCACGTCTTCCCTTCCAATGAATATCTTACCCTCCACCTCGTTTCTGTTGCCCTTGCCAACGGTCCTGGGGACCAGCGCGAAGGACCTGTGCTCCTGGGGGATTGTCGCAAGCACGGAGTCGGGGATTTGAGAGAGGGGTTCGTCCGAAGGGATGTACAGGGACTCGGCATAACCCACGGATACCTTCGCTCCCTTTCCTCCGCCGAGTTTCATCTTGAAGTAGGCGTTCGTCAGCTCTCCCTGGTCAAGGAGCATCTCGGCCTTCGTATTGGCGGGGACTCTGAGAGCCACCTCTTTTGCGGGGAACCCTGAGGGGGTGGGGAGAGTTGAGGAGCGAAGTGATGAGAACCTTATCGGAGTAAGTTCCATCTGGGGAAGGGTGGACGGAATGAGGTTGTGTCCGTCGGCCTGGTCGGGGGACATCACGTTCTTTGGCTGTCCCCCTCTTCCTTCGACGGCCCCCATCCAGCCTTCCGTGGAATAATCCTCCTTGTACCAGTCCCTGATGTGAAGGGCCATGTCCACCCTCTCCCCGGGGCCCGCCACATAGTAGCCCTGCACTATGGGAGAGACGGGGGAATAACCCTCGTCCTTTATGCATTTCCAGGTTTTGTCCGTGTAAAGGTCCGATGCGGCACCCTCTCCCTGCAGCAGGAATCCCACTGACACGGACACCTGTGAATCCGGTTTGAGCGCCCCCTCATGATAGAGAAGAGCCGAGACGGCATTCTTCCCTGCGTGAAGATAAGGGGCAAGGTCCACAGTCTCGTAATTCCAGTGGGTGGCATCCCCCTTGGCGGGACCCAGGGACACAAGTATTCCGTTCACATAGAGTTTATAGCGGTTATCCCCCGTGACATGGACAGGATATTCGGTGGGGACGGACGGAAGGGTCACGTCTTTCCTGAAACAGTATACGCCGTAGCCACTGGGGTCGGTCCCGGGGACGCTTATCCACCTTGCTCTCCAGAAGTCCCCGAAAAGGTCCGCTTCCCCCTTGTCCGGTGATGGGGGAAGAACGGTACTTTCCCTCTTGTAGCGGAAAAACTCTTCCATCAGCTCGACTTTCTCCCTGTTGGGCTGGGATATGAGCGATGTCCCGTCCTTGAAGAACATTACGTTCGGGCCTTCGGGGGCATACTCGGGCCACCTGGGCAGACCTTCCGAGTTCGGGTCCCCGTACTTGACGAAATTGCTCCAGTACGCTATCATGGCATCGGACACTTTCTTTTCCGAAGGAGAGAACGGCACCCATGGGTGCCCGAACACGTAGGGCAGTTCCGTCGCATGGTTCGCCCCACGTGGTTTGGGGGCGCCGGGCCTGCTGAAGAGCGGCCTTTCTGGGTCGAACTGGTCGAAGTAGTACATGAAAACCCTTCCCTTGCCGGTCTTTTTCTGGAGGTTGGCCCAGGCATAGGTAGGCCAGGCGAAGGCTGTCTCACGGAAGAGGTCGCTCAGGGCATCGAAGGTCTGGGCATCCGTCTTTGCGGGATACTGCGAGAGTATCCTGTCCGCAAAGGGTCCGTAGGCCTTTCTGACGAGGACCTCATACTCCCTCACCGTGGCAGGACGGCAGAACATGGCTCCCTCGTCGGAGTTGGTCCCTATGAGGATGTCCACGTCATTGTAATTTCCCTGCTCATACATCTTGTACTGGTCATCTGGGAGGACATATCCGTCAACCGTGGGCCAGAACCCGCCCACTCCCGTGGAGATGGCATCCCCGACCCATTTGTCCCAGTGGGTCTTTCGCATCTCGGACAGAGAGGACACGCCGATCCTTCTCATGAAGGCCTCCCCGAACTTCTCGGAGCCCCTTAGGTCACGGATGCCGTTATTGTCAACCCTTACGCTGTCGACGGGACAGAAAGACCCGCCGCTTTCAGATATGGCTCCCCTGAAAAGGCCTTTCGCCAGAGGGGAGGCGCACAGCATGCTTACCGCAATCGCCCCTGCCGACTCTCCCATTATGGTGACCTTGGACGGGTCACCGCCAAAGGCAGTGATATTGTCTTTCACCCACTTCAGGGCCTCTATCATGTCAAGCAGGCCGTAATTCCCGGAAATGCCTCTTTCACTCTCCCGGGAAAGTTCCCCGGTGGAGAGGAACCCCAGGGCCCCGGTCCGGTAGCTTATGCTCACGAAGACTATCCCGTTCCTGGCGAAGTTGTCCCCTTCATTTGAGTTGGCATCACCCGTTATGAACCCTCCGCCATGTATCCAGACAAGGACGGGAAGGCCCTCCCCCTTCCTGGAAGCCGGTGTTATGACGTTGAGATACAGGCAGTCCTCGGACACGTTGGGTTCCGGGGCACCGGGCCAACGCATCGCCTGCTGGGGAGGCATGGCTCCAAAGTCCACGGCACGTAGGACCCCGTCCCACTTCTTGAGGGGGACTGGTGCCTTCCAGCGGAGTTCTCCTACGGGAGGCTCCGCAAAAGGTATGGCGTTAAAGTATCCAAGACCGTTCTTTTCGAACCCCTGGACCGTCCCCGCTTTCACATCGGTACGGGTAAGGGGCTGGGAGAACACACACAGAGCTGTCGCAAGGAGCAGCGCGAAAGAGGAAAACAGGGCCTTTTTCATGGATTGAGGTATTGATTCATTTGGTGGTGCTTGGAGAAGGCGGGGTATTTGCCGAGATGAGGTTGCGTTTTTTCAGGAATTCTTTCCAGATGGTGTCCCCCTCATACTTGGCCACGAAAATACAGTCGTTCCGTAGTAGGTAAAGGACTTCGGATTAGAGGATGAGCACCCACATCTGCCTTTCATCCAGACCCCGTCAACACAGATGGCGAAAACACTCTCACTCCTCGTTGATAGCCCAATGGTCCACGTCCGTTTCCGTGGTCAAAGTTACTGCTTTTATTTAACACTCTGAATATGGATATGTACCCCACTGAACATTTCTTTCGTTATATCTTGTAGGTAACGAAGCCTAATATGGTTTCGATACCGGCGGACAGCCAAATCTTCGTGTTATGGACATATTTCGGCCTGCCACCATGCCTATTTGAGGGAAAAGGTGACAGCTGAACGGAAAAAGATGTCCGATTTTGTTATTTTTGCACTTTATAAAAATCCCCATCCGCCATGAGGGGATGGAAGGACCGCATAAAGCACATAACCAAAACTCAACACCCTATTTTTTTCAGGATGAACAACAATTCCAAGGAATATGATGTCATAATCATAGGAGGAGGCGTAAC
Source organism: uncultured Bacteroidales bacterium (assembly GCA_905235445.1). Lineage (GTDB taxonomy): Bacteria > Bacteroidota > Bacteroidia > Bacteroidales > UBA932 > Cryptobacteroides. The sequence continues at coordinate 21,831 of CAJOLJ010000029.1, forward strand.
AGGGGCCGGTACAGCCAGGGACTGCGCACTGAGGGGACTGAGGACCCTTCTGGTGGAGAGGGGCGACTTCGCAGACGGAGCGTCCGGACGCAACCACGGCCTGCTGCACAGCGGGGCCAGGTACGCAGTATCCGACACCGAGTCCGCCAGGGAGTGCATCGAGGAGAACATGATTATCCGCAAAATCGCCTCCAGTTGCGTCGACCCCTGCGGAGGTCTCTTCATAACCCTCCCCGAGGACGGGGACGATTTCAGAAAGACTTTCCTCACCAGTTGCGAAGCTGCGGGAATCGAGGCAAGGGAGATAGATCCGAAGGAGGCCCTCATCATGGAGCCGTCCGTCAACCCCGACATCACGGGGGCGGTAGTGGTTCCCGATGCCTCGGTGGACCCTTTCCGCCTCAATGCCCTGAACATTCTGGATGCCCGCCTCCACGGGGCGGAGGTTCTCACCTACCACAGGGTCGAGAGCTTCATCATGGAGGGAAACAGGGTAATGGGAATCAAGGTGCTGGATACCCTTTCAAATGAACGCAAGGAATACAGGGCACAGGTGACCGTCAATGCCGCGGGAATCTGGGGCCAGGTCATAGCGCAGATGGCAGGATGCAAGATAACCATGTTCCCTGCCAAAGGCTCCCTCCTCGTGTTCGGTCACAGGGTGAACAGGATGGTGCTGAACCGTTGCCGCAAGCCTTCCAATGCTGACATCCTGGTTCCCGGGGATGTCGTGACAGTCATAGGCACCACCTCCTCGAGAGTCCCCATATCGGAGTGCGACAACCTCACCGTAACCCCTGACGAAGTGGATATTCTCCTCAAGGGTGCGTACCAACTCTCCCCGACCCTCTCTTCCACGAGACTCCTTCGTGGCTACAGCGGGGTGCGACCCCTCGTCGCCGACGACAGCGACCCCGACGGCAGGAACATCAGCCGTGGCATCGTCCTCCTGGACCATGCCAAGAGAGATGGCGTGGAAGGGTTCATAACGATAACCGGCGGAAAGATGACGACTTACCGCCTGATGGGGGAAGTCACCACCGACCTCATCTGCACCAAGCTCGGGGTGGAGGCTGAGTGCACCACCGACACCACGCCCCTTCCCGGGGCGGACCGTCCCGATGACCCGGGCCACAAAGCCCCCATGCCAAGAAAAGCAGCCGGGGGACGTTACGGCACCCTTGCCCAGCAGATGGCGATCGAGTCCGGGGACAGCGTAGTGTGCGAATGCGAGCAGGTATCCCGCGAGGAAATGGAATATGCGGTAAGGAACCTGGACGTAAAAACGATAGATGACCTTCGCCGCCGTACCCGCGTGGGGATGGGCGTCTGCCAGGGGACCCTCTGCGCAAGACGTGCAGCCAAGGTCCTGTGCGAACTATTCGGCACTCCCGAGAAAGAAGAACAGCTCCTGAGGCAGAATCTGAGGGAAAGATGGAAGGGGATGATTCCCGTATGCTGGGGAGAGACCCTTCGCCAGGCGGAACTCATGAGAAAAACCTACGGCCATGAAATTTGACGCTATAATTATGGGCGGCGGCCTTAGCGGCCTCACTGCCGGAGTCTCCCTCCTCAAGGGAGGACTCAAAGTCGCCATAATATCGGGAGGGCTCAGCATCCACAAGACTTCACGCTCGGAGTTCATTAAGGGGGGCGGGACTTTCCTTCTTGGTGACAGTGTAACCGACGGGGTCTTCGATGGCGATACCCTTTCTCTGGTCCACACCCAGAACTTCGGTACCACACCTCTCGTGGCCAGGCACTTCATCCTCGCAACCGGGAAGTTCGCATCGGGAGGGCTCGCCTCCACTGACAGGGAGATTTACGAACCCATCTTCGGGTGCGACGTGCAGTATGACCCGGACCGCAGCCACTGGTGTGACCCCGATTTCTTCGCCCCGCAGCCCTTCGAGCGGTTCGGCGTAATCACCGACACGGACGGGAGGGTGAAAATCGGCGGCAGGACCATCAGCAATCTATTCGCTGTCGGGGAGGTCCTCTGCGGGACTCCCGACATAATCCAATCAGCTCTTGACGTATGCAAACAGATACTCTGAACCCCGGCCTTAGCCTGGAACACTGCCTGAAGTGCAGCCTGTGCGTGGACGTATGCCCGATGAAGGCCGTGAATCCAATCTATCCCGGACCCAAGCAGGCGGGCCCGGACGAGGAGCGCTACCGCATACGCAGCCCTTATTTCTATGACTATCTGCTCAAGTACTGCCTCAACTGCAAACGTTGCGAAGTGGCATGCCCTTCCAATGTGAAAATTGCGGATATCATCCAGAGGGCCAAACTATCTTCCGGCAAGTCATCCCGACCCCTGAGGGATTTCATGCTGGCAAGCACCGACTTTGTCGGGACGATGGCATCCCCTTTCGCCCCCATCGTCAATCCCATCCTTTCCACGAAACTGGCCAAGGGCGCGATGGACGCCCTCATGGGTGTTGACCACCGAAGGACCTTCCCCGCCTACAGCGCCAAGAAGTTCACGACCAAGATGAAGGGCATCCCGCAGGACTCTTTCACAAGGAGGATAACGTATTTTCATGGATGCTACGTCCAGTACAACTTCCCTTCCCTGGGAGAGGACCTTGTGAGGGTCATGAATGCATGCGGGGTCGGGGTTGACATTCTCAGGGATGAGAAATGCTGCGGCGTCGCCATGATGGCGAACGGGTTCAAGGGAAAATCCATGTCCATGGCAAAGCACAATATTCGGATGCGGCATCCGCAGGAAGGACCATCCTCACCACCAGTTCCACTTGTACCTTCACCATGAGGGAAGAGTACAACCACGTCCTTGGTCTGGATACTTCACCCTATAAGGATAATCTGATGCTGGCCACGAGATGGCTGTACGAGGAAATCGAGGCCGGTCGCATCAAACTTGCCTTCAAGGAAGGGATACAGAGGAAGATCGCCTACCATACCGCATGCCATATGCAGAAACTGGGTTGGCAGCTCTTCTCAATTGAGATACTCAGGATGATACCGGGACTGGAGACCGTCATCCTCGACCAGGAATGCTGCGGCATCTCGGGGACATTCGGGTTCAAGAAAGAGAACTACGACTTCTCGCAGGCCATATCCTCCAAGCTTGCAGCCAACATCGAGGAGGCAGGGGTGAGCGAAGTCTGCACCGACTGTGAAACCTGCAAGTGGCAAATCGAGATGACCTGCCACGTTAAGGTCCTGAACCCCATCACGATTCTGGCACAGAGCCTAGACATTGAGAAGACAAGGGAACTGAATAAGTTCTAGGACACTCTTCTTTGCTTTAGCGCCGAACGAGCATATCGCCATCCTCTATGAGGTGAGCAGTGCCCCTTATGTGGCCGATGCCACCATCTCGTTCACCGTAGAAAGTGGCACGCCCGACAACACCCCCTGCACGCTGGTCTATCCGTAAAAGAAAAAGCCTCCGAATCTCCCGGAGGCCGATTTCAATATGTACACTGGAGAAAATCCGGATAATTAATATCTTAGGACGTCTTTTACCGAATAAATCCGGCTGATGGCGTCGAAAGAGAAATACTGGTCGTCCATAATCAAATAGTCCTCCCGCTGGGCTTTGGTGAGCCGCTTAACATCGGGAAACATAGATACGGGGACAATCACGATACGGCCATCTGTAAGGTAGAAGGCCATGCATCCGCGTTTTACACTGAAATCAATCTTCTTAATTCCAAGTGTTGTGTCTCTGTATTTGCACAAAGGCATGCGACTTCCCAAGTTTGTAGAAAGAAGGGCATAAATCTGCACCCTTTCCCTCAATAATATCCATCAGCCCACTCTTTCGGTCTTATTATCTGAGGAACATGGCAGTATGTCAAAATGTATATTTATTACATAATTATTCAACAAATCGTTTTATTTCAAGTTTTTACATAAATTTTTCAACAAAGGTGTTTGAAGTGAAAATTTAATTCCTACCTTTGCTCCTAGAAAAAATATTCCAAAAGTTATGAATATGCAGAAAATAAAGCACGCCTCGAAGAGCTAAAACCGACGAGGCACCCTTCAGGGCCCATCCCAGCGAAGACAGGTCCAGGACAGTGCTCCATGCCCCAGTAAGGCAAAATCAAGATGTGCATATTAACATAACTCCCCCACCCCCTTTTCATGACAACTGCACCGGAAGACAGCATGAGTGTCGAGGCTGCCATGCTTCGGCATTTCCTGGAAACTGAGTCCACTTCCTCATCCGAGCGCGACTTCGCCCTGTACCTTCGTGACACCCTGCCCGTGGACGACACCTCAGTGTCCCTCGACGAGAGCGAAGGGGGCGTTGTCAACCTTCAGCTTTCATGGGGCGATGCTCCCCGCATCTACTTCTGCACCCACATGGATACGGTCCCCCCGTACATTCCCCCGAAAGTGTTCTCGATCGGAAAGGGTGACGTCCTTCCCGACGGGACAGTGTTCGAGGGGGAGGAGGATACCCTCATTACGGGAAGGGGCTCCTGTGACGCCAAGGGACAGATCCTTGCGATGTACCTTGCCTGCAGGAGACTTCTCTCCCTGGGCGAGAAAGACTTCGCCCTCCTTCTTGTAAGCGGTGAGGAAACGGGGTCCTTCGGCGCCAAGGCCTTCACGGCAAAGGGCGGAAGAGGAGATGCCGTCATTGTCGGGGAACCCACCTGCAACAGGATCCTCGAGGCCGCAAAAGGGACCAAGAGGTTCAATGTGACCCTCTACGGCAAGAGTTGCCACTCCGGTTATCCCGGGCATGGGGAGAGTTCCATCGACAAATTCGTCTGCCTGTACCGTTCCCTGCAGGAATATCAGTTCCCGATTGATCCTCTTCTTGGACCCACCACCTGGAACATAGGGCACCTAAGGTCTGACAATGCCCAGAATGTCCTCAGCCCTGAGACTTCCTTCACCATATATTTCAGGACCACGTTCGAGAGCGATGCCATGGTAGAGAGCGTGCTTCGAGGCCTCTGTCCCGATGGGACGAGGATCGAGGCCTTCGGCGGGGACACCCCCATGAGGTTCTTTACTGGCGAAGGAATACAGACGGATATCGCGGCATTCGGAAGCGACGCCCCCCAGCTGGGCGGTTTTCCAATACGGGCAATCTATGGTCCCGGGTCCATCCTGACCGCCCACACCGCCAACGAGTATGTCCTTCTTTCAGACATACGCCGAGGTGTAGATGACCTTGTGGACATATATTTTCAGATAAAAGAACGACTTGAACAACAACGATAGACATGAAAGCAGTAATATCAGGCTATGGCAAAATGGGCCATATGATCGAGAAGATACTCTGTGAGCAGGGCATTGAGTGCATCGGGAAAAGCGAGGACATAACCTCCTTCGACCCCAATCTGGCAAAGGATGCAGTCTGCATAGATTTCACGTTCCCCACCTCATTCAGGAAGAACTATACCTTCCTCGCCGACAACTTCAAGGCCGTTGTCGTCGGCACCACGGGCTGGGACGATATCAGGGACGAGGTGACGGGGTATTTCCGAAAGCGGGGCACGACCCTCATCTGGGCCTCCAACTTTTCGGTCGGTGTCAATGTCCTGATGGCAGCGGTATCCCTCACATCCAGGCTGCTTTCAAAAAGCGGGGGCTACACTCCCTACATCACGGAAAAGCACCACATCCACAAGCTTGACGCCCCGAGCGGCACCGCCAAGACCCTCGCCGAGATTGTTGAGAAAAGTTACCCTTCCCCCATCCAGGTAGCCTCCATCCGCGCCGGGGAAATCCCCGGGATCCACACGATCTCTTTCGAGGGACTCTCCGACAGGATAACCCTCGAGCATGAGGCTTTCTCGAGGGAGGGGTTCGCAAGAGGGGCCGTACTCGCAGCCAAGCTCTCCGAGACCCTCACCGGGGTGCACCAGTTCAGCGAACTGTTCCTCGGAGAGGAGCAGATTCAACAATAGCCCAAAAAAGAAAACGACAGCAAAAACTTCACGTATATGGAAACTCACAACAATATCATATTTCATCTGCAGGGCTGCGCCACTGCACTCCTGACCCCCTTCAGGAATGACGAGGTGGACTACGACGCCCTTCGAAGCCTCGTAGGGATGCAGGTAAATGCAGGGGTTGATTTCCTGGTCCCCCTTGGGACCACTGCCGAGACCCCCTGCCTTAGCGAGGCAGAGAGGCTTCGCATCCTCTCTGCCGTAAGGGAGTGCGCCCCCTCGACTCCGCTAATTGTCGGATGCGGGACAAATTCGCTTCGTGGCACCATCGCCAACATGAGGCTCTATGAAAATGAAGGTGCGGACGGGTTCCTCGTAGTTGTCCCCTTCTACAACAAGCCGACACAGGAAGGCCTGTACCAGTATTTCAGCGCCGTGGCAAGCGAGACCACCCTTCCCATCGTACTTTACAACGTACCGGGGAGGACTGGCTGCAACATGAGTGCGGAGACGACACTGCGCCTTTCCCGCATACCCAACATCGTGGCCATCAAGGAAGCCTCCGGCAACGTGGAGCAGATCCTGAGGATAATCCAGGGCGCCCCGGAGGGGTTCTCGGTACTGAGCGGCAACGACGACCAGACCGCACTGCTCATGAGGGCTGGAGCCCACGGAGTGGTAAGCGTGGCCTCCAACATCGTTCCCGGCATGATGGTATCGATGGTAAGGGCCCTCCAGAGGAGCGACCGGGACGAAGCCACAAGACTTGAGAGGATCCTCGATCCCCTGTTCAGGGCCTGCTTCATGGAAAGCAACCCCATCCCGGCAAAGGGTGCCCTGTCCCTCTTGGGGCTTTGCACCCCCGACATGCGCCTTCCCCTCACCCCGGCGACACAGAGGACCCTGTCCACAATGCAAACCGTACTAAACGATCTCAAGACATATGCATAACGAGCAGCAGATGCAACTCTTCCTTGATACCTGCGACCGCCTGGAGAGCGGAGAAATCAGGGTGGCCGAGAAGGTGGAAGGTAAATGGAGGGTAAACGCCTGGATAAAGGATGTCATCCTGAGCGGGTTCCGTCTCGGAAAACTCTCCGACATGTCCAGCGGGACCCTTTCCTTCACCGACAAGGACACCGTCCCCCCGAGGTCCTTCACCCCCGAGGACGGGGTTCGGATTGTCCCGGGAGGGACTTCCATAAGAAGGGGCTCATATCTTGCCCCCTCGGTCATTGTGATGCCACCCGCATACGTGAACATCGGGGCCTACATTGATGAAGGCTCTATGGTTGACTCCCATGCCCTCGTTGGTTCCTGCGCCCAGGTGGGAAAGAGGGTGCACATCGCAGCGGCTGCACAGATCGGAGGAGTTCTGGAACCTTCCGGGGCGCTTCCCGTAATAGTGGAGGATGACGTGTTCATCGGCGGCAACTGCGGAATCTACGAAGGAACCATCCTTTCCAGGGGTTCGGTACTCGGCAGCGGTGTCATTCTCAACCGTTCGACCCCTGTCTGGGACAATGTCAAAGGAGAATACCTCCGTCCCGGCGAAGACGGACAGCTTACAATCCCCGAGTACGCAGTCGTGGTGGCGGGGAGCCGTCCCCTCACCAAAGGTCCCGGAAGGAATGAAGGCATACAGATATACACTCCCGTCATTGTGAAATACCGTGACAGCCGCACCAATGCGGCACTGTCCCTTGAAGACGCTCTCAGATGATGACCCCAAACGATTACAGCGGACTTTTCTCGGAGGATACGCATAATTTCATGGCATCCCCGGTAAGGGAGATTTTCCGTCGCTTCCCCGTCCCTCCCAGGTACTCTTTCGCAGGTGGCTACCCTTCGAAGGACACCTTCCCGACACAGTGGCTTCGGGACTGCAACGGAAGGATCCTCTCCCGCTGGGGGGAAACATGCCTCCAGTACGGCGGGACCCAGGGAGTGGATGCCCTGAGGGAGTGCCTCGGGAAAAGATACTCCGTCCCCACCGGGAATGTCCAGATAACCACTTCCTCCCAGCAGGGAATAGACATCTGTGCGAGGATTCTGGTGAATCCAGGTGACATTGTCCTCACCCAGGAACCGACATATCTCGGTGCCATCCAGTCCTTCAAATCCTACAGGGCCAGGATAGTGGGTGTGAAAAGCACCGCCCTTTTCAGGGAAAGGATATCCCAGCTCAGGGCCGAAGGCGGAACAGTCAAGTTCATCTACCTCATCCCCGACTTCTGCAACCCCTCCTCCCTCACCATGACTCTGGAGGAAAGGCATGAGATCATTGAAATTGCACGTGCAGCAGGAATACCGATAGTGGAGGACAGTCCCTACAGGGAGGTGAGATTCAGCGGGGAACAGCTCCCCTCCATCTACTCCCTGGCCCCCGACTGCACCATTCACCTCGGCTCCTTCTCCAAAGTCTTCGCACCCGGCCTTCGGCTCGGATGGATGTTCGCACCCTCCGACATACTGCGTCAGATATACCTTTGCAAACAGGCCCTGGACCTCTGTCCCCCTGTACTTGGGCAGTACATGGCCCTGGACTTCCTGGAGAGCGGGATGCTCGATGTAAATCTTCGCTCCACCCTCACACTCTACAAGCGAAAGCGGGACCGGATGCTCTCCGCCCTTGAAAAGCACATGCCCGAGGGCGTGACATGGACCCATCCCGACGGGGGACTTTTCATATTCGTGACACTCCCTGAGGAATTCAATACGGTGGACTTCTACGAGACCGCCCTCACAAACGGTGTCTCCTACGTTTCCGGTTCATTCTTCCACACAAGGAAAGGAGAGGGACTCAACACGATGAGGCTTAATTTCTCCTTCTGTCCAGAAGAGGACATAGAAGACGGGATCGCACTTCTGTCAAATCTTATCTGCAAAAAACTTCAACAACCCCATACATCATCAAGACCATGAATCTCAAAGTTTACAAATACCACGGCGCAGGAAATGATTTCCTGCTGTGCGACAACAGGGACGACAGCTTCGACTCCCTTTCCCCGGATGATATCCGCAACCTGTGCAACCGCCACAAAGGCATCGGTGCGGACGGACTCATTATCCTTGACAGAAGCGGGAAGGGTGACTTCTCGATGAGGTTCTACAATAACGACGCTTCCGGCGGAGTCATGTGCGGAAACGGCGGAAGGTGCGTCGTGGCCTTCGCAAAGGACCTCGGCATCATCGGCTCCGATTGTTCCTTCATGTCCTCGGACGGTCTTCACAGCGCATCGGTGCTCGCCTCCGAGGGCAACACCAAGACCGTTCGCCTCCAGATAAACCCTGCCAACGGCTACCAGCCCCTTCCCATGGGATATTTCCTGGATACCGGGACGAAGCACCTGGTGGTATTCAAGGACAGCATCTTCGATATGGACGTAGTGGGTGAAGGCAGGGTGCTGCGCAACATGCAGTACTTCGCCCCCACAGGGACCAACGTCAACTTCGTGAAGATAACGGGGGACCACAGCATAGCCATCAGGACCTACGAGAAAGGCGTGGAGGATGAGACCCTGGCATGCGGTACCGGCATCAGTGCCGCAGCAATTGCCCTCTGCATCAGGGAGGACTATCCTGACGGAAAGCACCTCATCAAGGTGAGGGCCCTGGAAGACGATCTCCAGGTCGAGGTGACAAGGCAGGGCGACTCCTTCCCGGAGGTGTTCCTCACCGGTCCCGCCGAGAAAGTGGGCGAGATAACGGTAGCTCTTCACTGAGAGTGACGCCCTTTCACACTCACGAAAACCATCTCTCCATAAGTTTCACCGAGGGTGGGGAAGGTCAGGTAGCCTTCCCCACCTTTTTCACTATGTGACCTCCCATGCCTGAGGATGACGAAAGGAAAAGGCTTCCCGCACCGCAGGGGGCACAGGAAGCCGGCAATGATAATGAATAGTTATCTGTAGGCAGATGTTCTAGAAGTCAAAGGGGAAGTGCTTTTCCGAATCTTTAGCCTCAACCTTGTAGGGTGCGACTCCCCTCACAGGGAATCCCTCGTACCTGGTATTGAGGGTCGAAAGGTTGCCGTGGGCTCCGACGTAACCCTCGTTCCTGTAGTAATATAAAGTGTACGGCTCGGAGTATCCCCATTCATTATTCTTGTCCGTAAGGTCACGGGCCCTCACCCTACCTCTGTCATCGTCGGTCCCTGTGGTGAGGAAAGGCAGATATATCCGCTCAAAGGTTGCCCGGCTCCTGACTTCGTAAACGGGAACGCCGTCCACCTCGGTCAGGGTCCACTGGATACCTCCGCTCCCGATTATCTGGGAGAGCTCCGAGGTATAGGGCATCCTCCACGGGTCGCCCACCTTCTGGATTATGACATCATCCTCGGGATCGAGATCCATCTTGTTATCCACGATGCCATCGTTTTCGGAAGGGTTGTACTTGGTGAGGTACAGGCCATATTCCCAGATACCCGTTCCGTTTCCGTTACCCCAATGTTCCGGATCATATCCCACCCACTTATAGTTATGGGGCGTATATTCATCCTTTGTGGAAGTCTCCCCGAAGGAGTACAGGTTGCCGAGGGAATAAGGTTTGGCCGCACCGTAATTTGACGGTGCCCAGAAAACTTCCGTCCCAAGGTCAACGGCATCCCGGGGCCTCTTGACCACCACGATGGGGATGACTCCGTATAGGCCGGGGTCCATGTTGGCGACATCCTTCTCCTTTGCTCCACCTGCTATATAACCAATGAGGAGAACGCCCTCGGAATTAAGTTTCAGTACGCCATCCGAGGTGATGGATATGACATCGGGATTGCTGCTCTTAAGGCGGACGGTCTTGTCGGTGGCATCCTCGGGATAGAACGAGAAGTGCTCGGGAAGGGATATGCCGTCATCCTCGCCGAGATTGAGCCTTACGGCATTATGGATCAGGTTGTCATCCATGTAGTAGCATCCGATTTTAGCCAGGGGATTTGGGGTCGTGAAGGAATAATCGACTGTGTAATCCAGGCCAAGGTATTCCACATAGACGACAGGGGCGGTAACTGTGACTTCGCAAGTAGCCTCCTTCCCTCCAGCGGTAGCCTTGACGGTAGTCATCCCTTCGGAGAGTGCGGAGACTTTTCCGTCCGAGACAGTGGCGACCTCCGGCTTTGAACTGGTCCACTGAACGGTTTTGTCGGTGGCATTCTCGGGAGAAACCGTCGCCACAAGAGCCTCCTCGGCTCCGACCTCCAGGCTGAGAGATGTCTTGTTGAGGGTCACGGAGGTGACCTCGATTGTCTTGGACGTAACAGTCACGGAGCACGTTGCGCTCTTCCCGCCGTCCTCCGTCCTTACTGTTATGGTCGCCTGACCGGGAGACTCGGCCTATACAATCCCTGATGAGACTGTCGCTACCGAAGTATTGCTTGAAGACCAGTTGACTGTCTTGTTCGTGGCATCGGAGGGTGATACCGATGCAGTGAGCGTCCCGGTTGTCCCCTCGACGAGGGAGAGGGTCGTGGGGCTCACTGACACGCCGGTCACCGAGGGTCCGCTCTCAACGCAGCCCACCGCAAACGCCAGCAGCGGAAGGCAAAGGGCAATGGATAAGGCTCGTTTCATTTTCATAAAAGTTGGTTTCTTCAAATTTAGCCAATGGAGGGGGATGGGGGGATTTCAAAAATGGAAAAGGGATTGCCATTTCATGAAATGGCAGTGAGGGAAGAAGGAGGAAAGGCTATTCTTCTCCCTTCCCCGTTCCCATCACCTATGGGCAGACAAAAACCCTCCCTGGCGGCACTGGCCAAGGAGGGCTCTTTCTTTTGCGAAACGACTGGACTAGAAAATGTAGTTCAGGCCGATATTGATCCCGAGACCTGTTCCGTCATTCTTGTCGAAGCACTTGCCGAACTCGAAGTTCACATTGAAGTTCTGGTTCATGATGACATGAAGCCCGGCACCGGCACTCATGTGGAGTTTCTCCTCACTTCCCGTGTAGAAATCGGAAGCCCTGTAGCTCTTCCCGTCCACGGTGGCGATAAAGGTATCGTCCTTTGCCAGGGACTTCATCTGCTCAAGACGGTAAGGCTTTACGACCATACCCATGTCGAAGAACGGGTTGGTGGCCAGGGCCCAGTTCTGGCCGATCCAGTAGAACTTGGCGAACGTCCAGCGCAGTTCCATGTTGGTCCAAGCATAGGAGTTGCCCTGCAGGCGGTTCACGACCGTACCCCTGAGCGTACAAGTTGACCCGAGCCCCTCGGTGTTTATCTGCTTCATGTTGATGGACTGGATGGTCTGGAGCATGTAGAACGGGGCACTGCCCGCGACCAGTCCCTGATAGGCCACGTGGGCACCGAAGGTCAGGCGGTCCTGGACGATGGGGATGAACTGCTTGAAGTGGACTGCAAGCTTGAGGTAGGAGTTGTCGTGACGGGAGATGATGTCGGGGGAACCGAAGAAATAGAGTTCCAGGTTGGTTCCCTTGGTGGGATTGTTCTCATGGTCACGGGTATCGTAAACCACGCCGGCCTTCAGTTCAAGGTGCTGGCCACCCGCTTTCTCGGCCTCGGGAATGATGTCATTCTTCACGTAGATGTCATACAAGGAGGTTGTACCGTCCGTAAGGCTCTTGTTGCGGGCATGTCCGGTGGTAATGTTCCAGTAGGTAAGGCCTCCTGCCCATCCCCAATTGCTGTCCCCGAACTTTCCCTGGAAACATGTCGCGACCCTGAAAATGTTCCTTTCCATCAGGTAGAATCCCATTCCCTGGGGAGTGAAGGTGTCGGGAGTGATGACATTCAGCTCGGGCACATACAGGGACCGGGCCCCGTTGAATCCGAAGAAATTCGTGGTCTTGTTCCCGAAATATGACACGGATGCCGATATGCGAAGCCCGGGAACGAGGTACTTGCTGTCGAAGAAAGTATGGTAAACGCTATTGCCCTTGGAATACCATGACGCCTCCACGTTTGCCTTCCAGACATACTCGGGATATTTGGAGCCGTCACCGTACCAGTAGATATCCGACAGGGCTCCGTAGTGCCATCCCAGGTCGGATGAATAGCCCACGGCAGGCAGGGGTCCGAAGTTAAGGCCCGTCTTGGCGACGTCCCCTTTCTGTGCGAAGGCGCTCAGGGATACTGCGATAAGCAGGGAAACAATGATGGTTCTCTTCATTGGATTGTGAGGTTGATTGAAGTTTTCCTTTGCTGTTTTCTTTGAGTTTTGCCCTGTCCATCCGCACCGGGGAGGTCCGTCCCCGCATGTACGGCAATGACCGACATCACTCTATGGAGCAAAGATATAAACATTATTGGTCCGAAATACCATTTTATGCCCCAAAAAGTCCATTGAACCGGCAAAAAAGACTAAATGTTCTTTCCTTCTTTGGCCATGTGCCGGTGGACGCCCATATCTGTCCTCCTCAAATACAGCCTCACCCAATGAACGTCCTGTAGGCAAAACAATGCTTTTTTTGCGTAGATTTGCAGCGGGAGCGGCTCTTGCTACGGGCGCCACCTTAAGTCCCGCTCCCTCACTGAACATTATTTTGTCATACTCAACCAATACCAATGAAAAAGTTCCTCACCGCCACGGCAATAATTCTTGTCGTCCTTCTTGGCATCCTAGCCTATGCAGGTTCGTTCATGTGCAACTTCGCCCTTAAACCGAGCAAGGAAGGACATGACCTGGAGTATTACAAGTCAAGGGGAGACACTCTCGCCCCGGGAGTCATAGCCTGGTTCGATTCCCTTGGGCAGACCGGGGCATTCCGTGACACTTCCCTCACGGGGGAAGGCGGCTTCCGCCTCCACGGGATGTACGCCCTGAGCAACAATCCCCACAACAGCCAGGGCACGGCACTCATTATCCACGGCTACACGGATGACTGCCACCGTTTCCTGGGTCTTGCCAGAATGTACAGGGACTCCCTCAATTATAATGTATTCCTGCCGGACCTCCATTACCACGGCCAGTCTGAGGGAAAGGCGGCCCAGATGGGTTGGCTGGACAGATTGGATGCCGAGAAGTTCGCCGCCATGGCCCATGACATCTTCAATGATGACTTTATGGTGGTACACGGGGTATCCATGGGCGCGGCAACCACAATGATGATGAGCGGTGACGAGACACCTTCATATGTCAAGGCATTCGTGGAGGACTGCGGCTACTCCTCTGTCTGGAACCAGTTCGCCTATAACCTCAAGGACTCCTTCGGTCTTCCGACGTTCCCTGTCCTCGATGCCGCAAGCATCGTTTGCAAACTTCGCTACGGCTGGTCTTTCAAGGAGGCCTCTTCGCTTGAGCAGCTCGCCAAATGCGAAAAGCCCATGCTCTTTATCCACGGAGGTGACGATGACTTCGTCCCGACACCTGAAGTCTATCTTAACTACGATGCCAAGGTGAAAGGTTACAAGGACATGTGGATAGCTGAAGGATCGGCCCATGCCAAGTCCTTTACCGACTACCCTGCCGAGTATACGGCCAAAGTAAGGGATTTCCTGTCCAAGGCCCGTGAGCAGTAATTCCATTTTCAGGATACACCTACATATTGTATACTACCATAAGGGAGCCAGTCGTAGACCGGCTCTTTTCTTTTTGGGGCTCAAATGGGATATCCTTGAAAGGAGGGGCTCCGGTTACGAAAGAAGGGGCAGGTATATTCCTGTAGGCTCATTAAGCGTTCCCCGGGAATGGGGTTGTTGACTATTCTTTGAACTTTTTTCATTTTTGCCGTAGTTTTTTGGAACATCCTGCGTCTAATGAACAGAAATTGACAAAGACAAGATGACTGAGAAAGCATTCGAGAAAATGATTCGGGAGAACAAAGGGACCATCTACACGGTCTGCTACATGTTCTCCAACGACAAGGACGAGGTCGCTGACCTCTTCCAGGAAGTCCTCATAAACCTCTGGAAAGGGTCGGACACTTTCCGGGGTGAGAGCTCACAGGGCTCCTGGATATGGAAAGTAAGCCTGAACACATGCATCTCCCATGACCGCAAGGCCAAGCATTCCCTGCGCACGGAGCCTTTGTCCATGGACATTGACCTGTTCGAGGACAAGGACGAAAGGACCCTGCAGGTGGGCATGCTCCGGGAGAGAATCTCTAAACTGGGAGTCCTGGACAGGGCAATCGTCCTGCTCTGGCTGGAGAACCTCAGTTACGACGAGATCGGCCAGGTCGTCGGAATCACCGCGAAGAACGTCTCTGTACGTCTTGTCAGGATCAAGGAACAACTCAAGAAACTCTAAAAAAGCGCATTCGTTATGGAAGACAAGGATATCATGACTCAGATGCAGGAGCAGATGGCTGTGCTCCGCGAGAAACTGGAAGACCAGACCATCGTCAACGACAGGATTCTGCGGAAGTCCTGCAGGACCTCCCTCGGAAAACTCAGGATGAAGAACAACAGCACAATTTTTCTTGGCATTGTCGCCATGCTTCTCTCCGTGAGTTTCTACATGATCGGTTTATCGATATATTTCTTCATAGCAACGGAACTGATGATGATTGTTGCCGTTGTGAGTACAGTCCTCATGAACCGTTACCTCCCGGATCCCGGAAAGGATGTCATGAGTGCCACCGAGGACCTCACCAAGTTCCGTAAAGGATACATGGACTGGCTCAAGATAAGCATACCGATGATCTGCATATGGCTTGCCTGGCTGGGGTATGAGATTTGGCGCAACTATGACATGCCGGATAAGTTGAAAATAGGTTTTGCCGTGGGATGCCTGGTCGGAGGCATTGTGGGACTCATACTGGGACTTATCATGCACCGAAACATTGTCCGCTCGACCGATGAACTCATCTCCGACATCAAGGAACTGAAAGACACGATCTAGATTATACCATAAGCCAAGAACAAATACCAAGGACTCCGCTCTCCCTTTTCCGGGGGAACGGGGTCCGACCAGTTTGTAGCTATCCCTGTTCATCAATTGCCGGGAAGGGCAGCGGTTTTCCTAATCCTCCTTCACCCACTTCTCTATCTTGCAGGTGTGGGTCTTGGTCTTTCGGTTGTAATTGATGCCAACAAGGAGGATGTCGCCGGTGAAGAGGGAAACGGAGGAGGGATAGTTCCGCTGTTTTATCTGGCTTATGGCTCCACGGGCGCTCCTGTTGTACTGTTTTGCCAAACGTTTGAACTTGCAAAGCATAATTGTTGGGGACTTTCCATATAGACAACCCCGACCTCTTTGTTGGAGCAATTCGGATGATACCTGGCAGGTTGATAAAAAGGCGTCTCCAAGAGAATGCTCAGCAAACAGTTTCCATGAGCCTGGACCAGGGGCTTTGGACGAACATGCTGTCGTAGAAGTAGCCTTTGCAAACAATTCACCATCAGACTCCGTAAAATGCTCCTCCCCTGCAAAGAAAGCCTTCTCACACCACATATCAAGAAAGAACCTTTTGGTAGAGTGTGGAAGAGTGAAAATCAAATGCTCTTTATTCGTAAATTTGCGCCCGAACAATCACCCTCAAGATGAATAGCGAGAACAATATCACACCGGACCCATCGAAAGTCTTTCCTGCCCCTTCGACCAAGGGCATAACCCTCATAAAGCCTACCATCACCCGCCCGGACATAGAGGTGGGGGATTTCTCGTACTTTGCCGATACCGACTTCGAGAAACATGTCACCCATCACTACGACTGGATAGGAGATAAACTCATCATAGGCAAGTTCTGCCAGATCGGCAAAGGCGTCGAGTTTGTGATGAACGGGGCGAACCACCGCATGAACACGGCAACGACTTTCCCGTTCTACATCATGGAAGGCTGGGAGCAGCAGGCCCCCGAACTCTCGCAGTTGCCTCTCAAAGGGGATACCGTCGTCGGGAACGACGTCTGGATAGGCGAGGGTGTGACCATTCTTCCCGGAGTCCATATCGGGGACGGTGCCATAATAGGCAAGAACAGCACTGTGGCGGATGACATCCCGCCCTACTCCATAGCCGTAGGCAATCCTGCCTTCGTCACCAAGGAGCGCTTCGACAAGGACATGATAGACCTGCTGGAGGAGTTGAAATGGTGGGACCGTGACATAACGGAAATCAAGGCCCTGCTTCCCCTCCTCTCTTCCCCGGACATCGATGATGTCCGCTGCCGGTTGAAGATTCTCCTGGGCAAGCCCCTTGAGTTCAAGGCCACCATACTCCAGAACGAGGGCATGGATGCAGCTTATGTGGAAGTTCCCTTCGACATACTGGGCCTTTTCGGCAAGGGCAGATTGCCTGTATGTGCAACATTCGATTCCGTCCCCTATGAGGGACAGATGGTAAGGATGGGGTCTCCCCGTCATATCCTTGGAATTCCGAAGGCAATAAGGACCAGGATAGGGAAAGATTTCGGGGACACTGTTACGGTCACCTTCACGCAGAGAGGGGAGCAGAAGGCCACAGCTTCCACTTTGGTACTGAAGCCCCAACCTGGGAGAAAGAAGGAAGGCAGGGCTGAAGGGGACCTGAAAGTCAAGTTCTATCCCAGGGTCGAAGACGACTCAGTCCTCAAGTTCGCTGTCATCATAGCCAGGACCACCAAGGGCAAATGGGTGCTTTGCCGCCATGAGGACAGGACCACCCTGGAGTTCCCGGGAGGGCACAGGGAGGAAGGAGAGAGCATTCTCGATACCGCAAAGAGGGAACTTAGGGAAGAGACCGGTGCCAGGGCTTATACCATCCAGCCCCTTTGCGCCTATTCAGTGACCGGAAAGAACTCCGTCAACGAGGGCGGGGAAGAGACTTTCGGGATGCTGTACCGGGCCGTGATTTCATCTTTCGGCAAGACCCACAGCGAAATCGAGGAAGTGCTTCAACTGGACGAACTTCCAGACAACTGGACCTATCCACAGATACAGCCGCTTCTTCTCGAGAAGTACCGGGAAATCACCCAGCAGTAAAGGACATCTTGCAGACATCATTGCCAAGACCACTTTCCGTGAAAAGGAAGGTGGTTTTTGTTTTTTTTCATGGGAATAGTTACCTTTGTGGGAAATTTCCAACTATTACCACAAGCATTATGCACGAGAACGACGGAAAATACATTTTCGGGGTCGTCAAGGTAGGCGACAAAGGTCAGATAGTCATTCCCAAGGATGCCCGCAACACTTACGGGATTGTTCCTGGTGACGCCCTGCTGCTTCTTGGGGACAAGAACGGGATGGCGCTTGTCAAGACGGAGATCTTCCAGAGCGCAATCGACCAGGTCATGGAGGGCCTTCCCAAATGAGACGCCACTGGATGGATAACCTCAGGTGGGTCACCGTGGTACTGGTCCTCATCTATCATGTGTTCTATTTCTACAACAACAAGGGAGTGTTCGGCGGCATTGGAGGGTTTGACCCGGATCCCACGCATCAGATACAGGACGCAGTGATGTACATACTGTATCCCTGGTTCATGATGCTCCTTTTCCTTGTAGCCGGAATAAGCTCCAAATATGCCCTGGAAAAGAAGGGAGACAAGGAGTTCATGCGTTCCCGCACCCTCAAGCTCCTTGTCCCCTCGACCATAGGACTGTTTGTGTTCCATTGGATCTGCGGCTACTTCAATACTGCCGTGACCACCGTCGTAAATGGAGAATCTCCCTTCGGGGACGTTCCTGCTGTTGCCAAGTATTTTATGTACGTCATCAGCGGGACAGGACCCCTGTGGTTCATCCAGGATCTGTGGCTCTTTTCGCTCGTTCTTGTCCTCATAAGAAAGGTTGACCGCAAGGACAGGGTATGGACCCTCGGGGGAAAGGTAGGCTACGCAGGAATATTCCTTCTTGGACTTCTTGTCTTCCTTGGAGAGCAGACCCTCATCGCCGACCCGAGGCCAGAGACAATGGACGGACTTGTCAACCTGTACAAGCCCATTGCCTATTTCATACCCTTCATGCTGGGATACTGGGTCTTCTCACATGACGGGATACAGGAAAAAGTGGCAAGACTGCACATCCCTCTCCTTGTGGCAGCACTCGCCTCGGGAATTGCTTTCACAATAGCATTCTGGGGCAAGGACAACACCTCTCCCGAGTGTCTCGGGGGTTGGCTCAACAACCTGTACGCATACCTGATGATCCTGGCGATGCTGGGATGCTTCAAGACTTGGTTCGACCGTACCGGCAAGTTCGCCTCCTACATGAGCCGTTCCTCTTTCGGCATTTACATCGTCCACTATACCATCATTGCCTCCCTCGGATACACTCTCAAGATGTACACTGCGCTTCCGGCTTTTGTCATCTATGTGATTATGCTAATCGCAGTTCTCCTGCTGAGCCCCGCACTGTACGAACTCCTGCGTAGAATTCCTCTTGTCAGGTGGTGCGTACTCGGAATAAAAAAGAACAAACATTGAAACAACCATTAGACTATGAAAGCAATCATTACAGGAACGACCGGATATGTCGGCGAAGGAATCCTGCGCTGCTGCCTGGAGGATAGCGAAGTCGAACAAGTCCTTTCGGTCAGCCGGCGTCCCATAGGCATCACTCACCCCAAGTTGGATGAGTACATCGTATCCGATTTCATGCAGATTCCCGAAGGGGATGAGAAACTGCAAGGCTATGACGCAGTGTTCTTCTGTGCCGGAATAAGCAGTGTCGGAGCGGACATGGACTACTACAAGGTAGTGTGCCATGACATTCCCCTGCACTTCGCAGGGGTGGTAGGTCCAAAAGAGAAGATGACCTTCATTTACGTTAGCGGTGCGGGGACATCCGATAAGGCTCCCATGAAATGGGCCAAGATCAAAAGCAGCACCGAGAAAGAACTTCTCTCGATGCCTTTCAGGAGGGCTTTCGGCTACCGTCCCGCTCTTATGAAACCTCATCCCGAACAGGTAGCGGGAGAGAAGATGCAGAAAGCAACTATCAGTATGTACCCTCTTGCCAAGTTCTTCAACTACGCCAACACCATAGCGGAAGTAGAGAGATCGATGGTTGTGCTCTCAAGGGCGGAGGACGCCTTCCCGAAGAACTATATCGGTGTGAAAGACATTGCTGCCCTCAGCAAGCTATAGAAGTACCACTCCCTAGGATATGCCCTAAAAGCATATCCTAAGGAGAGATACAGGAAAGGAACCCTGCCCACTTTACTTGAATAGAAAGTAAGATCATCTCCTGAAACTGTTATTTCATGGGCGGCGTTAACCTTTACCGGCTCTGTGACAGGTTGCCATCCCCCTCCGGATGGGTCAAACCTTGTAAATGAGTATCCCTTCCTGATTGTAACGATATAATGAATGCGACATGGAGCTACTTCATAATCAAAAGTCTTATCTTTGTGGTACAATGGTTTCAATGATTACCACCACCATAATAGAACATATGAAGAAGTTATCTTTTACTTTGGTTTCCGTCATTGTCCTTCTTTCGAGCACCGCCCTTACCGCTTCCGCCCAGGGGGAAAGAAGCGCCTGGACTATTAACACTCGAGGCTGGACCACAAACTATTTCACGAGCATCATCTGGAATGCTGCCGAGTATCTTGTCAAGACTTTTTCCACAACGGGCCTCAGCAAGGAGGACCGCATAAATGTTGACCGAATCATCCCGGAGTCCAACTGGATATTCCCGATAGGTCTCCAGAAAGAAGGTTTCACCGGGGACTATGATATCTACGGTGCATACAAGAGGGCTTTCGGCAACCCTTTCACCAATCCCGGGGATTTCGGGATAGGGATCGATGCGTCGTATTTCCCTTCTTTTATGGGAGTCTACGGTGGAGCATATTTCAAGAGCCAGGAACTGATATTCTCCCGTGACCTCACAAACCTCCGGGCCTTCTATTTCCAGCCCCGCGGAGGCATCATCTTCGGCAGCCTCAAGCACCAGGTAGAAGTCGGGGTATACTATGACAAAGTCGTAGGAAGCGCCGGCACCTGCGCAGACACTGACCTCGGGCGCTTAGAAGGCGGACTGGGACTGGATTTCGCATTGTCAAGGACTCTTACCACGCGGAACAGAAAGGCCCAGATCCAATTCAGCATGCCCCTTCACAATTTCCTGAACGAGAGATATCCCGGCCAGGAAGGCATGAAAAGGAGGGTTGCGTACATAATGAGCACTTACCGGATCTACTTTTAGTCCCTAGCCTATTCTTATCGTTTACTTTTCACAACATCTTCACCCCCTCATGGACAGTCCATCCCTTACCCGCAGGAACCTCGCCATAGACATGCTGAGGGCTCTCACCATGCTGCTGATGGTGACGGTAAACGACTTTTGGACAGTGGGTGGCATACCCCACTTCCTCGAACATACCAAGACGATGGAGGACGGCATGGGCCTCTCCGACGTCGTCTTCCCGATGTTCCTTTTTGTCATGGGGATGTCCATCCCCTATGCCATCGAGAGCCGCTACCGCCGTGGCCAGGGAGCCGACGACACCCTTGCCCATATCTTCCTTCGCGGCTTCGCCCTGATAGTCATGGGGGTCCTCACCGTGAACCAGGAAGGGAGCGTTGAACCGCTCCTCGGTTACGGAAAGCTTCTGTGGAGAGTTCTCATGGTCCTTGGCTTTTTCCTCGTCTGGAACAATTATCCCTCGAAGTTCAAGTGGACAAGACTCCTGAAATGGATCGGTATTGCCCTCCTCGTTTTCCTGGCGGTCACGTTCCGGGACGGTAAGGGGAATCTTCTTCGTTCCAGTTGGTGGGGAATACTCGGTCTTATCGGCTGGGCATACCTTTTCTGCGCCCTGGCATATCTCCTTTGCAGGAAAAAGGTGCACCTCCTGGCCTTCGTATATCTGGGGCTTATCGCCGTGAACATTCTTACCACCTCCCTTCGGGGGGAAGCCGGCACCATTATTCCACATAGCATCATATCCGATTTTGCGAGGGCCCTGAACCTGGGCAATGCCTCCTCTGCCATAATGGCGATGGGAGGGGTTCTGTGCACAGTGACCTCCGTCTCACTTCGTGACAGGAAGGTCAGTGAAGGAAAGAGGCTGCTCATAGCCGGGGCAGGAGTGGTCGCCGCAGTGGGACTTGGGCTTTTGTCGCACACCTGGTGGATTACTTCCAAGAACATCGGCACCCTCCCTTGGTGCATGTACGTGACAGGGCTGTCCATAGGAATGTACGCCCTTCTCAGCGTTCTTGAGGCAAGGGGTCTCACCCATTGGTACAAGGCCATCGAGCCGGCAGGAACCGCAACGCTTACCGTATACATGATGCCCTATCTGTACTACGTTCTGTGGAGCGTGCTTTCCCTCAGCACCCCCGAATGGGTGAGCGGCGGGATCGGAGTAGTCAAGTGCCTGCTCTTTGCGATGCTCTGCATCTGGAGCGCCGGGCTTCTTGGCAAAATCGGCATCAAACTAAAGATCTAGAACTCACTCACCCTTTTTTCGGCATGTCCACTCCCCTCTCCAAAGAACAGCGAAGCGCCATCATGGCAAGTATCCGCTCAAAGGATACCGGTCCCGAGATGACCCTTCGACGTGCCCTGTGGGCTCGGGGGTTCAGGTACAGGGTGAACGTAAGGAGCCTTCCCGGCACCCCGGACATTGTCCTCCCGAAATACCGAAGCGTCATATTCGTGAACGGCTGCTTCTGGCATGCCCATGAGGGATGCTCCAAGTATTCCCGGCCAAAGACGAATACGGAGTTCTGGAGTGGCAAGATTAAGAACAACCGGAGACGGGATGCCGAAGTCTCGGCCCATCTGCAAGGTCTTGGATGGAGCGTCATAACGGTCTGGGAGTGCGAGACGGAAAAGGGCCGTCTTGAAAAGACCCTTGATACGGTGGCGGACAAACTTAGGGAAAACCGTTTCCTGTACCTTTCCGAGAAATCAAGACGAAGGGAACAGAGGGAGAGGGACAGGCAGCTCTCAAAGGAAAAAAGACTTAGGGAAGAGGCGCTTAAGGCATCGCTTGCCCCTTCCCTTCACATATCATCAAGAGCCCGGGCCCTGTCCAGGAACGAAGAGGACAGCATCTAGGACTTCCGCTATCACATACCTATTATCAATCACGTCATCATGAAAAGCCCCATAACACGTCTTCTCATTCTCCCAGGAGTCATCCTCGGCCTTATTCCCTGCCTTGGCTCCTGCTCTTCCTCAAGGCATCACAACCCCGGGAAAGACAAGCCCCTTATCGGGATTTCATGCGGGCTGTCCTCGGGGACCATCCACTACGAGGATGCCCTCTCTTACAGCGGGACCAACACCCTTGCCGGGGCTTACGTCGAGGCTGTAGCGAGGGCAGGGGGCATCCCGTTGATAGTTCCCTCAGTCAGGGACACTGCCCTGGCCAGGGAGATTCTGTCATCTCTTGACGGAATCGTCTTTACGGGAGGCGAGGATGTGGGCCCTCACTTCTATGGTGAGGAGGTCATAGAGGATGCAGGGGTCAAGTGCAATGCCCCGAGGGACACAAGCGACTTTCTGCTGGCTTCGCTTGCCATCGAGGGCAAGCTTCCCGTTCTTGGCATCTGCCGCGGAATGCAGCTTCTTAACGTTGCCCTCGGCGGGACCCTCTACCAGGACCTTCCCTCACAGAGGCCCTCCCCTACTGCACATAGCCAGACGCAAAAAGGCCACGTCGCCACTCACTCTGTGCGTATTGTCGGAAAATCCCATTTCTCGGGACATCTTCGTAGAATGGCGGACAAAAACGGTCTTCTCCCTGTCAACTCTTCCCACCATCAGGCGGTGAAGGACCTGGGCGAGGGTGTGGAGGTTGTCTGCCTAAGTGACAAAGATGATGTGATAGAAGGGTTCTGCAATGCTCCTTCCTCTGACCTGGGTACAATTTTTGCAGTGCAATTCCATCCTGAAAAGTTCATAGAATACGGCATTCTGTCCTATGTTGATATAATCCGTCTTCTCGTGGACGAGGCCTCCAGGTAGGAGGCCACTGAGGACACCATAACTTTAATACTACTATGTTTACTATTCAGTTCCCGCGGAAGGGGGTACTGTACCTTCTTGCCACCCCCGTATCCTCCTCATCTGGAAAGACGTCTTCCTACTTTCCCGAATATGCGTTCGCCCTCGTCCTTATTCTCGCTCTCATCTATTTCGTTTACACTTTCACCCGCCCCCGGACGAGGAACCGCTCCATGGGAAAGGACCATCGACTCTTCATGGACATCCTCTCCGCCTTCCCTGCCACGGGAAAGCTCCTAAGCCAGAACTGGGCGGTACTGGAGTTCGACCATATCCGGATGGGCATTCTCCTAAACGAGCGCCCCTCCGATACAAAGGACGGGCGGGCATTTGAGAAAAACGTCTTCGTGACCCTTCCTGTCCCCTATCCCGAGGAAAGGGACAAATGGGACGTGCAGGACTTTGTCCTGGGGGAAAGGCTTTCCGCCCTGAAAAAGGAAGGTGTCATTTCTTCCTACGACATCGCTGACCGTTCCAAGGAACAGATGGCCCTCGGTCCGGAGGAACAGGTAATCGGCACATCCCTTGACATCACGATCCCCTGGGAGGGTTTCTCGAAAGAGTCCCTTATGAAAGTGACAGACTCCATCCTGGATGTGCTCCACACCATGGGAAGCGACAACCGCGAGAGGTACACAATCAAAGGTACCGAATCTTCAACCATGTACACCCATATGCAGGGGAATGTCGTCCAGGAAGTCATTAGCCACAGTCCCGGGAAGTCCTTCTGCATCCTCGGGCAGATGCCCTTCATGCCTATCGTTCTCCATCAGTATGAGAGCGACTACACCAGGGAAGGATTCGAGGAACTTCGGCGCGACGCCGTCCCCCAGCCATGTTCCCTGAAAATGAAGGACCTTCTGGGCAAGCTTAAATCCCTTGCCCGTATGGCCAAGAAGAGATTCACCCTTGAAGTATGCATAGGCAAAGACCGGCTGAACATCTTTTTCGTCCATGGCCTGACCGGTCAGAGAACCGTGCTGAACCTCCACTGTTCCGATGGGTCGTACTGGCTCTGGGCCAACGGAAACGTCCTGACCTTGCCTCCCACATCCTTCAGTGGGGAAGGCAACCTCTGCACAACCGCCTGGCACATTCTCATGTCCCTCGCACTCTGTAAGAGTGAATGAATCATTTGCTATACAAAGTGACCCGGAAACGAAAAGTTTCAATAAGTAATTCGATGCCGCATTCAAGGATTTCGATTCCTGGCTATTCGGCAAAGGCGGGGGCAAATGGCCACGCACCCCACAGGAAGCGAGGGAAAAAGCCCTGGGTCTCGTGGAGGGCTAAGCCCTCGGGAAGGAAATGGAAAGCGCATGGATGCACTCCTATCTGGACAAGAGCCTGGAACTCTTCGGAAGGACAACAAGGGAAGGCCGCAGCGGCATCCCGGGACTTGTCCTGGGGAACACACTTGGATAATCCCCGAGGCGGACTCCAAAGAGGCCCTTCCGGGAGAGAATTAAAAATATTTCCTCTCCTCCCGATACAGGGCCAGGAATATGAAAATAAGTATGGTGAAGGCCCACAGGGAGGACCCGCCGTAGCTCATCAGGGGAAGAGGTATCCCTATTACGGGCATGATCCCTATGGTCATGCCCACATTTATGAATAGGTGCATGAACAGGCATGCGGCAACGCAGTAGCCGTATATTCTGGTAAATGACTCCCGACTTCGTTCGGCATCAGACATCAGCCTCATGATAAGAAGAAGATACAGGACCACTACAACCAGGCATCCTGCGAAGCCCCATTCCTCCCCCACTGTACAGAATATGAAATCAGTGCTCTGCTCCGGCACGAACCCATAAGTGGTCTGCGTTCCCCGCAGGAAGCCTTTCCCGAAAAGGCCGCCGGAACCAATGGCGATCTTGCTTTGGTTCACGTTGTACCCTACCCCGCCCGGGTCGTCCCTGAGTCCCAGCAACTGCTCTATCCTCTCGCTCTGATGGGGTTTGAGGACGTCGGTCATGAGAATGGGAGTGGCGAACGTAAGGCCTACACAAAGGATGTAAACCAGCACGGACAGGGCGATGAAAGAGTTCTTGTCCCTGTATGAGCGGTAAAGGCACACAGGCAGGGCAGCTATGGAAATGACAAGCAGCACCACTTCCGGTTTGATTTTCATGAGAAATGACCACCCGGAGGCTCCCTCTATGGCAAGCGCCACCGTAGGGTCGAGGGTCGGGTCACCAAGCAGTGAATGCCCCGGTATCAGCCTGTCCATCATCCAGTTCCACGCCCCCGGGAAGAATGCCATGACAACAAGGATAGGAAGGTAGATTTCCAGCCAACGAACGAGTTTCCCGGAGTTCAGCGCATTGCTCAGGGTGAGCACCGCTATCGCCACAAGAAGCGCAACATAGACGGACTTGGTGAGCGAAAGGACGAAAAGAAGCACCGCAAGGCCTATTCCGCCGAGCAGCCATCCTGCCAGGCCTTCCCTGTACAGCACGAACACGAATCCGATATACACGAGGGCGGACCCCGTCTCCTTCTCCCCCACGATTATCAGCATCGGGAGCGCTATTACAGCAAGGGTCGCAAGGAGCCATTTCCATGAACTCATCTTGTAGTTCTGGCGGCTCATGACATTTGCCAGCAGGAGCGATGTCGTAATCTTCGATATTTCAGCGGGCTGGAAACTTACCGGCCCGAACTGGAACCATGAACGGGATCCCTTGATGTCTGTCGCCACGAATATCACGACCACCAGGAGGAACACAACCCCGAGGTACAGCGGAATCGCCGCGCCTTCCCAGATTCTCGGCGGGATGAGAAAGAGGATGACCGCGGCAAGGACGAGCGCCGTGCCTATCCATACGGCCTGCTTCCCGCTTCTTACCGACCAGTCGAATATGCTGGAAGGGTCGGAGGAATGAATGGAGGCATAGATGTTCACCCACCCTATGAGCACAATGACAAGGTACACGACGACAATGAACCAGTCTATCGACTGGCTTACTCCCCTGCCTTTGAATTTCTCGCCCATAGTTCGTTCCGTTTATATATCCTAATCCCCTTTCACCCTTGACATCAGGTCACCCTGGAGTATCCTTTCCTGCAGGGCCTGCCTGTAGGGGTCGGAGGATATTTCCCCGTTAAGGTACTTTTCAACCATCAGAGAGGCAATCGGTGCCGCCCATGTCACCCCGAATCCCCCGTTCTCTATGTATGCCGCAATGGCTATTTTCGGATTGTCCTTGGGGGCGAAGCAGATGAATACGGAGTTGTCCGCACCCCTTGGGTTCTGTGCCGTACCGGTCTTCCCGCACATGTCAAGCCCGGGGACGGCCACGGATGTCGCAGTCCCGCCCGAACCCGGTCCCCCGTTCACTGCAAGCCACATTCCAGGAATCACGTCCATGAAGTATGTTGTATCCACCATCGTATACTGCCTCTCCCTGTACTTGGGGTCTATCTCCACCCCTTCCGAGGCCTTCACGATATGGGGGATGTAGTAGTAGCCCCGGTTCGCGACAATTGCGCACAGGTTCGCAATCTGCATGGGAGTGACCCCGATTTCCCCCTGGCCGATGGACAGGGAAACGATGGTGGTGAATTTCCATCCGCCCTGGCCATAGCGCTTGTTGTATGTGGCAGAGGAAGGAATGGTACCCCCGAGTTCAGACGGGAAATCGCTTCCCAGCTTTCTTCCCAGCCCGAAACTCATTACATACTCCCTCCAATTGTCGATCGCATCATCAATGACCGGGTACTTCTTGTTCTCCAGGACATTCTTCAGGACGTAGCAGAAATACCCATTGCAAGACATCATCACCGCATGCTCCAGGTCCAGGGGCGATGGATGCCCGTGGCAGCCAAGCTTGTTGTGGGAACCGTAGTAATAGCCGTAGTTGCAGGGATAGGTATACTCCGGTTTCAGGACACCTTCCTGAAGTCCTATCAGACCGTTCACGAGTTTGAACACCGAACCCGGAGGGTAGGATGCCTGGACCGCACGGTTGTACATTGGACGGTGCGGGTCATTCATGATCTCGGAATAATGCTTCCCGAAATTTGCCAGTTGGTCCACGTTTATGCCGGGGGAGGAAATGAGGGAGAGTATCTCTCCCGTGGAAGGTTCTATGGCAACGACACTTCCCACTTTATTCTGCATCAGTTGCTGCCCGTACTGCTGGAGGTCAGCGTCGATGGTGGTGTAGATGTCATGGCCGGGCACCGCCTCCTTGTCCATCTCCCCGTTCTTGTAGGGGGCCTCTATCTGATTGTGGGAGTTGCGCAGGTAAATGTGATAGCCCTTCTCCCCGCGAAGGTCTTTTTCCCTTGCGGCCTCGATCCCCGTCCTTCCGGCATAGTCCCCGGAACGGTACTCCCCCTGGTGCTTCCTGAGGAAGTTCTGGTCCACTTCGGCCACATAGCCAAGGAGGTTGCCTCCCGCATTGACGGGATAGTCGCGGATGCTTCTGACCTGACCCTTGAACCCGGGGAAGAGGTACTGGACCTCGGAGAACTTCATATAGTCCTCGGGGGTGAGGGAACGAAGGAGGGGACGGTTCTGGTGGGAGAGGTCCTTGCGCCGGGAAAACTCGGCAAAGCGCTCCTTGAGGAAGGACTCTTCCACTCCGAGCACCGAAGCGAGCTTGACGGTATCGAAAGGCGGGACATCTTTGGGGGTCACCATGATGTCGTAAGCCACCTTGTTCCCGACGATTATATTTCCGTTGCGGTCATAGATGACCCCGCGGGTGGGATAGATGACATCGTAGTAGAGGGAATTGTTCCAAGCCGACTCCTTGTATTTGTCATCGAGGATCTGGAGCGAGAACAGGCGGCCAATGAGCAGGGCTCCCGCAAGAAGGAGTCCCACCACCATTTTTCCATGTCTGTCCAACTGCATCCCAAAAGACTTTTAAACCCTGTCGTCGGGGGTCAGGACCGCCGCTGCGGGGATGCTCAGGAGCACTCCCGCCACAAGGGAGAGGGCAAAACGCACAAGACTGAATGAGAATGGCCTCTGGACTCCGCCGTCAGCCGTGACATAGATGAGGAGGAACAGTGTCTGGACGAGGAATATGGCAAACACCACCTTGGGCATGCCATACTTCCTGATGGAGAAATCATCTCCCCTCACAGCCAGTTCCTTGTCGAATATGGAGTCGCAAACCGGCCTTCTTATAAGGGCCACGGGAACCAATGCGAGGGCGTTCAGGCCAATGACCCCTCCTGCAAGGAAATCGATGGCAAGGGCCGTGACGAAAGCAATGAGCATGGCCCACGTGGTATTGGCCTTCGTCGGTATGCACAGCACCATGACAGGAAGAATGCTCAGGGTGAGGTACGGCGAGAAATTGGCATAGTTGCACAGGAGCATCTGTATCAGTGCCAATATCAAGTACTTTATTATGAAATCCGCTCTGCCCAGCATAACTCTCCTCCCTATTTCTTTTTATCTTTCATCCCTTCCTCCTCCTGGCGTTCCAGGTCTTCTATCTCACGTTGGCCCATATTGGTAACCAAGGTAACATAACGGAGGGCCGCCATATCCTGGAACAGGTCCACCGTTATCTCGTACGTAGCCCCGTTGACGATCCTGGACGTCCCGACTATCCCGAGGGGGATGTCGGAGGGGAATATGGAGGAGTGCCCGCTGGTGAAAACAGTATCACCCGGCTGGAACTTGAACTGCAGGGGAATCTCCTTGAGAAGGGCCCCGTGGGTCCTCTTGCCGTCCCAGACCATGGGTCCTACCGCACCTTCCCGTCCCAGCCTTGCCGACACGTTCACTTCCGCATTCATGAAAGAGATGGCATAGGAATAATGCTTCCCCACTGCGTCCACGATGCCCACGACCCCGTTGGGCGTGATGATGCCGCTTTGCGGAAGCACTCCGTCCTCGGAGCCGGAACCTATTATCACATAGTTGCGCTGCCCGGTCCTGCCGACTTTGACGATGGTGGCGGGAGAATAGCGGAAAGAGCCTATCTCGGCAGCGGTGAGAAGGTCTTCGCCGCTACCCGTGGCGGCAGCCTCATCCCCGCGGGAGAGAAGACGCAGCCGGAGGTAGAAGTTCTCCTCTGAGAGGGCGTCATTCACTTTCCGCAGCGAAGCGTAATAACGGACACCCTGGGTCATGCCCCAGACCTTGCCCATGAAGGCATGGGAGTACTTGGCCAGGAAGAAATTGTGGGCAGACTGTGAAGAGGACAACATATTAAGTGCAGCAACCTCCAAGAAAACGAAGATTGCTGCATTCAGAATGGTCCTCACTATCTTTGTGCCCCGCAGCATCAGCGCATCAGGAATGAGTAGTTGCTGGCATTCTTGAGGGCGAGACATGTTCCCCTTGCCACTGCACGCAGAGGATCCTCCGCAACATGGAACGGGATGTTGACCTTTTCGGTGAAACGCTTGGCGAGACCCCTGAGGAGGGCTCCGCCGCCGGAGAGATAGATGCCGTTCTCGACGATGTCGGAATACAGCTCCGGAGGAGTCTGCTCGAGGACATGGAGGATGGAAGCCTCTATCTTGGCTATGCTCTTGTCCAGGCAGTGCGCAATCTCCTGGTAGACGATCCTCGCCTCCACCGGATGGCCGGTCATGAGGTTAGGTCCCCTCACGATGAAGGGTTCTGGTTCCTCCTCAAGTTCGGGGATGACGGCACCCACGGCGATTTTCACCTTCTCGGCAGTAATCTCACCGACCTTGATGTTATGCTGCTGACGCAGGTAGTACTGGATGTCATTGGTAAGTTCGTCGCCTGCCGTCTTGATGCTCTCCTGGACCACGATGCCGCCGAGGGAGATGACTGCGATTTCCGCGGTACCGCCTCCGATATCGACCACCATGTTGCCCTTCGGGGCCTCGACGTCAAGCCCGATTCCCAGGGCTGCCGCCATAGGCTCATAAATGAGGTACACATCCCTTCCACCGGCATGCTCGGAAGAGTCGCGAACGGCCCTGATCTCCACCTCGGTACTTCCCGAAGGGATGCCTACGACCATCTTGATGTTCGGATTGAAGAGGGAATGGCGCTTGCTGTTGACTTGCTTTATGAAACCGCGGATCATCATTTCCGCAGCGTTGAAGTCGGCAATCACGCCGTCCTTGAGGGGGCGTATTGTCTTGATGCCTGGGTTCGTCCTTTCATGCATAAGTTTGGCCTTCTGGCCAAGGGCTATGCATTTTCCGGGGTTGTTATTGTCAATAGCTACGATACTGGGCTCATCCAGCACAATCTGGTCATTCTGGAAGATGACCGTGTTGGCTGTTCCCAGGTCTATCGCAAGTTCCTGAGTTAAAAATGAAAATGCCATATTAAA
>CAJOLJ010000030.1 GCA_905235445.1 uncultured Bacteroidales bacterium
AGGCGACGGTGACGTTCCCTTTCTCGTCTTTTGTCTCCACCAGGAAG
This sequence comes from uncultured Bacteroidales bacterium, assembly GCA_905235445.1. GTDB lineage: Bacteria > Bacteroidota > Bacteroidia > Bacteroidales > UBA932 > Cryptobacteroides. The sequence goes on from CAJOLJ010000030.1 coordinate 48, forward strand.
TCCTTGTATATCCTTGCGTCCCCCTTCTTCCTGATGCCGTGCTCCAGGTCGGCCTTGCATTTCCTTACCCTGGACAAGTGGTTGCAAATGACTTGATTGCGCAGGGCGGCATTGTAATACATGTTCAAGGTGAGGCCTTTCAGTATGTCGATGCCTTCGTGCCCTACGGTCATGCCGTAAGTCAACGTCTCGTCGTCTTTGTCCTCACTCTCTATTATGTTGCCGGGATGCTCTATGGCCTCCTTGTGGCTCTCGATTATCTCTTCCACCCAGTTGTGGGTGTTCGGGACTGGCATCAGGAAGCCTATGCTCCGCGATGTCAACATGTTGATGATGTCGTTGGTGAAGAAGGCCCTGTCCCCGATGAACAGCCCGATCTTTATGTTGAGACCCTCGGCCTTGTTGATGACGCCTTCGATGGCGATCTTGTCTGATACGCTTCCGCCGAACCTCTCATACAGGAGGGGGACCCTGCCGTCCCTCTTCTGAAGGAGAGCGAAGTTGATCTGTTCCAGGTCCTCGCGGTCCCTGTTGTAGCCGAGCTCCGCAAACGGCTGGCTGCGGCCATAGGTGCTTATCGAGGTGATGTCGAACACGTCCGCCTCGCCGCCCTTGTCCTCGTTCCATATCCGGAAGAACTTGTTGACCAGTTCCGTGGTTATGCGGCCCTCAAGCTCGGATATTCTCCCGGAGGAAAGGCCGAGGTGGGCCATGCCACTCTCTTCCAGCCATGGGGCGGCATGGCTGAATGCCGTTCCCTCGCATATGTCAAAGAAGGACATCGCCAGAATCTTGTTGGCATCCGTTTGTCCGAAAGTGCTCACCAGGCATTCTTTCAACTTGGACTCCGACACGAACTTGTTCAGCACCATGGACTGGCCAATCCTCACCTGCTTGTCTATGACCATCTCCTGCAGGTCCGCTGCGGGTTCCGGCTGGGTGGGGGCCTCCTTGTTCTTCCGGAGTTCCTCCCTCAGTTGATGCATCGCCCCGGGTATGAGTTCACCGTCGGGCCCTCTCTTTCCCAGGAGGATCCTCTTGTGGGTCGAGTACTTCTTTTCCTTGTTCCAGTATGGGGTATCCTCGTACACATAGATGGTATCCCCTTGCTTGACTTCTACAATCTTAGGTTTTGCCATGATTTTCGGCTTGGCGATTCGTTAAACATATAGCACGCCATAAACATAACTAGGATTTGTGTAATAAACAAGGGTTTGGGAGAAAATTTTTGACCCTAGCCCTTGATTTATTTGTTATTCTGATTTACCTAGCCTCACATGGCCCGACAATTTCGGATCGGAAGTATCGTTGCGAGTGAAGAACTGGTGGTGGAGGAGCTATGCAGCAGAATGAGGGCGGCTATGCCTTCGGTAAGGGAAGAGCATGGCCTTGACATGCTTTTTATGATGCTGGGAGACCGCGAGGCCAACTTGACCCATATCCCTTTCTGCGGGGAGGGCGCAAAGGAAGTGGCTGAAGGGGGCTTTCAAAAGTGCCGCTACGCCGCAGGGGTGCATCGTCACTGCTTACATTTCCAGCAGGAAGGCACAGTTCGTTCCCGCCATAACGGAGGGAATCGTGAACTGGAAGAAGCAGGAGTAGGCGGGGATACGTAAATCCCTGGCCCCGTCCTAGCTCTTCCTGTAGAAAGGAAGGTTCTCTGGGAATATGATATCGATGGGCATCCACTGGGCCGCCCTCTCCTGCGGCCTATTGTAAAGGAGCCTTCCAAGGATGGACTTCACCGCCTCGAACCCTTGTTTCTCCGGACTCTGGCACAGTAGGGCGGTAATTGTCCCTTCCCTAAGGCACCTTATATTGTTGGCCGTCATATCGAAGGAGAAGAGTTTCAGGTCCTTGATGCCGTGAGCTGAGAGAATGTCCGCCACGACGTATCCCCGGGAATTCAGGACAGCGATACCTTCCACACCTGGATTTCCCTCCAGGAACTCCATGATCTCACGGTCATTGAGTTCGGGATTGTAGGGGGAGTACTCGGTGCTGAGGATCTCATAGCCTTTTTGCTGGAGGAATGCCCTCAGTGCCTTTTCCCTCTCGCCGGCGTTGATGGCGAGGTTGTTGCCGATTCTCTTGGATGTGATAATGGCAATTTTCCCGCTTGTCGGTATGGTGCAGGAAAGAAGCCTTCCCATAAGTTCGCCGCAGGCCTTCTGGTCGGCAGCGAAGATGGCCCAAGGCTTGCACTCAGGAAGGTCCGTATCAACGAATGCATAGGGGATCTCCCGCCGCTCCAGCTCTTCGCACAGTCCCAGTGTGACATCCTTGAAAGTGGGAGCCAGGATTACCGCATCGGCTCCTCCCGACATTATCTCGTCGTAGGCTGCCCGGCACGAATAGATGTCGTACTGGTTGTAGGGAATGTACCTGCATTCCATCTTCACGTCCGAGAACTCCCCGAGGGCCTGGTCGATGCCTTCCTTGATGCTGTTCCAGTAATCACCGGCACTGAATGTGGGCATTGCCACATGGACGGTGTACTCTTTGCGCGAGGATATGGCGGATGTGTGGATATTGGTCTTGTATCCGACTTCGACGAGTACGGCCTCCACTGCCTGGCGGCTTCTCTCCGATACGCGTCCCCTGTTGTGCAGGACCCTGTCAACGGTTCCTGCCGATACCCCCGCCTGCTTGGCGATATCCTTTATCTTGAATTGTCGAGCCATATGGTCTGAGTCTATTTGATGGTTATTGAATTCAGGAGGTCGAGCTTTCCGTCATTCACCAGTTTTATGATGAGTTCCCCGAATAGGGTGTTCTGCCATGCGAACCATTCGCGGGTGAAAACGGTGGAGTCATCCTTGTCGAAACTCTCGTGCATGAACCCGGTGCCCGCATCCGTCTTCATGAGGGTCTCGATGCAAGAGAGGATTTCCTCGTCATCCGTGGCCGTGAAGGCCTTCATCATGATGCTCATTGGCCAGATTGCATGCGTCAGGATGTGCGGCCCCCCGATTCCCTCCCCGGCTTTGCCTTTCAGGAAATATGGGTTGGAGGAACTCCACACAAAGCGGCGGGTGTTCCGGTACACGGGGTCATCCATGTCCAGGGCGCCGAGATAGCCCATGGACAGGAGGGAAGGTACGTTGGCATCGTCCATCATGTAGCTGTTCCCGAACCCGTCCACTTCGTAGGCGTAGATATCCCCGAACAGGGGGTGCTTCACGATAGCGTACTTTCTGAGTGCCGCCTCGACTTCGTCGGCAAGGGCGGTGCATCTGTTTGCAAGCTTCTTGTCCCGGTTCACTGTCGTCAGGATCTCTGCAGCCTCCCTGAGTACCATTACCGCGAAGAGGTTGGAAGGAACGAGAAACTCGAACTGGGTGGCATCGTCGGATGGACGGAAGGATGAAGCTATGAGTCCGACGGGGTTGACCGGGTGGCCGTAGCCGACACGGGCCTTGGTGTCGAGCTGCCTGTCAGTCACCCTGAGGAAGAAGTACGGGCCGTCACCGTCTTTTCTCTGCTGGACAGTGAAAGTGTCGAGTATGTTGCCAATGGCCCTTAGCCACTCTTCCCCGAATATGGAAGTGTCCCCGGTTGTCTTCCAGTAATGGTAGGCCAGGCGAATGGGGTAGCAGTGGGAGTCTATCTCCCATTTTCTCTCATGGACCCAGGGATTTGGCCGGGCACCTGTCACGTCCTTGTTCGAGTCGTCCGCAACCGGTCCGTCATTGAAGGCGTTGGCGTAAGGGTCAATGTTAATTAGCGAGAACTGGCAGTTGACAACTCCCGCTATCATCTTTGAGAGAGCCTCGTCATCCTTGCACAGGTCCACGTAGGGCCATACCTGCGCTCCCGAGTCACGAAGCCACATTGCGTGAATGTCCCCGGTATATACGAAAGTCCTGGGTGTGCCGTCCTCGTCCTCGCGGTAATGGACGGTAGTGTCGAGGGTGTTGGGGAAGCAGTTGGAGAACATCCAGCGTAGGCGGGGATTGGTGAGAAGGGCGCTTACTTCCTCTATTTTCCTCTCCACTGCGTCGGAATGGAACAACCTTTCCCCCGGGGCCGGTCTTTGGGAGGGGTAGACGCCCTGCGCCGAGGCGCAGCTGCAGGCGATGATTGCCGATATTCCGACTAGAAGGATGCTTTGTACGGGTTTGGTCATAAGTGTGTGCGGATGGTGTCTTTGTGTGGCTGATGTGCTCTACCCACAGAGAGTCTATAACTGCAAATATATTAAAAATAAGATAACTTGAAGAGAAAAACGCCAAAAGTGTTAACGAACACAGTTCAATCATTTTTCAATATCCATGGTAAGGGAATAGTGCCTGGGAATTCTTTTTGGTCGTGAAAGGTGGACTGAGGGGTGGAAGTTAGCGGAACTTGCATTATCTTTGCTTAAAAGAGAATCACAACCATATATCAACACAATATGTTCGACGCTAACAAAGTAAAAGATGAGCTGGTCGCATGGATAAGGGACTGGTTCGAAAGGAATGGAAAAGGTTGCAATGTGGTAATCGGCATGTCCGGCGGCAAGGACTCCACCATCGTGGCTGCCCTCTGCAAGGAAGCCCTCGGGGCTGAGAGGGTCATCGGAGTCGCCATCCCTGACAAGGGACAGGGACTCAACGGTGCCGATGAAATCTGCGCCTACCTCGGCATCCGCTATCTTTGCGTATCCATAGGGGACATGGTCTCGGCCATGATGGGGATGGAGGACAGCGAGTCCGGACAGAAGGTTCCGCTTTCCAAGCAGGCCCAGCAGAACATCCCTCCCCGCATCCGCATGGCAGTGCAGTATGCAATCGCCCAGACCTATAACGGCAGGGTGTCGTGCAACTGCAATCTTTCCGAGGACTGGATAGGTTACTCCACACGTTGGGGTGACGGTGCAGGGGACTTCTCACCCCTCGGCAAACTGACTGTCACTGAACTCAAGCAGATTGGACGTGCCCTAGGACTTCCCCTCAAATGGGTGGACAAGACCCCCGATGACGGCCTTCCGCACTCTTCCCCCGATGAGCAGAAATTCGGGTTCAGCTATGAGACCCTCGACAAGTATATCCGTGGCATTGAGGTGCCAAGCGAGGAGATAAAGGCCAAGATCGACAGTATGCACCAGAAGAATCTCTTCAAGATGAGCATGCCGGAAATCTTTGTTCCCAGCGAGCATCTTTGATTTTGTCACAGTGGGGGGTGTTGCACATCTCGAACATTTTCACTATCTTGCACTTCGGACACTTGGAAGAGCCAAGGGTCACGCAATAGAGTAATAACACGATCAAAACAATTCCGCTATGTCGAAGATAGGTGACTTTTTCCATGGTATTGCCAATGACATTTCCAAGGTACACGTCAGAGCTGCCTTTTCTGACGTAGAGAAACGCATCGCCCATCTCTTCGGTCACACCCCCAAAGAGGAAAGCGCACCGAGGCAAACCCCTCAGGAACTTTCCAAGGTAAAGCACAGGGCCGCCTTTGCGGATGTGGAGCACCGTGTGAACAAGATTCTTGACGAGCACGGCCACCTTCTGGAGAAGGATGATTCCTCTGAGCCCGAACAGCAGGGAGAGATGTAGAAAGATGTATCCTATGGCGCACCCACGCCGAATCTTTACAGGAGAGTCCCGTACGTGGGACTCTTCTTCTTTTCTGCGGTATTGGATGGTGGGGCCCCTTAAAGAGGGGACCATACTTTCTACGGGAAAGGCGGGGTTATGGTTGTCCGCTTATGGCGGGAAGACGGGCGGGGGAGTGCCAAAGGGAAAAAGGAAAAGAGTCAACTCAGTGAAATTCAATGACAGACCCCCGGGCGACATCTTTCTGTCTTTATGTCACGGCTATGTCGCCTTGCCCTCTGACCGGACCTGCTCATGCTGGCTTCACAAAGAACTGTCCCTCACTGCATACGTGAGTTCACGAAATCGGGCTTAAAGGAAGTGCTCGTTCATGTATTATATTAAGGACCCTCTCCTAACCACGTCTCAATGATGGGTGTAACAACCTGTTTTGCCCCCTTATCACCCCATCCATTCGAGGGGGCAGGAGGCTATGAAAAGTTGTCCGATTTTGTCCGATTGACTTTCCAAACTGTTGGGTAGTAGTAACTAGTCAATTTTGGATAATTATACAGGTTGTCCGATTATCGGACAACTCGTTCTAATATTACACTAATCTCTTTCTGCATGATGATGTGATGAACCTGTCGCTGAACATCCTTTGCTTTGCGCGGGTAATTCCGATCTATCAAACCTCTTGGAAAGCAGGATGTGTGCCTCGTGGCATTGCCATTCACTTTCTCCATTGATGCCTGAAATGTCGCATGTAAAAACACTTGTGTGTAGAAATGCCCCAAAAGGGGTAAAAATGGTTTTTGGGGCCTAAAAATACAGAACGAAATCGAAAATGTTTTACCAAAATTAAAATGCCATGTAACTTATTGTTACATGGCACTTTAGCGAGTGAAATCGGTGCTCCCTTAGGGGCTCGAACCCTAGACCCCGGCATTAAGAGTGCTGTGCTCTACCAACTGAGCTAAGGGAGCATTCCTTTCATTTGGGACTGCAAAGATAGGTAAAGTTTTTAAACTGGCAAGCACTTTTCTTAATTTTTTTTGTTTTTATCATTTCGGCACATTCACACCTCACTCTCTTGATGCGCAGACCGCCATCAGGAAGGGCTTCCAAGTTTTCTCTTTCATCCTTTGATTGACAGACACTTGTTCGTATATTTGCACAGTGACACTTGAACTTGAATCCAATGGCTCGCACTGTCAAACTTCGCAAGTACGGAACACGCTTCTATGAGAAATATGCCCAACTCACTCTCGAAAGGATTGTGAGCGGAGGGTTCAGTGTACTCACAAATGCAGACCGTCCCGATCTCCAGGCCCCGGACCATTCCATCGGAATTGAGGTGACCCGGGCAATGGAAGGAAGCAAGAAGGTGGCGCAGGACCTGCTGAAAGAAGTGTCCGGGCTGGTCCCCCGCCTGGAAGATGACCCCGACTATGCCGATGCCCTCTTGAGTTCCGGATACGGCTATGCATACAAGGGACGTGAGTACATGTCATTCAGGGATGCCGATTACTGGGCCATGGCACTTCCGCTGCAGCGTATCCTGCAAAGCAAGGTGGCCAAGGTGGGAAATGGCTTCTATGGGGATTTCAAGCAGATGGGCCTGTTCGTGTTCTGCATGGATCCGATTTCCGAGGAGGGAGTGATGGGTGTGATAGAGTATGTGCGGTCCCTTCAGAGGATGCAGGAACGCAGGTATGATACCCTGTATCTGAGTGAAGTGAATTCCCTCCATCTGTGCCGCCTGGGGGAGGATGTCCCACAGGAGGGGAGGGTTACATCCTTCATGATTCCGCAGGATATCCGCCGCTCAATCTATCTTGAGTCGGTAAGGTCACAGCTCCTGTAGAGCGGTTTCCCCGAAGTCCCATCCCGCCACTTTGCCCGAGTGTGCCGCACCCAGGGAAGAACCGCGCGAAGTACCCGCTATTTCAAGAAATTACCCCACATCGACGTGGCACGGGATGTGGGGAGGTATGGGGCTAAGCGCAAGAAGTGCCGCTATTCCACTTTGAGGGAAGGGAAATGGCTTTTCAGGTACTTCTCAATGAAGACTTTAAGGTCCTCCCCCTCAAGAATCTTTATGTTTGGCGCGAGACCCAGGTAGAAGCGGCACAGTGACATGAGACTGTAGACTTCGGTATCCAGTATCCACGTCTGGTCGCTGCTCTGCTGTACGTCTTTCTGGGCGAGGGGATATTCTTCCACAAGCAGGTTCTTTGCCATGAGGTCAAGTTCCATCCTGACATGGGTGGAGTGCATCCCCGTCATGTAGAAGATGTCTGTCTTCCTCTTTTCCTCGGGCAGGTGAAGGGATGCATTCTCCCACTCCCTGTCCTGGACCTTGACGTTCCCGATCCTGGATATCCGGTACAGTTTGTTGGCCTTGTCATCCCTGTCGAAGCACCATACCAGGGTGAAGTTCCCGACGAAGGCGTAGGGCTCGACATCGCAGTTGTGAGTTGTTCCCCGGCTTGAGGAAGCGTAGCCCATGAGGGTGACGCACCTCTTTTCTGAAATAGCCTTCTGCAGGGCCACCACATTGGAGTTCTTGTCCCGGACCTGGGTGGAGATGCGGGCCTGGATCTGGCGGCGTATGGCCTGGGTCGTCTGGACGCTCTCGCTGTTGAGGCGGATGTAGGACACGTCCTCGAGGGTGACTATCCCGCCACTGTAGGGCGAGACCTCGATGGCCACGACCCTGTCCTGGTACTTGGGCTCTATCTTGAAGTGTGTCACCACGTCCAGGTTGAAGTACACTTTGGCCCTGTCAGTAATGTAGCGGATGTATCCGTCCAGTCCGCTGTACCCTCTCTGTATTTTCTTCTTCAGGTACTCAAGGTCGCTGTCTATCCCCTGGACGTAGCCCAGGTCGTTGACTCCCAGGTACAGTGTCCCCCCGTCCTCGGTGTTGAGGAAAGCGCACAGGCTCTTGAAGATGTTTTTCTCCTGGTTCTGTATCTTGGCATCGGACGGGGCAATGAAGAAGGAGGTCTTGAACTCCTGGGAGGAGTTCTCGATTCCGAGGTAGGTTCCCTGGTTTTCCTCGAGGTCCGTGCTGTCCTCGGTCTCGGCCGAGAGGATGCGGGTGATTTCCCTCTTGATGATATTCTTCATGGAAGGGGGCAGCACGTCGTCCACCCTGTTGCAGGACTGAACCAGCTTGGCTACCTTGCGGATTACGGGATCCGGGTCATTGTGGATGTACTCGCTCAGAAGTGCCGAGTCATTGTCCTTGCCATATTCCATCAGGACGCGAAGCACCCTCTGGCGCCTCTGTATGTGGGGCATGGCGGCAAGTTCGGCCGGGACTTCCAGTTCCTTGATTTCGGAGATGCGGTCGGTGGCGAACAGTACGAGTGACCTCAGGTATGCCGCGGCGGTGTCAAGGTACCTGGCCGCCTCGTCGTCACCTGTCATTCCGCTCAGGATGCGGCACACGCACATTATCCTGTAGCGCTCGGAAGGCTTGTCCTCACTTTTCTGGTAGATGAAAAGCAGCCTGCAAAGGCCTCTTATGAAGGAACCGGAGAGGGTTTTCACGGCAGGGGCCTTTTTGAAGGCGAAGTCCTCCGGGTATGTGAAACTCTTTATCGCAAAATCCCGGCTCTCCCCCTCATCGAAGGGCATCGGGACTTCATCATCGTTTTCCACGATGCTCGCATCGATGTACCCGTTGCTGTGCACGAAGTCCAGCTTTATCATTTTCAGGTCCCCCGGGTTAAGGTCTGTGTACTCATCCGCCCTTACTGTCATAAGAGCGGGATAGCCGTCCATTGTCCAGAATGTTATGATGTCCCCGTTCCCCTTCTTGTTCCTTTTCCTGCTCTTGACGATGGCGGGGATGTGGTTCCCCTGCTCCATGATGTTGTAGGCGAGGGCTTCGGCAAAGGTGTCGACGAGGTTGAAGGTACAGCCCTCCGGGCTGAGCCTGGTGATTTTCACATCGAAACTGTCTCCCACTCTCAGCCTTTCCGCAAAGTCAAACGGTTGGTACATGAGGGGGGATGTCATGCTCTTGTAGGGGATCTTGCCGGTAAGTTTCACATGGTCCTCGTCCAGGCTCTCCACCTCGAAACTGTTTGTGTAGTCTTTCCCCGTTATCCTCACGGGAAGGATGTCCCCCACTTTGTACTGGGCGAGTCTGACTTCCGGACTGGGAACGGTCTGGGACATGGTCTGGATGATGCCGGAAGTGAAGGCGGACAGCACCCCGAAATCGGTGAGCTCGGATTTCTTGACCCTTTCCTGCGTGCTGCTCAGCACGATTATGTCCTCGTCCAGTATGGAAAGGCCCGTTGCGAGGGAGGATTCCATGCGGCGGGTGTCTTCCCTGTTCATGGCGCAAATCTGCACCTGTTCCCCCTTGAGGAACAGTGTCCCTTGGTTCTGGTACCACGAGTTGGGGCATGGGGTGGTGGCGAAGACGGAGTTGTTGACGATTTTGTGGGCGAGCACTTCGGGGCGCAGGTTCCTCAGGTCCTCCCATGCAAACCCAGGGTTCGTCGCCCCGCTTCTCGTGAGGGCTTTCATTGCTACGCTCACAAGCCCGTCCAGGTACGACGGGGCCAGTGGGCACAGGCTCTTTACGAGGAAGAAGAATGCCTCCCTTTCCAGGGCGTCCATCTTCCCCTTGCACAGCAGGACCATGCAGCCCAGCATGCGGATCGTGTCCTTTTCCTCGGGCGGGTTACTGGAGTAGGCTTCCTCCTCCTCGCTGAGGGTTCGTCCCGACAGGGTTGAAATCAGTTTCTTGACCCTTTGTCTGAGAAGGGCGAGCGTCGTGTCGTAGAATTCATCCTGGCCTTCGGTGTACGCTTCCCGCGAGAGGTAGGAGATAAGATTTTCAAGATTTGCATCAAGGTACTCTGGCCTGATGTCGAGCCATAGCGGCGTTTTTGTTGAGGATGTCATTGTTTTGAGTTTTTAAAGATTTTAGTGAAGACTCCGGGCGTAGCGCTACCCGGGATGGATTGAGATTAATTAAGCAGTTTCATACTGGCGCCTCCCGTCTCGCATTCGGGCGGTTGGTCCAGTACAAATGTAGCTATTATTTTAGCCAAGGCAAAGGAAAATGCTATTCGGGGGAGAGGGGTGGACAGTGTTAGGGAGGCTTTTGGGGCCATTTGTAAGGGAGAAAAGGCCCCGGAAGGGACAAAAACGAATTTTTTTGGATTTTTTTTCGGGAAGGTTGTGTTAATTGCATCAAAAGTCTTAATATTGCACGCCGAACCATAGGCAGGCCGTCCCGAGGGGGCGGCCCGGCAACAATAAAGAGACTATCAACTTTTACATAATACCACATATGGCAATTACCCCGAAGAAAAGAGCGGTCGTCAGCTTCGAGAACATGTCCCCGGAGGTTGCGGCAGCTTTCAATGAAAAATACCCCAAGGGATTCAGCGACTTTTTCCAGGATATCCAGGAATACCCCAAGAAGGACGGCACCAAGTTCTATGCTGTCACTCTCGAGATTCCCGATGCCATCTACCTGGTGAAGGTCAAGGTGAAGACCGACGATCTGGAAGATATACAGCGCTGGCTGGAAGGCGAGGACGAGAACAGGGAGAGCGAGGAGTCCAACACCGCCTCCGAGTCCACATCCTCCTCACTGCCCGATTCCGATATCTCGCAGTTTTCCGCAAATGAGAACGGGGAGGACGATTCCTAGGAAAGGTCTCTTCCTGTCCTGACAGATATTTGGCTACCTGGCTGCTTCATCGCTTCGGTGCGGGGACAGTGTTGGGCGGCCTGCCTGGAGAGGTGGGGACTTCTGAGTTAAGGTGCCCCCATGCTTTCTGGACAAGGACATTGCCGGGAAGAGACCCCTCTTCCCGGTTTTTTCGCACCCATCCATCTACGTGGAACTTCCGCTAATGGAATTTTTTTTTCAAAAACACCAATTTTCCTCACATTCGGAGTGTCATATGCACTAGTTCGTGCCCAAAAAGTTACTATGTATGAGTCGAAGTAGGAGGAAGTCCCCCGTTTGTGCGCTTTCAAGTGAGATGTTGTCGCAGTCTTGAAATTAATTCCACCTGTGCGGATGACGTCACCCCCCCCTATTTTTCACGATAACTAGGGTCCGCTTTGGATCTTCATACAATAAAGATTGCCGCATAGCCGAAAACTTACTTAGGCCACTCAAGAGAATACACCTTACAAAATATAGCATATAGTTCTCCCCCTAAAAAGGGGGCTGTAACAACACACCACAAAAGGGATTTTGGCATTCAAATCCTGGCCGATATTGATGTTATGTCCCCTGAAAGAGTCATTTCTCGATTTTCGAAAAAATAACGCCCTGGGACCTTCCATTGATGGAATTATTTCATAATTTTGTCTTTTACTGTCCATACCTGTTTTCACGCCCTTTGGAATGATGGCGGAAAGGTATTGGGGACAGGGTTTGAAAAGGGAATACAATAAATGCTGCAGGAACAAGACACCCCGAAGGGGGCCAATGACCCTCTGCTCCGGAAAATCTTCACCCGAATGAGGGGGACTCCGGAAAGGAACCACCTGCTCGTGCTCTCTCTTCTCGTGGGGCTTAGCTGCGGGCTTGCCGCTGTGCTCCTTCACGGGTTCATTGACCTGGTACATTCCCTTCTGAACCGAAATCTTACCGGATGGGCAGCCCCGCTGAGGTACCTTGTGATGCCGGGAGTGGGCATGCTGCTATCCCTTCTCATTGTCCGGTATCTGGTCAAGGATGACATCAGCCACGGGGTCACCAAGGTCCTGCAGGCCATATCCAAGAACGAGTCCCGCATCCGTCCCCACAATATGTGGTCCTCCATTCTCACAAGCGGCCTTACCATCGGGTTCGGAGGATCCGTCGGGGCGGAGGCCCCTATCGTGTACACGGGGGCAGCCATAGGCTCTTTTTTCGCCAGGAAGAACAAACTGTCCTATAGGAGCACCACCATCCTCATAGGTTGCGGTGCCGCAGGCGCCGTGGCCGGTATCTTCAAGGCCCCGTTGGCGGGAGTCCTGTTCACCTTGGAGATACTGCTTTTCAATCTCTCCATGAATGCAATGATGCCGATGCTCCTGTCCACGGTATCGGCCACCCTCGTCTCCTACCTTTTCCTTGGCGCCTCCCGACCCTTCGATTGCAACATCATCCCGTTCAGCATGGCGAATGTCCCGTTCTATATCATTCTGGGCATACTGTGCGGGTTCTTTTCACTGTACTTCCTACGGATGACACTGCGCCTGGAGGACCTTCTTGGAAAGCTGAAGGGTTCCTTCCTCAAGTGGGGCATCTGTGCAGTGGGCCTCGGACTTCTCATTTTCCTGCTGCCGCCCCTTTTCGGGGAAGGGTATGATTTCCTGCAGCCTCTCCTGAAGGGTGGCGATATAGAGTATGGCGGAACCCCGGGCATAACCTCCGGCCTTCTGACGAAGGAGTGGGGCGTACCGCTGTTCTTCCTTCTCGTCATGATTTTCAAAGTGTTCTCCATGACTTTCACCAACGCCGGGGGCGGAGTCGGAGGAACATTCGGACCGACCCTTTTCGTGGGTGCGGTTGCTGGGTTCGTGGTGGCGAGGACACTTAACCTGGTCCTTGGCGGAAGCGGGCTTTCGGTCCCGGAACAGAACTTCGTGCTGGTCGGTATGGGAGGGCTCATGGCAGGGGTCATGCAGGCCCCGATGACGGCCATCTTCCTCATAGCCGAGATTACCGGGGGCTATGAACTCTTTATCCCGCTGATTCTCACGTCCACCCTCTCCTTCGGGACGATCCGCCTCTTCGAGAAATATTCCATCTACACCAAGCGCATCGCCCAGAGCGGGGAGTTGCTGACCCACGACTCCGACCATTCGGTCCTTACGCTCCTGCGTCTGGAGGATGTGCTGGAGAAGGATTTCACGACTGTGGAAATCGATGCAACCTTGGGTGAATTGGTGCAGGCCATATCGGAGTCCACCAGGAACATTTTCCCTGTCATCGACTCCAGGGGACATTTCCAGGGGTACGTGGCACTCGAGGTGGTGCGAAAGGAAATGTTCCGCCCCGAACTATATGCCAAGCGTCATGTCTACAACTACATGCGTTCTTTCCCGGTGTACGTCTATGCGGGGGAGGGCATGGAGTCCGTGATGGACAAGTTCGAGAAGACGGGAGCCTGGAGCCTCCCTGTCGTACGCAAGGAGGACCGCTACTACATCGGGTTCGTTTCCAAGTCAAAGATATTCTCAGCATACAGGGATGAACTCAAGGAGTTCTCCCAGGATTAAATACTTCATCCAGCCATGAAAGAAATCTACGTCAAACATATAGCCGAGACTCTGCAGGTCCAGCCCTGGCAGGTCGAGAACTGCATCATCCTCCTCGAGGAGGGGAATACCATGCCATTCATCAGCCGTTACCGCAAGGAGAAGACCGGGGGACTGGATGATGGTGAGGTGGCTGCGGTGAACCACAGCAAAGGCGTGTTCGAGGAACTGGAGAAGCGAAAGGAAACCGTGCTTTCGGTTATAGAGGGACAGGGCAAGCTAACAGCGGAACTCCGCTCCCAGATCGAGTCCTGCCTCGAGCCCGCAGTGCTTGAGGACCTGTACCTCCCGTTCAGGCCCAAGAGAAGGACAAGGGCTACGGTGGCGAAGGAGGCGGGTCTTGAACCCCTTGCGGACCTCATCTTTGACATGAAGACAGCCTCCCCTTCCAGGGAAGCGTCCAAGTTCCTGTCCGACAAGGTGGGAAGTGTCGATGATGCCCTCCAGGGGGCAAGGGATATCATAGCTGAAAGGATCAGCGAGACCCCTTCCGTGCGTCAGACCCTTAGGGGCATTTTCTCCCAGAGGTGGGTCATTTCCAAGGTTACCAAGGAGGGACAGAACAATCCCGAGGCTGCGAAATACCGTTCTTACTTTGATTTCAAGGAACCGCTCCAGAAGATAGCCTCCCACCGACTCCTGGCCATCCTGAGGGGTGAGGAGGAAGGCTTCCTGAATGTGAAGATAGATGCCCTCGTGGACAAATGCTCCGCAAAGATTTACTATGACTTCTGCAAGGGGAAGCGCTATCCCGCTCCCGATACTGCACAGCAGCTGAAGGAAAGCATCGAGGACTCTTTCACGAGGCTCCTTTATCCCTCCATCTCCCGTGAAGTCATAAAGGAGTGCAAGGCCAAGGCCGATGCGGAGTCCATCCGGGTGTTCGGAGATAACCTCCGCCAGCTTCTTCTTTCACCTCCGGTGGGGCAGAAAAGGACCCTGGCCATTGACCCGGGCTTTCGCAACGGCTGCAAGATGGCGGTCCTCGATGAACAGGGGAATCTCCTCCATCACACCATAATCTATCCCCATCCTCCGCAGTCTGACAAGGTCAAGTCACTTCTTACCCTGGAGAACATCTGCGAGAAGTACAGGATACAGGCCATAGCCATCGGTAACGGTACCGCATCCAGGGAGACGGAGGAGTTCCTGAGGCGGGTGGAACTCCCCGAGGGGTGCAAGGTATATACGGTAAGCGAGGACGGGGCCAGCATCTACTCCGCATCGGAAGTCGCCAGGGAGGAGTTCCCCGACTATGACGTTACCGTGAGGGGTGCGGTGTCCATCGGCAGACGTCTTATGGACCCCCTGTCCGAACTCGTGAAAATAGATCCCCGCTCCCTCGGGGTGGGACAGTACCAGCATGACGTGGACCAGGCACTCCTGAAGGAAGAACTGGACAACACGGTGGAAAGTTGCGTCAACCTGGTAGGCGTCAACCTCAATACCGCAAGCCCGTATCTTCTTCGCTATGTGTCCGGAATCGGCCCCTCCCTCTCACAGTCAATTGTGGCCTACAGGACAAAGAACGGCCCGTTCCCATCCCGTGAGGCACTGAGGAAAGTGCCCCGTCTCGGGGACAAGGCTTTCGAGCAGTGCGCCGCTTTCCTCAGGATCCCCGATGCGAAAAACCCTCTTGACAACTCAGCAGTCCATCCCGAGTCCTACCACATCGTGGCAAAGATGGCCAGGGACCTGGGAGTGAGCGAGAAGAAGCTCTTAGGGGACAAGGACCTGCTTTCCCGGCTGAAGCCGGAACAATACGTAGAGAAGGACTTCGGACTTCCTACGGTCAGCGACATCATCAAAGAACTCGCGAAACCCGGTCTCGACCCTCGTGAAGGTGCGCAGGAGTTCTCCTTCGATGAGAGCGTCAAGGATATAGAGGACCTCTACGAGGGCATGGAACTTCCCGGCATCATCACCAATGTGACCGCCTTCGGTGCCTTCGTGGATATAGGCATCCATGAGAACGGGCTCATCCATGTGTCCCAGATGAGGGCCTTCGCCCCGGGGCGGGGCAGCATAGATCCTTCCAAGGTCGTTAAACTTCACCAGTACGTGCGTGTCAGAGTATTGGGAGTGGACCTCGACAGAAAGAGAGTGTCCCTTTCCCTCATAGGCAAGGACTGATAACCTTTCACCCACAGGACGGATGAAATCATCGCTTTCCATAGGAAGACTTCTTTCCCGCAGGGGGACAGTGGCCGCAGTGCTTGTGGCGGCGCTCCTTCTGTGCGCCCCGTCCTGCTCACTCATACGCAAGGCCCGTGACAGGAACGCCTTGGCAATGAAAGGGGAGCATGTCGTCTCTTATGCGAAGACTTTCCTCGGGAGCCCCTATGCCTACGGTGGGTCAGGTCCTAGGACCTTCGACTGCTCCGGGTTTACTTGCTACGTGTACAGGCATTTCGGATACGAACTTCACCGTTCCGCCACAGACCAGGGTGCCTATGACGGACAGAGGGTGTCACGCAGGGACCTGCGCCCGGGGGACCTGGTGTTCTTCGGTACGAAGGGCACGATAGGCCATGTGGGGATAGTCACGAGCATCGAAGGGGACGGGGAGTTCAAGTTCATACACAGCGGGTCCTCCACAGGGGTGACGATTTCCTTGAGTTCCCTCAATTACTGGAAGCAGCGCTACATGGGGGCTTCGAGGATACTGCAGTGACAGTGAAGCGACATTGATATAGGTAAAGGTGTCTTCCGCAGGGCACCTTTCATTTTTTTATTCCTCACTGGTGGGGGCCTTTTCCCTGCACTGCCTAAGCTGTGTCATTATGAGCCCTATGCAGAAGATCCCGATGCCGGCCCACTGCTGTAAGGTAAGGAGTTCCTGTCCTAGGATGAACCCCGCCACTGCGGTCACTACCGGTATCATGGCAAGGAAAACCGATGACTTGGCAACCCCCAGGTGCTTGATGGAACCTGCCCACAGGGTGAAGGCGAGGGCGGAACAAAGAAGGGCCAGGCATAGGATGGGTTTCCAGACATCCCAGCTGAGGTAAACGGACGGGTCAAAGTTCTCCAGTCCCTTGGTCAGGAAGAATGGAAGGAGCAGGGCACTCCCTATGAGGAACTGGTACATGACAATTACGCTTGGCGTGTACCTTGAGGACAGGACCTTCACCATGGAGGCGTGGCCGACTTCCGCGAACACCGCAACCATCAGCAGTATCACTCCCAGGACGAAGTGCTCCCCGACACAGCTCGAGCAAAGGGTGATCATCACAAGGGCGCCCAGGCACACCGCTATCCCGGCTGCATTCATGAGATTGAGCCTCTCCTTGAAAACGAGGACGCCTATGATTGAGGAGAACACCGGGGTGGTCGCCACGATAAGGGCACTGTAGGTGGGAGACTCGGTGAGCTTGATGCCGTAGGTCTCGCAGACGAAATATATGCCCGGCTCGCATAGGGCAAGGAGGAGGAACCACCAGAAGTCCCTCCGGAAATCCATCCGGATGCTTTCCCGCCCCACCAGATTGAAACAAAGGAGCAGGACACCGGCCAGCAGGATCCTTATGAATATGAAGTACTCGACCGGTATGCCAAGGCCAATGAGAGCGTCACACCATATGTATGACATCCCCCACAGGATGATGGCTATGAGGGAAGTAATGTATATGGATATCTTTTTTCCCGGGTGGCGGCCTTGGTTACTGGACATGTGGTCGGTCTTGGTCTTTTGAATAAATATTCACTTGTGAGTGACAGTTTTTCTTTGAAAACAGCAATACCAGTGACGATTCGCAAGCATTTCGCTTGCAAATATAACAATTTATTTTCAAGACTGAATAAATCCGGCCTAACTGAAAGTCACTTTCCGTCCTCTCGGACTCTCGTCAAGGAGCCTTCCGTCCTGTACCGACAGCTCTCCGCTGAGGTATACTGATTTCACCCCTCCGGTGAGGGTCTCACCCTCGTATGGGCTCCAGCCGCATAGATACGGGACATGGGAGCTTGATGTAAGGGACATGGCTTCTTTGTCCCCGACCATGTACTCGAGGGAAGGGTCGACAACGAGAAGGTCCGCTTTCTGTCCGGGGAGCATGTGCCCCCGGTCCTTTATCCCGAAAAGTTCGGCAGGTTTTTCGCACATGGTTTTCGCTACCACGGTAAGCGGGATGTCCCCTTCCCGGCAGACGGTAAGGATGACCCCGAGACTCTGGGTGATGGAAGGACAGCCCGAAGGGCATGAAGTGTAGGGCTTATCCTTCTCGGAGAGAAGGTGGGGTGCGTGGTCGGTCCCGATGGTGTCGATGGTCCCGTCCAGAAGGGCGTCCCGCAAGGCCTGGCGGTCCGAGGCGGTCTTGACGGCGGGGTTGCACTTGAGGCGGGGCCCCAACCTGTCATAGTCCTCGTCGCTGAAATATAGATAATTCGGGGTGGTCTCGGCCGTTATGTTGGGATTGAGCCTCTTCGCGGCCCTTATCATGTCCACTTCCTCCTTTGTGGTGACATGGAGGATGTGAAGTGCGGTGCCGTATTTCATGGCAAGTTCCAGGGCCCTGATAGTCGAGAGGATGCAGGCTCTCCTGGAACGGATTGCGCTATGGTATCTCTGTGGGATGTCGTCCCCGTATTTCTGCTTGAAGGCGGCTGTGTTGGAACGGATTTCCCCCTCGTCCTCACTGTGGACCAGTATCCTCTTCCCCGTGAACGGGATGGAGAAGAGTTCCGACAGGACATCCTTGCTGTCAAGGAGCATTCCTCCGGTGGAGGAGCCCATGAACACTTTGATGGCGCCGTACTCTCCCCACAGGGGTGAGCCTTCGGTAGCAATCTCCCTGAGCAGTCCCGAGTTGCCGTTCGTGGCCCCGATGTGGAAGCCGTAGTCAGCCCAGGACCTTCCCTCGCAGCGGGACAGCTTGTCCTGGAGGGCATCCAGGGTGACGGTCGGGGGATTTGTGTTGGGCATGTCGATGAAGGTGGTGACCCCGCCCAGGAGGGCTGAGCGGGACTCCGTGAAGATATCCCCTTTGCGGGTCATCCCCGGTTCCCTGAAATGCACGTGGCTGTCGATGAGGGAGCACATCAGCACCTTTCCTCCGAGGTCCTCCCTCGGGGTGTCAAGGGGGACTGCCGGCCCCAGGTGCACCTCGGGTTCCTCGCCGCTCCCGCAGTAATGGACAGAAACTATCCTGTCCCCCTCAATATACACTTCGCCCTCCCCGAAGCGGTCTGCGGAGAGGACGAGGCAATTGGTGAATACTCTTCCCATGGCTATTTCCCGGCGGGGGCGGTTTTTCCGGGAGCGGGGCTTATCTTCCTGAAGCGGAGGTAAATGACTCCCCAGAAAGCCTCGCCGAAGATGCCGCTGCTCATTTTTGAGGTTCCTTCCTTCCTGTTTATGAAGATGATGGGGACCTCCCTGATCTTGAAACCAAGTTTCTTGGCGGTGAACTTCATCTCTATCTGGAACCCGTAGCCTTTCATCCTCACGTTATCGAGGTCGATGGTGGAAAGGACCTTGGAGGAGTAGCACACGAACCCGGCGGTGGTGTCATGGATGCCGACCCCCAGTACCCCTTTGACGTACTTGGAGGCAAGGAATGACATCATGATCCTGCGGAAAGGCCAGTTAACTACGCTCACCCCGTCACAGTAGCGGGAACCGATGGACAGGTCAGCCCCGTCAACGGCGCAGGCTTCGTAGAGCCTCCCAAGGTCGTCGGGGTTGTGGGAGAAGTCCGCATCCATCTCGAAAATGTAGTCATATCCTTTCTCCAGGGCCCACTTGAACCCCATGATGTAAGCCGTACCCAGACCGAGCTTCCCTTCCCTCTCCAGTATGAAGAGCCTGTCGGGATACTCCCCCTGCAGGGTCTTCACAATGGCGGCGGTCCCGTCCGGGGACCCGTCGTCAATCACCAGGATGTTGTATTCCTCGGGATAGGAAAGGACCTTGCGGGAGATTTTCTCGATGTTCTCCCGCTCGTTGTAGGTCGGTATTATGACAAGTTTTCTGTCGTTCATTTTTATGTGCAGCTATAATAATCTGGCCTTCGCAGGTCATTTTTTCGATTCTATGGCCCGGAGCATCTCCCTGACGGCAGCCTCCAGCTGTTCGTCCTTCCCGGAGAGCTCCCCCTCGGGGGTGTTGAACACCAGGATGTCCGGCTCCAGGTCCAGGTTCTCCAGGTATCTTCCCTCCTTGAGGGCGAATGACCCCACTTCCGGGATGCCGAATACCAGGGTCGGGTCAAGGAGGGTCTCCCACCACACTGCGGTCATTGTCCCCGGGACGCAGGTGCCGACAACAGGACCGATGCCGAGGGTCTTGTACGTGTAGGGGAACCCCGATGCATCGGAGTAGTTGTCCTCGCACACAAGCACGCAGGAGGGCTTGTTCCACTTGTTGTAAGGCTCGGTGCCGATGTACTGCCCACGGGGCTTGAAGTCTATGTAGGCTTTGCCCGAGAGGAAGGTTGCCAGGTCGTCATGGAGCCATCCGCCTCCGTTGTGGCGGGTATCCACGATCAGGGCCTCCGCACTGCGGTACTTGCCGAGGGCCTTGGAGTAGACTTCCCTGAATGAAGGGGAGTTCATGCCCTGGACATGGACGTATCCGACTTTTCCGCCGGATAGTTCCTCGACTATCTTCTCCCTTTGCCTTACCCACCTCCTGTACAGGAGCGTGCTCTCTGAGGAAATCGGGGTGAGCAGGTATTCCTTGGTCTTGCCGCCGGTACTCACTTCCACCGAGGTCCTCTTGCCGGACCTCCCCTGCAGGAGGGGATACCAGTTCTGCCCCGCAAGGATCTTAGTGCCCTCGATGCTCTGGATGACGTCACCGGGTTTTATCCCGGGATCCGCCAGGTAGATGGGACCGCCTGGAAGTACCTCAGCAATTCTTAGGCCATCGCCGCTGTAGTCGGGGTCCAGGACCACTCCAAGGTATGAGGGACTCACGCCTGAGATAGGGCGGTAACGGGCCCCGGTGTGGGAACCGTTAAGTTCCCCGAGCATCTCGGAGAGCATTTCCTGGAAATCGAAGTTATTGTTGATGTAGGGGAGGAACTGGGCATAGTTGTCATGATAGTATTGCCAGTCTATCCCATGAATGTCAGGATCGTAGAACTTCTCCTGGACCTGTTTCCAGATGTGGGAGAATATGTACTGTCGCTCGGCTGCGGGCCTGTAGTCGAAGTCCCCGGAGAAGGAGATGTTCTTGGGCTGGCCTCCCGCAAGGCTTATCTTGCTTATGGAGTTCCCGGTGAAAAGATAGATGTCCTTGCCGTCAGAGGAAGGAATGATCCTTCCGCCGACGTCCCTTCTGAGGACCTTGACGCTTCCTTCACGGAGGTCCAGTTCACACAGGCCGCGGCCTTTCTCCAGGGGAGTGATGTAGTAGAGCTTGCGCCCGTCGGGGGACAGGTAGTGGTCACCGAGCCTGGCGGAGGAGGGAGTCAGGCGGAAAATGCGGTCTTCCCTGCCTTCGAGGAAGAGTTCCAGCTTCTTTGGCTCAGCCTTTTCCAGGGAGTCCTTCTTGTCCTTTTTCTCCTGTTTTTTCTCGCTCAGTTCCGAGGTCATCTTCTCGATGTGGTCCCCTTCCTTGCCCCTTCTCCACTCGGAGAGGGCCTTGGTGTCGAAGAACATCAGGTACACGTCCCCTTCGGCGCCCCATGAACCGTGGCTGCGGTAACCGTTCTTGTCGGACTCGAAGGTCATGGCCTTGCCTCCGAGGGCCCAGCGGAAGGAAGAGTCGGAGTAGCCGCTCTCGGTGAGGTTCGTAACCTTTCCCGTGGATACCTCCACGAGGGCCACGTCTGCGTTGTTCCATCCCCCTTCACCCTGGTATGTGGAAAGTAGGAAGCGGCTGTCGGGGGACCAGCTGAACTCGAGGTCACCGTCGGAGTAGGAATAGGTGAGGCCCTTCAGCAGGGACTTGGGGGCTCCGCCCTTGGTCTCCTGGACCACCAGTTCAGTGCGGTCACGAAGGTAGGCCACATATTTTCCGTCGGGGGACACTTGAGGCTGCTGGCAGGTCTGTCCGGCGGGGGAGAAGAGCTCCTCCTTCATCTTGGTATTGTAAGTGAAGCACTTGTCTTTCTTGTCAGTTAGGACGGTACGGTAGATGGACCAGTTGCCGCCCCGCTCCGATGCGTAGTAGAGGCTCTTCCCGTCGGGTGCGAAACTCACTCCTCTCTCCTGCTCGGGAGTGTCGGTAATGCGCCTGGTGGTGCGGAACTCCTCGCTGGTGACGAATACGTCTCCTCTCACCACGATTGCTATCTCCTCCCCGTTCTTGGAGGGGGACATCGAGGTGGCTCCGGATGTGACGCTGATTTTCGAGGAGGCTTTCTGCTCGTTGTCAGAAAGTATGGTTATGGAGAGCTTTACGGGAGCGGCGCCCTCACGAAGAGTGTACAGTTCCCCGTTGTAGGAGTAGCACAGCAGCCCGTCATCGGAGACGCTCAGATAGCGTACCGGGTTCTTGGTATGGGAGGTGAGCTGGAGGGGGGCAGAGTCAGGGGAGTCGATGGATGCCTTGTAGACATTGAAGGTCTTGGAGTCCCTCTCGGAAAGGAAGTAATAGCTCTTCCCGTCGGGTGCGAATAGGGGATTGCGGTCCTCCCCGGGATTGGAGGTGAGCTTGGTGAAGGAACCGGAGGGTTCCATCTTGACAAAGGAAGCGCCGCCCTGGCCCCTGTAGAGCCAGATGTCACGGGTTACGGAGGAGGTGTGGTGTTTCCTGAGCGGATCCTCGTAACCCTTGTAGTCCTCGTAGAGGACCTCTCCGTCGGCGTTCACACAGAGGTCGCTTATGGTAAGGGAACTGACGAGAGTCTCCCGTCCTTCCCCCGGCTTTATGCTATAGAGTTTGGGACTGCCGGGGAAGCCACCCCATGAGGGGGAGTAGCCGAGGCTTGCGCTGAAAAGGATGGTCCCGTCCTCCAGGACTGCAAGCGGGGTCTCGGACCCGGGGATGTCGGTTACCCTCACAGGCCTTCCGCCCTCGGCGGAGGTTATGAAAATGTCCTTGCTGCCTTCCCTGTAGGAGGAGAATACGATGCTCTTGGAATCGCGGGTCCACATCGGGGTGGAATCGAATGCCGCATTGGAAGTTATCTGCCTGGCAAGGCCTCCTGTGGCGCTCACTGTGTATATGTCCCCTCCGAAACTCAGTGCAATTGTCTTTGAGTCAGGGGAAATGGCTGCGTGACGAAGCCACAGGGCCGAGGGGGCCTGCTGGGCCCCCGCACACATGGAAATGCCCAGTAAGAGGGCAGGGAGCAGGGATTTTTTCAAGTTCCGTTTCATGCCGCTTTTGCTTTAGGAATGTGTCCTTTATTGGATAGAATTGCAAATTTATGAATTCTTCCTCAATTTCATCCTTTCCATTCTTTCCGCTTCCCAAGAAAAAACAGTATGCAATTTTATTCATTTTTACTACCTTTGTACCCGTTGATCTCTCTGTGGGAAGCTCTTTTTTCATACAAGTTTAATTATTTATCCATTCCATCCCCCGCCGAAGGTCAATGGACATCCATTTTTGTTATATGAAAAGAATAGATTGTTACATACCGTACCGTTCCGCCTCCCAGGTAAGGGGCACCCTCGCTTCCCTGAGCCGTGAAGATGAAATCAATTCGGTTACCCTTCTTTGCACACCCGAGAGTGAACCGCTCCAGGGCGGTGACCTTGAGGGTTGCCCTTCTCTTTTTTCTACTTCCCTTCGCTCGACCGATATCCTTGGGAAGATTGCAAAAGCTTCCGCTGCACCCTATACCCTCATATACACCAAGTACACTGAACTCTCATTCGGACAGTATTCCCTCGAGAGGTTCCTTTCCATTGCCGAGGACACCCACGCCGCCATGGTCTATTCCGACCATTTCAATGTGAAGGATGCCCTCAGGAGCGCCGCCCCCGTCATCGACTGCCAGATGGGAGCCCTCAGGGATGACTTTGACTTCGGAAGCGTCCTCATCTACCGCACCGACGCCCTCAAGGAAGCCGTTTCCAGGATGGATGTCGACTATGAGGCAGCGGGGCTTTACGACCTCCGTCTCAAAGTGTCCCAGAAAGGAAAGCTCGAGCACATAAGCGAGTACCTGTATTATGACACGGAACTGGACACCAGGAAGTCAGGGGAGAAACTCTTCGACTATGTCGATCCCAAGAACCGTGGAGTGCAGATCGAGATGGAAAAAGCCTGCACCCGGCACCTTATGGACATCGGCGGCTACCTTGCCCCCACTTTCAAGCATATCGAGTTCTCGGACGAGCCTTTCGAGTATGAGGCCTCCGTCGTCATTCCTTGCAAGAACAGGGTCAGGACCATCGGCGATGCCCTGAAGTCAGCCCTCAACCAGAAGACCACCTTCAAGTATAACGTGATAGTCGTGGATGACAACTCCGATGACGGGACCGTCGATGTCATCAAATCCTTCCTCTCGGACGATAAACTCATCTACATAGCCCAGGACCCCACCTGGCACGGAATCGGCGGAAACTGGAACTCCGCCCTTCACCATCCCAAATGCGGGAAGTTCGCCCTCCAGCTGGACTCGGATGACATGTACAGTGACGATACCGTAGTTCAGAGGTTCGTGGACGCATTCTACGAGCAGAACTGCGCCATGGTGGTGGGCACGTACCGCCTTACCGACATCGACCTCAATATCCTCCCTCCCGGGGTCATCGACCACAGGGAGTGGACTCCCGAGAACGGACGCAACAATGCCCTTCGCATCAACGGTCTCGGAGCGCCGAGAGGCTTTTACACCCCGCTTCTGCGCACTCTCAATTTCCCTCCCACCAAGTACGGTGAGGACTATGCGGTGGGTCTGAGGGTCAGCAGGGAGTACCAGATTGGCAGGATTTATGAGGTCATGTACAACTGCAGGAGATGGGACAGCAACTCGGATGCTGCACTTGACGTGGAGAAGGTGAATGCCAACAACTTCTACAAGGACAAGGTCCGTACGTGGGAACTCAAGGCAAGGATTATCGCCAACGGAGGTGGCGTCTGCAACTGTAAGTAGTTCCATAGTGAAAGAGAGCCAAGTAGTATCATAGAATTCCAACAACGCAAAACAATGAAACACCCGAAACAGACTCTCATGGCCCTGGCGGCGCTCCTGGGCGTGACCATCATATCAGCTTTCACCATCCTTCCCGCCACCCCCCGTCCTTCCGACCCTGCAAGTGAACAATCACCCAAGGTCCAGGACCAGGACTATGCCATCAAGAAAGTTCCGCAGGTTCCCTATGACCAGCTTCTGCAGGCCATAGCCTCCTCCTACAAGGGACAGGTCGTTCTGATTGATTTCTGGGCGACATGGAGCGGAACCTGCAAGGATGCCATGGCCCAGATGGAGCCACTCAAGAGCGGGATATACAGCGGAGCTAAGTACGTTTACATCACTTCGCAGACATCTCCCCGCAACCTCTGGGAGAGAATGATTACTTCCATCAAGGGGGACCATTATTACCTCAGCACAAACCAGCTCCAGGCGATATTCAAGCAGATAGGGACCGACTCTTTCCCCACCTATCTCGTGGTGGGCAAGGACGGGGTCATATCCGAACCTTTCATCGGCTACAGTGACGATGTCACTGATGCCCTTGAACTTGAACTTCTAAGATATTGATACACTTCGGTCTTCTAAGTGGAAGTCCTTCGGGTGCAGCCCATATGCGGGGCTTGGACAGCGGTTCTGCGTCCAGGCCCCTTTTATCTTCTTATGGGCTATCCCGGTTCAACTAAAAATCCCAGCATGGCCGCCGGTGTCATTCTTAATGTAGCACAAACCAAACGTGCATTTTTCACAGTAGGCTCTGCCTTGCCGGATAAGTAGTCGATGCTAGAAGTGTTGGAGTTCAGTGTTTTTTGTAAAATGTATTATATATTTGTAAAATAGAAATTATGGACAAGTCATACGAAAGACACCACTTAGTCCTCTGGAAATAAGGAGAATATGCAAGATTTGAGGATAGCCCTTGGTCGGAGATGAAAAAATGTTACACCTTTGGGAAATCGTTATCTCTTTCTGACAGATAAATCGAAATTTGCAAAGTTGTTTGATGAATGCCAAACGCGGATATGTGCCGAAAGATGAACTAAGCTTCTCTCCTGAGGCGATTGCGAGGATGAAAACCGCCTCGCGGCACGTATGCTATTTGCTGGACGAGGGTTATGATCTGAAGCAGGCCTCCACCTTCGTCGGCAATCATTTCTTGCTTTCCGAGCGGCAGCGGATGGCCATCGTGCGCAGCGTGGCATCTGCCGGGCAGCTCCGGAACCGGAAAGCGAAGGAGAAAAGTTCGCAGGAGGCCGCTGAGGTATGGATCGACGGCTTCAACACGGTCATCACACTTGAGGTGCTGTTTTCCGATTCCTTGTTGTTCGAATGTATGGACGGCACCGTCCGGGATCTCGCCGCCCTGCGCGGGACCTACCGGATCATCCCCCAGACTGAGAAAGCCGTTCATGCGCTTTTCGATACGCTGAAAGAGCAAAATATCAAAACCGCTCATATTTTGCTCGACGAGCCGGTGTCGAATTCCGGGCGGCTGAAAACGCTGCTTGCGGATATCGGAGAAGGATATCCATTCGATCTTGATATTCAGCTGCTGAAAGCCGTTGATTCCGCGCTTTGGGATAAGGACAACGTCATCACGACCGATTCGATCATCCTCGATCACTGTATCGGCTGGTTCAATCTGCTAAAGATATGCGCCCAAAAGCACGGCGCAAAGACGCTTTGCGTTTGGGAGAAGTAGTAAAATCGATATGGAACTCACCGGAACTTTAGAAGAACGTATCGCCGCAGCGTTGGAATTTGCCAAAGCGCACCGGGCTCATGAATACGATCACGACAAGTTTGTCGAAAGATACCATAAGGCGGGCGTGCCATATACCGAAGCCGCGGAGAGATTCTGCCGCGAGTGGGACGGCGTGCTTGACTGCTGCCATTTTTGCAAGCGGAACAAGAGCCGCTGTGATTTCTGGTTCACTTGTGCGCTCGACGTGACCGAGGGCTTTGATTCGCCCGAAGAGGCTCTGCAATACTGGTACGATCCCGAAACGTATGAAAAGGACGAAAGCTGGTACCCGAATTACCCGCAGGAAATCAGGGAAAAGTACGGACCCGATACCGTTCCCGTGGCGGCGGGCGGATATTATTACTTCGATATCATCTGGATCAAGCCCGACGGCAGTCTGATCGCGATCCTGCCCGACGACGGCATAGAACATTATTACGGCAATCTTTTTGATTATTTGCTCCGTGAGCTCGGTTTCGCCGGAACGCCGGACTTCGTGGAGTGCGATATTGAATGGAAAGACCTGGAAGGTACCATGGAGGAGCGCTGCGCAGAGGCTGTCGGATTCGCGCGTGAACACGGTGGCTTTGAGCACTGCCGCCTGTTCCCGTATAACTCCGGGTTGGACGTGATAGATTTAAGCGAAGTGATCGGCGATCCGCAAGACCCGGATTTGGACGCTCTTCCCGCACGTATGAGCAAATACTTAACGGAATACTACGATCAGGTGAAATATCCCGGCAGAACGCTTCAGCCCGGCAGGATCAATTTTGTGGAAGAATAACGGGTGAAATATGGATAAATGTTTTGAAAACGTCACGATGACGGGGCGCCTGTGCTATATCTTTTATGTGTATCGAACGGTATCTGCTCGCATTGTTTCCCGATCGGGACTGGACGCTTCTCGCAAAAAAGATGTGGCAATGGCCAGTGCAGAAGAACTGGGTGGACGACAATGCCTGGGACGCATACCTGAGCATTCTGCCGGAACTCGTTATGACGGGATATAAAAGCGAGCACGCCGCAACGGTCGAAGAGTACATCCGCGCCCCGTGGCATGAGATCACACGTGAGGAATACGAACAAGCCGCCGCGCTTTACTCGGGTATCACGGACGGCGACCCAGAGGACGAGTTCTGCAAAGTCATCGCTCTCCCGCTCCTTTTTGGTAAAGATCTGCGACGGCGGCTGTTTTGACGACGGTTTTTGCGATCAGCAAACGGTCAGAGCGATCGGCTTTATCGAGAATATCCTGAAAAAACACGATATCGCTTTGCCCGACGCTTCGCTCGTCGCCGGATATGCTCCGGGGACAAACGATCGGGGAGAAACCGACTTGTGGGGCTTCGGCGTGAAAGGCACGGAAAAACTGTCGATTATATTGAACAACTAGATAAATTCGAATTCATCGGGATGTTAAAAACGGAATTTACAGAGGAGCATCAAATGACCAATGAAGAACAGCAAGCCTATTTTGCACAGCGGGAACAGGAGCAGCTTGACAAGTGCCGGATCAGATCCGAGAAGCAGTTCATCCGTGAATGCAAAAAAGCCGACATACATGAAGATTGGTATGCTTTCGACTGCGACCGGTCGAAGCCGGTGTCGATGGACGATGACACCGTCTATTACAGAA